>NZ_CALUWY010000016.1 GCF_944324615.1 uncultured Mailhella sp.
CGTATCGTGCGCATGCACGCCAACAAGCGTGAAGAAATCAAGTGGGCCGGCGCCGGCGACATCGTCGCTCTCGTGGGCCTCAAGAACGTCTCCACCGGCGACACCCTCTGCCACGACGACGCTCCCGTGGTCCTGGAATCCCTGGACATCCCGGATCCCGTCATCCAGGTTGCCATCGAACCCAAGACCAAGGCCGACCGCGACGCCCTTTCCGCCGCCCTCAACAAGCTCTCCAAGGAAGACCCCTCCTTCCGCGTGACGGGCGATGAGGAAACCGGTCAGACCCTGATCGCCGGTATGGGCGAACTCCACCTCGACATCATCGTGGACCGCCTGACCCGCGAATTCAACGTGAATGCCAACGTGGGCAAGCCTCAGGTTGCCTACCGCGAAACCATCACCAAACCCTCCAAGTCCGACACCAAGTACGCCAAGCAGTCCGGTGGTCGCGGCCAGTACGGCCATGCCGTCATCGAGGTCGAACCCAACCCGGGCAAGGGCTACGAGTTCATCAACTCCATCACGGGCGGCGTGATCCCCAAGGAATACATCCCCGCCATCGACAAGGGTATCCAGGACGCTCTGAAGAGCGGCGTGCTCGCCGGCTACCCCGCCGTGGACGTGAAGGTCAACCTCGTGTTCGGTTCCTACCACGAAGTGGACTCCTCCGAACAGGCCTTCTACGTTGCCGGTTCCATGGCCATCAAGGACGCCATGCGCAAGGCCAGCCCCGTGCTTCTGGAACCCATCATGAGCGTGGAAGTGGTGACTCCCGAAGATTACCTCGGCGACGTCATGGGCGACCTCAACGGCCGCCGCGGCAAGGTGCAGGCCATGGAAGCCCGCGCCGGCGCCCAGGTCATCAGCTGCCATGTGCCGCTGTCTGAAATGTTCGGTTACGCCACCGACCTGCGTTCCCGTACGCAGGGCCGCGCCACCTTCAGCATGCAGTTCGATCACTACGAAAGAGTGCCCGCCAGCATCGCTGAAGAACTGGTAGCCAAGAAGAACTAGTCGTACAGGGTATTCCCTGACAAGGCCAGAGAACATGAGGGCCGGGGCGAAAGCTCCGGCCTTCTTTGTACCCTGCGCCCGGCTTCTGATGCGCGAAGGCCTGCGCTCTTCAGAAAGAGGCGCTCTTCCCGCAGAAGGGCGCCGCATCCTGCCATGACGGCCCAAGACGCCGGGCAGACATGCGGCGGAAGCCGCCTCCGCCCCACAGAACGACCTGAAATACCGAACATTTTCGGCCTTTGCGGCCCTCGCCGCACAAGGCTCTGCCCCGCAAGGAGAGAGGCATGACGGAAAAGGAAAAAATGATGGCCGGCATAGTGTACAGCGTACTGGATGAGGAACTGATCCGCCTGCACCGGGCCTGCGTGGACGCCTGCGCGCTCTGCGACAGGCTTCTTCCCTCGCAGCTGGAGGCCAGAAGGGAACATCTTGCCCGCATTCTCGGCAAAACCGGGGAACATTTCCTCATCGAACCGGGCTTTGTCTGCGATTACGGCTTCAACATCGAAATCGGGGAACATTTCTTCGCCAATTACAACCTCGTCATTCTCGACTGCGCGCCCGTGCGCTTCGGCAGAAACTGCTTCATCGGCCCGCAGTGCGGCTTCTACACGGCCTGCCATCCGCTGGATGCCGGGGAACGCGCCGCCGGTCTGGAATGGGCCAGACCGGTTCTTGTGGGCAACGACGTGTGGTTCGGCGGCCATGTCACCGTTCTGCCCGGGGTGACCATAGGCGACGGAAGCGTCATCGGCGCGGGGAGCGTGGTCACGCGCGACATTCCCCCGGGCGTGGTGGCGGCGGGCAATCCCTGCCGCGTTCTGCGCCCCGTCACGGAGAAGGACCGCATACTTCAGGGCGGCCTTCCGCCCCGGCACTGAACTTTCCCCCCTTCCTTTCCCCGAAAAGGGCCGGGGAAAGGCGACGGGCCGGCTTTCCGGCAGGGCAAAAGCGGCACAGCTTACTCGCCTGCCCTCTCCGGCCGGATGCGTTCCGCCGCAGAGTCCTTCCGACTTCCTGTGCCCTGTCTGTGCAGAGGAAAGCGCCCTTCCCCGCCTGTTTTCCGCCCCGCCCTTCTTGCCTCCTTCGCGGAAAAAACAGCGGAAAACGCCGCATTAAAGGAAAAAGCGCCCTTCCGGCACAGCCGGGAGAGCGCTTTTTTGCAGAGAGGGTCTGCCTCCGGGAAGAGTTGAACGGCAGGAGCGGAAAACAGGCCCTCCGGCAGGGAAACAGGAAAACGCTTCCGGGAAGGAACCCGATTAATTGGCCAGAGCTTCCTTCAGCGCCTCGCCGTAGGAGGTGAATTCCTCGGCGTAGAAGGCCTGGGCCTGTTCCGGCTCCATCCACCAGGGGTTCATGCTGAGCTTGCGCACGGCCTCGGCGTATTCGGGGCTGTTCACCACTTCGCGCATGGTATCCACGAGCACCTTGACGATGTCGGCGGGAATGCCCTTGGGCGCAATGCAGGCCTGCCACATGATGAAGTTCTTGTTCAGACCGATGTCGGCGGAATTCGGCATGGGCAGGTTGTCCACCTTCTTGTCGGAGAACTGCACAAGGCCGTACACGTCATACTGGGAAAGCGCCACGGGCATGTCGGCATGGAACTGCAGGCGGTCGGCGGCGATTTCCTTCATGATTTCCGGGGTGGAACGGTAGGGCACATAGCGGAACTTGAGCCCGTAGTGCCTGGCCAGCGCAAGCACCGGCACATGGCTCATGTTGCCCTTGCCGGAAATGCCCACGATGTACTTGCCCGGGGCCTTCTTCACGATTTCCACCATTTCCTCAATGTTCTTCCACGGAGCCTTCTTGCTGGTCATGAGCACCACGGGCTGCTGCGTGGCCATGCCGATGAACTGGAAGCTGTCCACACCGTAGGGCAGTTTCTTCATGTGGGGCTGGAGGCAGAGCGCGCCGGTGGGGTCGAAGCCTATGGTGTAGCCGTCGGGTCTGGCCTGGGCTATCTGCGTGGTGCCCTGCGTGCCGCCCGCACCCACCACGTTCTGCACCACCACGGGCTGGCCGAGCTTCTTTTCCATCATGCCGGCCAGAACACGGGCGGGCAGGTCATTGGAACCGCCCGCGCCGAAGGGCACGATCATGGTAATGGGACGTTCGGGGTAGGCGGCAAGGGCGGAACCCGCGGCAAGCAGCGTACAGGCGAAAGCCAGACCGAGACGTTTGAAAAGACTGTTCATGCGCTCTCCTTGAAAAAGGTTGAGGGTTCACGCCATGCGGCGAGGCGGAAAAGCGGGCGAAGATTCCCTCCGTCCGGCCGGAAACATCAGCTTCGCGTCCTCAGGCGGCGCAGAAGCGGCATGCAGAGAATGAGCGCGGTCACGGCGAACAGGCACAGGGCGATGGGCGAGGCGGAAATGTATTCCCACCAGCCGAGATCGGCCTTGTACAGGGTCATCTGGCCTATGCTCATTTCAAACTGCTGCCCGAGCACGAGACCGATGACGATGGGCGGCATGGGGAAGCCGCTGCGGCGCAGAAGATAGGCCACGATGCCCGCGCCTATGGTGACGGCCACGTCGTTGATGTTCCCGCGGGAACCGTAGGAACCCAGCACGCAGAGCACGGTGATGAGGCCCATGAGTATGGGTTCCGGGGTCTTGAGCAGGTAGTTGAACATGCGCGTGGTGAGGCAGCAGCAGGGCCACATGAGCACATTGGCCACGGCAAGGGCCACGAAAATGCCGTAGACGATGGCGGGGTTATCCGCCATGAGACGCACGCCCGGGGTGATGCCGTGCAGGATGAAGGTGGCCAGCATGATGGCGGTGACGGGATCGCCGGGAATGCCGAGAGCCAGGGAAGGCACCAGCGCACCGCCCGTCACGGCATTGTTGGCGGATTCGGCGGCCACGATGCTGTCGGGTTCGCCGGTGCCGAACTTGTCGCGGCGGGGGCTGGAGCGCTTGGCTTCACCATAGGCTATGAAGGCCGCCGTGGTGGCTCCCGTGCCGGGCAGAATGCCCACGAAGGTTCCGATGATGGAGGATTTCACGAGATTCCAGAGCCTGCCCCGGTAATCTGCGATGCGCGGCATCTTCAGCCTGTCCACACTCAGCACGCTCCCCTGTTCTTCATGAAGCATGCGCTCGGCACGGTCGATGACCTCGGAAATGGCGAACACGCCCACGATGACGGCCACGGTGTCCATGCCGCCGTCCAGGGCGTAGAGGCCGAAGGTGAAGCGCGCATCCGGCGTGAAGGGCGACATGCCCACGCAGGCCAGAAGCAGCCCGATGACGCCTGCCGCAAGCCCCTTGAGCTGATTTTTGCCCGACACGCTGGAAATGCAGGTCAGGCCCATGAGAATGAGACCGAAGGTTTCCAGCGGGCCGAACTGCAGGGCGAAGGAAGCCACCGTGGGCGCGGCGACGACAAGGACGGCGCAGGAAAAAAGGCCGCCGAAAATGGAAGAACCCAGGGCCCAGCCTATGGCCGTGCCGCCCTTGCCCATGCGGGCCATGGGGTAGCCGTCGATGGAGGTGGCGGCGGCCTGCGGCGTGCCGGGGGTGTTGATGAGCACGGCGGCGATGCTGCCGCCGCAGTTGGAGCCGCAGTACACGCCGAGCAGCAGGGCCATGGCCTGCAGCGGCTGCATGCCGAAGGTGAAGGGGAGGCAGATGGAAATGGCCACCACGGAACCGAGTCCGGGCAGAGCGCCGATGATCATGCCCACCATGACACCCATGAGGTTCATGATGAGGGGAAAGGGACTCAGCACTTCGGCAAAGGCGGAAAATATCATGTCCATGCTTGTCTCCCGGAAATCAGAACAGCGTCCCCACAGGCAGGGGAATGCGCAGGATGTAGGTAAAGAGCAGCCAGATCACCACCATGGAAAACCCGCACACGGCGATAAGGGCGGGAATCCTGCGCCAGCCCATGATGAAGGCCACGGCAAAGGCGGCAGCAAAGCTCGACACGAAGAATCCCACCGTGGTGAACACGGCGGCATAGAGAAAAAGCACGGCCATGACGGACAGGGTACGGCGGGAAAAAATGGGCACCGCGGAAACCGTGCCTGCCAGTCGCAGGCCTTTTCCGGCCAGCACGGCCCCCAGAAGCGCCAGCAGCGCAATGAGCATGCGCGGGTACTTCATGGGGTCGATGTCGTCTTCAAACATGATCTCGCTGGGATCGACCAGCGTCTGCGTATAGAGAACCGCGCTCAGGCCCATGAGCAGCACGCCGCTTATCACATCCTCTTTCTTCATGCTTCCGCCTCCTCGGAGCTTCTGTTCAGGGGAACCATGCCGCCACGGCATACCTCCTGCACCATGCGCAGAAGAAGGTAGAGGCGCGGGGCAACGGTACGCACGGGCAGGTATTCCTCCGCCGTGTGCATGGCCACGCAGCCCGGACCGAAACCGTCCAGCGAAGGACAGCATTCCGCACTGAAACTCGTGTCGTTGCCGCCTATGGCATGACGGTAGCCGAGTTCCATGCCGAGTTCGGCGCGGGCCATGGTCCTCACCCTGTCGGCCAGCTCCAGCGTGACGGGGTTGTTGCCGTAGGGCATGATGGCGATGTCCATGTCGAAGGAGACTTCGCTTTCCGCAAACAGTCTGTTTCTGATGATCGCTCTGATGTCGTTCTCCACGCGGGAGAACTCCGCCGCATCCGCCACACGGATGTTGAGCACGGCTTCCGCCGTATCGGGAATGACGTTGGGCCGGGAACCGAAGCTCCCCACCGTGGCGTTCACCGCCGTGCGGATCTGCGGCCGGGAAAGAAAACGGAGCTGAAGCAGCTGATGGGCCAGTTCAAGGCCCGCATTCACCCCTGCCGGGGGTTCCGCCGCGGAATGCGCCGCCCTGCCCCGCACGCGGAGCCTGCCATTGGCCATGCCGCGCCCGCTCACGGTGATGAGGTTGCCCTCCGCCCCGCTCAGCTCCATGTTGAGGGCGATGTCGTGTTTGCGCGCAAGGGCCCTGATCTGATCCCGGCTTCCCAGAGAGCCGGATTCCTCGTCGGCATTGCAGAACACCGTGAGGGTATCATAGTCGCACCCTTCAAGTTCGCGCATCATGGGAAGCGCCCTGAGCACCATGGCTATGGACGTCTGCATGTCGGCCACGCCCGGGCCGAAGGCCTTCTCCCCGTCGCAGGAAAACGGCCGCCTTGCCGCCTCTCCCGCCGGAAACACGGTGTCGTAATGGGTGAGAATGAGAATGCGCGCCCGGCCCGTGCCGTGGAACACGGCCTCAAGGTTCCACTTGCCCTTCCGCGGCTCGGCAGCTTCCAGAAGGCGCACGCTTCCGCCCTGTTCCGTGAACAGATCCGAAAGCAACTCGGCCTTTCGTCTGAGTCCGGGCAGGTCGTCGGTGCCGGAATCCATGTTCACGAGTCGCTGCGAAAGCCCCAGTATCTCCGGGACCGCTCTTTCACAGGCAAGAAGAAGCGCATTGCCTTCCATGAAACACTCCGTCGCGTCTTGAAGATTGTTCCGCACAGCTTCGGGCCTCAAAAGGACGCCGCATGCGGCAGCATCCGGCCCTCAGTGTGATACATTCATCATCAATATCCGTATATTACAGAAGAATCACCTCATTATTGCCGCCGCATGTCTCAGGGATGCATCCTCAGAAGGCTTCCGCTCTGCGCTCCGGGAAGGATATTCCCTTTCCCGGCGCAGAAACGGCAGGCCGTATGCCGGGCGGCGTCGCCTTGCGGAGTCTTCTTCCCGGGCAGCGCCGCCTTGAAGAGCACAGGCTAGTAGAAAAGGTTTTCCGGGAAATAGATGTGCATGATATCGGTGAAGAAGAGCTGGAAGAAGACGAGGAAGAAGGCCACATACAGCACGTTGCACACCGTATTTTTCAGCGAATGCTTCTTTTCCAGAAGGAAGATGATGGTGAGCATGCCGAGTCCCATGAATATCTTGAAGGAAAGATACATGGCGCCCAGGCACTGCACCACGAAGATTGCGGAAACAATACACCAGCGCTTCACCGGAATGCCCGCAAAGAAGGTCATGTGCGGGCCCTGCCGGGTCAGCAGCGCGCGCAGGGCCAGAAGCGCGCTCGTGCCCATGAGCAGATAGATGGTGCACATGGGGAAGATATAGCCTTCCCGGGGAATGTGCGTGAGCTGCGTGCGCATGAGCAGGCAGAACAGAATGACGACAACGGCGCAGCTGACATCGACAATACGGCTGTTGTTCATGACTGCCTCCTTATGCGGCGGCCTGCCCGGCCTTGCGGGCGGCGGAGATTTCCTTCCAGATGGAATAGACGAGGGAAAGCACGGTAAGGGCGATGAGCACGAGGCTCTGCGGACGGGAGAAGAAGAACATGACCACGTTGCCTTCCGCCGCGCCGAGATGCAGGGAAAGCTTGAAGCCTTCTTCCATCATGCCGCCGAGGATGAGGCCCAGGGCCATGGGAGCCACGCCGAACTTGTAGCGGATGAGGATGTAGCCGATGAGGCCGCCCGCGCACATGGAAATGACGTCCATGGCGGAAGTGCTGATGGAGTACGCGCCCACCACGGACATGGCGATGATGGCCACTACCAGGAAATTCTGGGGAATCTGCAGCACGCGCACGAAGATGCGTATCAGCACGAGGCCGAGAATGAGGATCATGATGTTGGCAAGGAAAAGGCCGATGAAGTAGGTGAACACCACGTCGCTCTGTTCCGTGAACAGGGCGAATCCGGGCTTGAGGCCGTGGGTCATGAGCGCGCCGAGCATGACTGCGGCAGGGGCGCTGCCGGGAATGCCCAGGGTGAGCATGGGAATCTGCGCGCCGCCGACCACGGCGTTGTTGCACACTTCGGGGGCCATGATGCCTTCCATGATGCCGGTGCCGAACTTTTCAGGCTTGCGGGAAAAACGCTTGGCCTCGTTGTAGGCGATGAAGGTGGCGATATTGCCGCCCGCACCGGGCATGATGCCGATGATGAGACCCACCACGCCGGCGACGCCCACCACCCAGATGCGGTGGAAGAACTCCTTCACCGTCTGCCAGAACACGCCGGGAGCGGGCCGGTAGGGGGCCATGCCGCCGTGTTCACCCGCGGGCTTGAGCAGCATGAGGGCCTGCGGAATGGCGAAGAGACCGATGAGCGCGGGCACCACGTTGATGCCGTTCATGAGTTCCATGGTATTGAAGGTGAAGCGGGGAATACCGGTGATGGGGTCCATGCCCACGCAGGCGAAAAGCAGGCCGAGCAGCGCGCCGATGATGCCCTTGAGCACCTGCCCGGAAGAAAGAGAGGCGATGATGGTGAGGGCGAACACGCACAGCCAGAACTGTTCCGGCGCGCCGAAGCTCATGGCCACATGCGCCAGAGGAATGGAAAGGAAGATGAGCGCGCACACGCCGAAAAGTCCGCCGAACACGGAGGAAATGAGCGCGGTGAGCAGCGCCTTCTGCGCATGGCCGTTCTGCGCCATGGGGTGTCCGTCGAAGGTGGTGCACAGCGCCGCCGCCGTTCCGGGGGTATTAATGAGAATGCTCGGGATGCTTCCGCCGTATTCCGAACCGCAGTACACGGAACCGAGCATGAGCAGGGCGACGCCGGGTTCCAGACCGAAGGTGAACGGCATGAGAAGCGCGATGCCGAGCGTGCCGGAAAGGCCGGGTATGGCTCCCATGATGATGCCGAAGCAGGCGCTCAGCGCCATGAGCAGCAGCGTCATGGGTTCAAAGAGATTGGAAAGGACAACCGAAATATCAAACATACGCGCCTCGCTGCGTTTCCGTAATGAAAGCGGAACCGGCCCGGTCGGCAGGACCGGGCGGAGAAACAGAGGCCGGGAGAAGGCCGAAGCCTCCCCCCGGCGCAGACATTACTTAATGAAGCCGTAGGTCTTGAGCACGTTGACGGCCTTTTCCTTTTCTCTCTTGATGATTTCGCCGAATTCCTTGCCGTTCGTGTAGTACGGGGTCAGTCCGGCGCCGCGCACGGCCTGCTGATATTCAGGGTTGGCGCAGAGTTCGGCCAGCTTGGTTTCCAGGTACTTCTGGGCCTCGGCGGGGAACTTGGGAGGCGTGGCTATGCCGCGATACTTGGCCGATTCCAGGGTGTAGCCCTGTTCCGCGAAGGTGGGCACGTCGGGGCAGAGCTCGTAGCGTTCCTTGGTGGCGATGGCGAGGCCGCGGGCGCCTTCCATGCGCAGGAAGTTGGAGGCGGAACCGAAGTAGCAGTCCACTTCGCCGCTGAGCAGGGCGGGAGCAGCCTTGCCGCCGCCGGGGTAGGGAACCTGGGTGAACTTGGTGCCGGTGAGTTTTTCAATCTGCATGAGGAAGAGGTGGTCGCCGGTGAACTTTCCCACGGTACCCACCTTCAGCTTGCCGGGGTTGGCCTTGGCGTAGGTGACGAGTTCTTCCAGAGACTTGAAGGGGCTGTCCTTGCGGACCATGACCACGTCGGGGTCGAACACGAGGTTGCACAGGGGGTTGAGCTGCTCGGTCTTGTAGCCGGGCTGTCCTTCGGCGCGAAGCAGGGGCTGCAGCACGATGTGGGGCAGGTCCACGCCGCCCACGGTGTAGCCGTCGGCACGCGCGCCGATGAGCCACGTCCAGCCCACTTCGCCGCCCGCGCCGGGCTTGTAGGTCACCACGATGGGCTGAGATATGACGCCCCGGGCGTATTTTTCAATAAGGCGATGGCTTACGTCGCTGCCGCCGCCCGCATTGAAGGCCGTCATCAGCGTGATGGGCTTGGAAGGATAATCCGCCGCCTGCGCCGTGGCGCCCATGCAGAGCGAAAGGGCCATGAACGGAGCGATGATGAAGGACAACTTTTTCATAAGACCTCCTGAAGGGAATGAAAGGTGTGCTGCATCGCAAAAGCCTTGCCGAAAAACGCTATTCTCCCAAGTACGCCTCCACGGCTTCGAGGGAAGCCTCCACAGGCTCGGGAGATTCCGAATCACTGGTGGCCACCTGCGGGGAGTTCAGCCCGTGGCCGGTAAGGTTGCAGACCGTGACCCCGGGATTCTCGAAGCCGGGAATCTTCACGAGCTTGTCCAGCGCCGCCACGGACACCACGCCCGCCGGTTCCGTAAAGATGCCTTCCTCGCGGCCGAGAGCGCGGATGGCGCGGATGAAATCCGCATCCGACACGGTGATCATGGTGCCGCCGGTGGTGCGCACGGCCTCAAGGCAGTATTTGCCCCAGTAGGGGTTGTTGTTCATGATGGCGTCGGAAAGGGAGGGCTTCTTTTCCACAGGGACGACCACATCCTTTCCGGCGTGGAAGGCCGTGGCCGTGGGGCAGCAGGCTTCCAGCTGCACGCCCACCAGCCGGGGCATGCGCTCGATGATGCCCGCTTCCAGCATTTCGGAAAAACCGTCGAAGGCGGCCACCATGCCCGCACCGCCGCCGCAGGGAATGAGCACCGTATCCGGCACGCGGCCAAGCTGCTGCACGATGCCGTAGGCAAAGGTGCGCTTGCCCGCCACACGGTAGGGGTTGGGCCCGCCGCACTGGTACCAGCCCTTTTCCCGCACCATGGCCGCGCAGACGCGGCTTGCGGCGGCCATGTCGCCGTCGATGCGCACCACCTTGCCGCCGTACACCAGGCTCTTGAATATCTTGGCCGGGGAAACCTGCTTCTGCACAAACACCACGGGACGCAGCCCCGCGCGGGAACCGTAGGCCGAAACGCTGGCCGCATTGTTGCCGGAAGAGGCGAGGCAGATGGTTCTGCACCCCGTTTCCAGAGCCTTGAGCACGCACAGCGCCGTGCCCCTGTCCTTCAGGGAGAGGGTGGGGCCCTGCTCTATCTTGAAATACAGATCACTGATGCCGCGGGAAGGCCCGTAGCGGTGGGAACGCAGCAGCGAGGACTCCTTCTCGCCGAGGCTCACCTTGTCGATGAGCGACTCGTCGGAAATGGGCAGAATGGAGCGCCACTGGTAGAGATAGGAACGGTCGTCACAGGCAGGCATGCCGTTCTTCAGCGCCTCGCGGATGGATCCGGGCGCAAAGTCGACACGCATGGGGGCGCCGCATTTCGGGCAGGAAAGGGAAAATTCGGATTCGGCGATGCGTGTTCCGCAATCGCGGCAAACAAGGCCCGTACATTCAGCGTTCATATTTTCTCCTGGAAAATAAGAAGGTTAAACACCATGTTCCATGGCCGCCCGTGCGGGAAGGCCCCGACTCTTGCCTTTTCAGAGTCAGTATGTGAAAAGAAAAACTTCTTGTCAATATCGGTCGACAGTTTTTTGTCGACAAAAAAAATACACTGTTCGCATCAAGGAGAGAATATGACGGACATGCTCAATGAAGCCCCGGCGCGGGCCATACTGCACGCGGCGGGCATGGAGGCGGCGGGCCTGAAATACGCCTACAGGGAACACGGGGGCACCCGCGACGCGGCGCAGAAGCTCGGGGTGAGCGAACACCTTGTGGTGAAGAGTCTTGTGTTCGACAACGGCATGCAGGGGGAAAAGCGCAGGGCCGTCATGGTGCTCATGCACGGGGACGAGCGCGTTTCCATGCACAAGCTGGAGCGGCTTTCCGGCATACACCGCCTTCTGCCCTCCTCCCCGGAAACGGCGCTGGAGCTGACGGGCTATGTCCCCGGCGGCATCTGTCCCTTCGGGCTGAAGACGCCGCTGCCGGTGTTCATGCAGCAGACGCTCTTCGATCTGCCGCTGGTGTACATCAACGCCGGCGTGCGCGGCGTGGTGGCGGCCATTCCGCCCTCGGCGCTGAGCCTCGTTTCTCCTGTGGCGGGAGACCTTTCCAGCGAACAGGAACAGCGCAGGCCTTTTGACATGAGCGCTCCCATGCGTTAAACTTCGCAGGCTTGAGCATTGCGCAAAGCATTGCCTCACCGCGCGGAATTTCCGCACTTTTCCCTTCCGGCAGAACGCCGCCCTGCGGGAACGGAGCCAGCCTCCGGGCATATTTTCCCCCACCGCGGAAAGTTTTGCCCGGCCGGGGCGCAGCAGAACAAACATTTCCATCAGCTACGGCCCGGCCGGACGAAAAAACGCCGGCAGTGAACACGCCTGGAGGACCTGTGCAGCAGTTCAACAAGACAACCTACAGTGAAAAAGTCGCACACCTCATCAAGCAGCGCATCCGCAGCGGAAAGCTCCGCGGCGGAGACAGCATAGGCGAAGCCGCCATGGCCGAGGAATGCGGCATCAGCCGCGCGCCGGTACGCGAGGCTCTGCACCATCTGGAAGCGGAAGGGCTGCTCATGTCGCACCCCAAGAGGGGCAAGTGCGTGACCATACTCACGCCGGAGAAGATACGCGCCAACTATGAGCTGAGCGCCATTCTGGAAAGCGAGGCCGCCGTGCTCGTCGCGGAGGAAATGCCCCCGAAGGTACAGGAAAGGCTCGCCTCGATCATGGAAGAAATGCGCAAGGCCGTCGCCGCCGGGGGCAGCTATGAGGAACATGCCGAACTCGGCACGCAGTTTCACGAAACCATACTCAGCTTTTCCGACAACGCCCTGCTCCGCTCCCTCGCCTCGCGCTTCAGCCGGGTGATCTCAAAGTACCTCCTCTACCAGGAATGGCGCACCATCTACACCCCGCAGGAGCTGTACGACAGGCACAGCCGCATCTACGAGGCCCTCTGCTCCCGCGACCCGGAACGCATACGGAAAGCCATCCGCGCCCATTACGCCGAATCGGTGGAAAGGCTTGCCTGCTTCTGCGACAGGCAGAAGCCCGCGCGCCGCAGAAAAGGCGACGCCCACTTCCCCACCGAATAGCGCCCCTGCCCCGTAAGGGGCGGTTCCGGATCCGTTCATTTTGTCGACAGTAGACTGTTGACTAAAATGGCGGTTGCCGGTATTGCTTGCCTTAAATGCGGAAGTTTCCGTACGGCCTGCAGCCTTTTCGTCACATGCAACAGCTCCGGGCGCACCCCGGAGAAAAGGAGTTCACCATGGCTAACATGAAGGCTAAGTATCTGGGCGATCTGCGCGTGGAATGCACCCACATCGCAAGCGGCACCACCATCATCACCGACGCCCCCGTGGACAACAACGGCAAGGGGCAGGCCTTTTCTCCCACCGATCTGTGCTCCACGGCCCTGGCCTCCTGCTGCATGACCATCATCGGCATTTATGCCAAGCAGCATGACGTGGATGTGACGGGCACGGAAATTTCCATCACCAAGGTGATGAGCGCCAACCCCCGCCGCATCGGCAAGATTGAAGTCATCCTCGACATGCCCGACCGCGAATACACCGACCGCCAGAAGGCCGCCATCGAGCACTGCGCCCACACCTGCCCCGTGCACCTGAGCCTGCATCCCGACGTGGAACAGGTGTTTGTCTTCAACTGGAAGCGCTGATATAAGGGCCTGACCGGACGTGAGAAGTTTTTCCCGGGCTTTCCGGGAAGCACGGTCTGCGGCAACGCCATAACGCATAAAGGAGCGATTCCATGAAAAACATCGTCTTTACCGCCGATGCCCCCGCGGCCATCGGCCCCTATTCCCAGGCCGTGAAGGCCGGCGACACCCTGTATCTTTCCGGCCAGATCGGCATGAATCCCGCCACCGGTGAACTTGTTTCCGCCGACGTGAAGGAACAGACCGCCCAGGCCCTCAAGAACATGAAGGCCGTGCTCGCCGCCGCCGGCGCCACCACCGACAACGTGGTGAAGACCACGGTGTTCCTCACCGACATGGCCGACTTCCAGGCCGTGAACGCCGTGTACGCCGAAACCTTCGCTTCCGACGCCCCCGCCCGCTCCTGCGTGGCCGTGGCCGCCCTGCCCAAGGGCGCCCGCGTGGAAGTGGAAGCCATCGCCGTCCTGTAACGGCGCCCTTCCGCCACTGGCGTTTCCGGGCCGCCGTCATGATGACGGCGGCCCTTTTTCTTTTCCGCACTCCCCGCATTTCTCCCGGCAGGTTTTCCGGCCGGAACGCTCCGCCGCGCCCTGCGCCGGGGAAATGCCTGCGCCCGGTTGTTTTCACACTGAAGGAGTCTTGATGAAAAAAACGCTCGGCATCATCGGCTGCGGAGCCATGGGACGCCTCATTGGCCTCCATGTTCAAAAGGAACTTTCCCGGTACTACGAACTCAGGGGCGTTGCTTCCCGCAGCAGGGAACACGCCGAGCATCTGGGCGGGGAACTCGGCGTTCCGGCCATGGAAACGGAAGAGGTCATCGGCCTCTGCGACGTGCTGGTGGAATCGGCCAGCGCCGCCGCCATGCCCGGCATCGTGCGCGCATGCCTTGCCGCGCAGAAGGAAGTGCTCTGCCTGAGCGTGGGCGGCTTTTCTCTGGATCCTGCCCTTCTCGACGAAGTGCAGGCCCAGTCCTGCCTTGTCCATGTGCCCTCGGGCGCCGTGGCGGGACTCGACGGCATACGCGCCATGCGTGAAATGGGGCTGGAGAGTCTTTCCCTCACCACCGTCAAGAGGCCGGAAAGCCTGGGCCTTGCCGACCTCTCCGCCCTGCCTCCCGCCGGGGAAACATTCTGTTCCGCACAGGCCCGCCTGGTCTTTGAGGGAAGCGCCGCAGAGGCCATACGCCTCTTCCCCGCCAACGTGAACATCGCCATTGCCCTGTCCCTTGCGGGAAACGGCTTTGAACAGACCACGGTGCGCCTCATCGCCGACCCCGGGGCAAAGGGCACAAGGCACTTCATCGCGGCCCGGGCCGGAACATGCTCTCTGGAAACCACGGTATGCCCCGCGCCGCTCCGGGAAAATCCCAGAAGTTCCGCCCTCGCCATGTATTCCGTCCCCGCCCTGCTGCGCCAGCTTGCCTCCCCCCTGCGCCTTGCGGGCTGATTATTTTTCAAGGAGTAACGCCATGTCTCAGGAAATCGAAGTGCGCTTTGAACAGAAAGGCGATGTCTACACCGTGCATACGGGGTCCCCGGTTCTCGGCGATATCGTCATGGATTATACCGGCTACCCCGAAGACGCCCGGGGCGGCAATTCCTCCATTCTGCTCATTTCCGCCGCGCTGAGCTGCTTCTGCGGAAGCGTGCGGGCCGCCCTCGTGGCCCGCGGCGTGCCCTTCCGCTCCCTTCAGGCCGTGGGAAAAGGCGTGAAGACCATGAACGAACAAGGCTCCATGCGTCTTTCCTCCCTTGACATCGACGTGGCCGTGGACCTCGACGACGCCTGGCTTCCCCAGCTGGAACACTGTGCAAAAATCGTGAAGCGCTGCCTCATCACCGCTTCCCTGCTCGACGGCATTGCCGTGGAACATCACATCCGCCGGGCCTGAGCAGGTTCGGCTCCGGTATTCCCGGAAGGCCGGGCAGCCCGTGCGCCTCAAAAGGCCTTCTCCTTCCGCAGAAGCCTGCGCCGGAGAGCAGCCTGCCAAGGCTGCGGCCCGGAACGCATCACGCCCGTTTTCTTCCCTTCCCCCGGGGGCCGGGCGTGATGCCCCGGGCGGCACGGCTTCAGGTCTTCCGAAAGGACGAAAAAAGGCCCGTCTGCTTTTCGCAGGCGGGCCTTTTCTGCCGTACGGCGCAAAAAAAACTCCGTACCGTTCAGGCGGGAATACCCCCGCCCCACAGAAAAACACGGCTCACGGCTTAGAATTCAGGCACGCATTCCAGGCTGAGGTCGTTGGGGATGACCATGACGGGAATACGGGTCTTGCCGATGATGCTTTCGGAAGGCTTGTTGAACAGGGAACCGAACACGCCCTTGGTGGACATGCTGCCGATGACGATGAGGTCGGCGCAGTACTTGTCGATGATCTTGAGCAGTTCTTCCTCGACGCGGCCTTCGGTGAGCACGATGGTGGTGTCGAGACCGGCGAAGTGCTTGTTCACATACTCGGTGAAGGCTTCTTCATTGGCCTTGCGGCTTTCGTCGATGAGCTTTTCCACCATGCTCTTGCTGCCGGTGCGGCGCAGGATGCTTTCGTTGTCGGCCGCCACATGCACAAGGATGAGCTTGGCGTCGTTCTGGCGGGTGATGTCATTCGTGTACTGGGCCACGTCGTCGGGATTTTCGGAAAGGCTGATGCAGCAGACGATATTGGAAAAAACAGACATGGTATCCTCCTGTTTCGTGATGACAGATTCATTTTTTACTTTCCTTACTTTTAATAATAGGGCGCATGTTGTCAAGCTGGTGTTTAAAAACACATGTTTCGGCAGGATCGGGGAAAAATCGTCCTTCCGGCGGCAAAAATTCCTGCGGGAACGGGACTTTTCCGCCGCTTCCTTCCGCACCGCATTTTTTCGTGCGCGGCCTGCATCAAGAGCATGACCGGGCTTTCCCAAGCAGGAAAAAACACTTTCCTGCCCCGGAGCAGGCCTTTTCCTGTTTCCGCGCCTTTCCCCTGCCCGGAGGCCTCTTCCGCCATGCCCTTTTCCCGGCGAAAGCACCTGCGCAACGTCCGCCCCGCGCACGGCCTCTCCTCTCTGACGGAAATGTTCCGGGAAAACATGCTCCGGCAACATGTCCTGCCCCATGCCCTGCCGGAACGATAGTCCTTCGCAGACAGTCAACGTCTTATTATCCCCGGTCTTTCCGAACAACTGCAACGGAAGGCCGTTTTTATGAACAAACTCACCATCATCCGTAAAGAAAGCCCCATTTTCGTGCAGATGCGTTGACATGATCCGGAAACTCTGACACAAAAATCCAAAACTACAGGTCCATACCAGAGAAGCTCATGCTCCCGGGACGGCAGAACACCGTTTTTTCAGGGAACGGTACGTTGCCGATGATGCCGGCCCATGACCATGCGGCCCTGCCCGGTGCGGAAAGAGACGTTGCAGCGTGAGCCATGCACACCGGCTCCCTCCGGCTGTAAAGCTGCGGATCCGGAAACACGGCGGAGGTGACACGCGCAGGAAAAGGCCCTGACTTCCGGCAGCACAAGCCTCCTCCTGCGGCTGTTCCGGCACCTGCACACGGAAGTTTCCGGCTGACGGCGCTCAAGAAAACGCAGGAAACGGCATGTGCCGCGCTTTCGGGAAATTCCATGTCACGGCCGGAACAATGCGGAACTATCCGCCCCCGGAGCGGATATATATTGCTCCTCAGGCGGGGTTCGTTGCCCCGATGCTTCATGAACGCACGCCTCTTCGCCGCATCCATGCCGGGGAGAGGAGGAAAAGGAGCGCCATATCCTTGCGGCCATGCTGCTTCCGCACCGGAAAAAACGGCAGCGGCCGGTTATGGAGATGACCGGCAGAAATCCCGCACTGCGGCCACGGCTGCCGCAGGTTCGCAACTCCGCGCATGCCGCGGAAAACAGGAAAAAGGAGAACGCTGATGCCATCCAGGCGCCATGCCGTCGTCAATCCCAGAAACTGTGTCGCCTGCGGCACCTGCGAAAATGTCTGCCCGCGCCATGCAGCCCTGGTCGTCCACGGCTGCCGGGCCGAAATCGACATCGAGCTGTGTATCGGCTGCGGCAGATGCGCCGCATCATGCCCGGCCAACTGCATAGAACTTGTGGAAAGAGAAAGGCGGGAAGGCAATGAAGCGGCACTGGTATGACTATCTGTGGATATGGACCATCGTTTATTTCAGCCTGGGATTTTTCAATATCCTCTTTGCCTGGCTGGGGATGATCGACTTTCTGGTTCCGCTCGGCTTTGCCATCTTCGGGGGAAACAAGCTGTTCTGCAATCATTTCTGCGGACGTGGTCAGCTGTGCATGAAGCTCGGCCATGAGCTCGGATATTCACGCAACAGGCCTACGCCTGCATGGCTGTACTCCCGCTGGTTCCGGTATGGATTTCTGCTTTTTTTCCTGACCATGTTCGGGAACATGCTCTTCCAGACGTGGCTGGTGGGAGCAGGCGCCGCTTCCCTGCGGCAGACCGTCAGCCTGTTCTGGACCTTCCAGCTTCCCTGGCACTGGGCCTATGCGGAAACCTCCCTGCCGGCATGGGTGGCCCAGTTCAGCTTCGGCTTTTACAGCATCATGCTCACCTCGTTCCTTCTGGGCCTTCTGATGATGGCTCTGTACAGGCCGCGGACATGGTGCGCCTTCTGCCCCATGGGCACCATGACGCAGATGATATGTCTGCTCCGGTGCAGAAAGAAATAACGCGCCGCCCTGCCTTTTCCTGAGGGCGGCAGGATCCTCCCTTGCGTCTTCCGCCTGCCGGGCCGCGGGGGGACAGCCCGACGCCGTTCATCCCCGACGCTGCTCCGGCAGAAGGCCCGCACCCATACGCTTTTCATGAAACAGCCCGGGGGCAGGCGTCTGCCCCTCCTGCCGGACGGCTGCTTTCCGCCGCGCCGGAACTTCCCGCGCCTGTATCCCGGCCATGCAGAGAAAGGCAGGGTACAGGCAAAAGCCTTCCTTGTTCCGGCAACGTCATAAAAGAGCTGCCGGGACTTTCCCTTCTGCACGTTGCGGCCTGCCTGTGCAGCGCTGCCCGCAAGACGCTGCATCTTCCCTCCTGCAAAGGCCGAACGTTACGCCTTTTCGCCCGGTGTTGCCGTTTCCCGGGGGCGTATTATCCATGCCTCTCCTGTCCGGGGCTCGTCGCCCTGGAGCAGGTGGCCCGGGGGCGACAGCGAGTATCTCCCTCTCCTGTGTCTCTCTCCTGTATTGCCGGAAAAAAGCGTGGCACCCGCATACCCCTTTCCGGTACCGGGGACAAAGACAGACCATGCGCGGCAGAAAAAGGATGAAAAAAGAATAAAAAAAAGCCCCACAAGGAGTTGCACTCCTTATGAGGCCTTCTTTCCGTGACCGTGGTCGGGGCGACTGGATTTGAACCAGCGACTCCCTGCTCCCAAAGCAGGTGCGCTACCCCTGCGCCACGCCCCGAAAAAAGGCTGCCCTGCAGAGGTTACAGGGCAGCCTTGATGTCAGACGGTGCCGTTAGCGGGCGATGACGTTGAATTCGTCACGACGGTTCTGAGCCCACACAGCTTCACCGGTGCCTTCCACAGCAGGACGTTCCTTGCCGTAGGAGATGATGTCGAGCTGGTCAGCAGGCACGCCGAGGCGGATCATGTATTCATAGGCAGCGCGGGCACGACGTTCGCCGAGGGCGAGGTTGTATTCCTGGGTGCCGCGTTCGTCGCAGTTGCCTTCAATGCGCACACGGATGGAGGGGAACTGCTTCATCAGTTCGGCCTTCTGCTGGAGCATGTCGCGGTATTCGGCCTTGATGTCGTACTTGTCGAAATCGAAGTACACAACGCCGTCGGTGATCTGCTGAGCAGCGGCTTCAACAGCGGAGGTGGTGGCCACGGGAGCGGGTTCCACGTTTTCCACTTCAGCGTTCTTCTTAGCGCAGCCGGCGCCCATGCCGAGAGCCAGAGCAAGAACCATAACCAGGCCAAAAGACTTCAGAGACTTCATGATAACTCCTCCTGAGAGTTAAGTCATAATATTTCTCTCTCCCGCTCTTCCCTCTAAAAATAGAGCGTGGAAAGAAAACTGCACTTATGGGCAGAACGGCATATTACCCTCACACTTGCCGTTGTCAAGCTTGCAGGGGGGGTAATTCGCCCTGAAATTTAAATTATTTTACTTCCCCCAGCTCGGGAACGAGGCATTGCCGGCTCCGGTGGGAACCTTTCTGGCCTCGCCGCCGTGGCGCGTGGTCAGATAAATCTGGGAAGAACCGCCCCTTGTGGAGGTGAAGGCCACAAAGTAGCTGTCGGGAGCAAAGGCGGGCTGTTCGTCTCTGCCGGGGCCGAAGGAAATCTGCTGCTCATAGCCCGTGACCATGTCGTGCACGAAAATGCGGAAGCCCGAAGGGGTGGCCTTGGTGTAGGCGATGAGCGTTCCGTCGGGACTGATGCAGGGTTCGGAGTTGTAGGAACCTTCCATGCTCACGCGGGACACGGTGCCGGTGGTAAAGTCCTTCAGAAAGACCTGCGGGCTGCCCAGGCGGCTGGAGGTGAAGGCCATCTTGGTGCCCGTGGCGTCGAAGGAAGGCGACACGTCGATGCCGGGGCTCTGTTCCAGGGTGCGTTCACGCTGGAACTGGCGGTTCAGCAGGAAGATGTCGGGGTAGTGGCCCGTGGAAAGGCTCACGGCCACGCGGTTGTCGGGCAGGAAGCAGGGGCCGATGACGGTGTTGCCGGGGAAGCGCACGCGCTTGACCGTATTGTTCATGCGGTCCCACACGCCGAGGGCGTGGGTGCTGTCGTCCATGTGGCTGAACACCACATAGCGGCCGTCCGGCGACCAGGAAGGAGACATGGCCGCGCCGGGAATGTTGGTGACCTGACGCAGATCGCGGCCGGTGGCGCGCACCACCCACACGTCGCGCTTGCGGCCGTTGCCCTTGACGAAGGCAAGGGAGCTGCTGAAGAAGCCGCGCGCACCGGTGAGCGCTTCCATGAGGTCGTCGCAGAAGCGGTCGGCCACGTTGGGCACTTCGGAATGGGTCACGCCGGAATAGGCGTTGCCGAACACGAACTTGCCGGAATAGGTTTCAAACACGCGCAGCTCAACGGTGCTGTTGTCCCTGTCGCCGTTCGGCCAGTGCGCCGTGACGAGAAGGTCGGCACCTGCGATCTGGAAGCGGCGGAAATCCACTTCCGCACCCTGCCAGGCGGAAAGGAGCGTTCCGCCCAGAACGGCGGAAGGCGAAGTGAGCCGCATGAAGGGCAGGTAATTGAGGTTGGTGGTGATGGCGTCGTTCAGCTCGGCGCCCAGAGCCGTGGCGCGCTGACTCGGCCCGGTGAGGGGGGAGGCCATGGCCAGGTTGATCTTGTTCTGGCCGGCACCGTAAATATCCACCATGGTGGCGGCGCCGCAGGGCACGGCAAGAACCAGCATCATCAGAACAACAAGGCTATGAAAAAGAGGAAGGAACTTACGCATAGGACACCCTTGCATGGATTTTCGGGCCTCATGTGACACGGTCGGCCCGGGGAGGTCAGAGCATATTCCCGCAGGTGCCCGTGGTCAAGAGTGCGTCATCCCTCCCCTTTCCGGGGTCAGGTGCGGCTGCTGCTCCCTTTCCGCCTCCCGGCTTTCCGGGCTGCGGAACGCGAAAAGGGCTTCCGCCTTCCGGGCATGGGGAAGCTTCTTGATCCTCCTCTCCAGCCTGAGCGCCTCTGCGCGGCAGAAGCCTCCGGCGCAGGAAACAAGGCGCACCGGTCTGCGGCCCCGGGTATATTTCGCCCCGCCGGGAAGAAGGCCGTTGTGCATGGCCACTCTGCGGGGCACGTCAAGCGTGATGCCGCAGTAGAAGGTGCCGTCGGCGCAGAGAAGAAGGTACACGCTCCATGCTCCGCCAGCCATGGCGTCACGCCGCCTTTGCCGGACGGGCCGCCATCTTCCAGCCGAGGCCCGCAAGGCTGATGCAGCACACGCCGTTCAGGCCCACATTGAGCAGGGCAAACAGCACATGTCCCGTTCCGTACAGCAGCACGGTATCCAGCGCAAAGGAAGAAAAGGTGGTGAAGCCGCCGAAAAATCCCGTGGCGAAAAAGGCCGTGGCCGTGGGATAGCCGGAGCGGGAACGGGAGGCAACGCCCGTGAGAAGTCCCAGCAGAAAGGAACCGGCCATATTGACGCATAAAATGCCCACGGGCAGCACCGCACCCGCCGCTGCCGTGACCAGTCCGCCTATTTCCACGCGGCATACCGCGCCGAGCGCTCCGCCCACAAGGACGGCCAGCACCTGTCTGAACAATGGTTTCATGAGGGTCCTCATCCTTAAAAAAGCTCACATCCGGAAAGCGCTCTTCTTCCCGGAAACGCCGCAGTCCTTCTACGCCCCGGCAAAAAGAGAAAGGCCCAGCGCCGCCGCGCCGAGACCGAGAACCATGTTGAGGGCCGCATTGGCCGCCGCGCTCCCTGTCCGCCCCTCGTGAAGCAGCCTGAAACAGTCCAGCGAAAACGTGGAAAAGGTTGTGAGCGCGCCGCAGAAGCCCTGGATGAGAAAGGTCGCCAGCATGCCGTGGGCCTGTTCCGCCATGGCGGCGTACACGGCCCCGATGATGAAGCAGCCCGCCACGTTGACCATGAGCGTGCCCACGGGAAAGCCCCTGCCGAACAGCACCGTGGAAAGCAGCCCCGCGCCATAACGGCAGAGCGCGCCGAGCGCACCGCCCGCCGCCACAAGAAGCAAAGAAGTCATAGATCCTCCAGGGGAGGAACATCCGCACTTTCCTCCCCCTTGTCAATGCTCCGTGCGGGCGGCGCCGTGCCGCCCGCACAAAGGCTACAGCCTGTAGGCCGATTCGCCGTGCAGGGCCTCATCCAGCCCCTCAAGCTCCTGCTCGCGGCTCACGCGGATGGGCCCGAAGTGACTGATGACCTTGAGAATGAGCCATGTGCCCGCAAAGGACCAGGCCGCCACCACGCCCACGCCGAGCACCTGCATGAAGAACTGCTCCAGCCCGGCATGAACATCGTTGATGGCGGCGGAGGCGAACACGCCCACCAGCAGAGAACCGGTGAGCCCGCCCATGCCGTGGGCGCGCCACACTTCCAGGGCGTCGTCGAAGTGGAGTTTCGCCTGCACGCACCGGGCATGGTAGCACACCACGGCCCCGGCCGCCCCGATGACGATGGCCGCCCACGGCGGCACATAGCCCGCGCAGGGCGTGATGGTGGCAAGGCCCGCCACCGCGCCCACGAGCACGCCGGAGAAGGAGGGACGGCTTGAAGCGCGCCAGTTGAGGAACATCCACACCAGCATGGCGATGGAACCGGCAATGGTGGTGTTGGTGAAGGCATAGGCGGCCAGAGCGTCGCCCGCGTAGGCTCCGCCCGCGTTGAAGCCGAACCAGCCGAACCACAGAAGGCCCGCGCCCACGGCCACCAGAGGCAGGTTGTTGGGTTCCGGGTGTTCGCCGGGAGCGATGTCGTCACGCGGGCCGAGGAACATCACGGAAGCGAGCGCGGCAAAGCCTGCGCTCACATGCACCACGATGCCGCCTGCGAAATCCGCCACGCCGAGGCGCGCAAGGAAACCGCCGCCCCATATCCAGTGGCATACGGGGATGTAGATGAAGATCATCCAGAGCACCAGAAAACGGAGATAGCCGCGGAAATTGAACCTTCCGGCAAAGGCTCCGGTGATGAGCGCAGGCGTGATGATGGCGAACATGAGCTGATAGGCGAAAAACAGCAGGAAAGGCACGGTGACGGCATAGTCGGGGCTGGGTGCGCCGCCCACCTTGTCCAGGGCGAAGTGATAGGTGATGTCCCCTATCACGCCGCCGATATCCGGCCCGAAGGCCAGGCTGAAGCCGCCGAAAATCCAGATGACGGCAATGACGCCCATGGAAATGAAGCTCTGCATCATGATGGTGAGCACGTTCTTGCGGCGCACGAGGCCGCCGTAGAAAAAGGCCAGGCCCGGCGTCATGAGGCAGACCAGCGCCGTGCAGAGCAGGATGAAGGCGGTATCTCCGCTATCTGCTGTGTACATGGAAACTCCCGTCAGGCTGAAGGTGAACCGCCGCTTCCCTTCTGCTCAAAGCGGATATGGGGCAGAAGGAAGAGCCATGCGGCGATGACGAAGGGAAAGGTGAGCGTGGGGATGCCGAGGGGGGAAAGGGCCGCATTGAGCGCGCCCTGCGCCACCACGGTGAACACCGTGCCCAGAAAGGCGTAGAGCATGACGCGCCAGCCCGGGCTGTAGAAGGTGGAGCCGAGCCCTATGGCCGTGAGCACGGCGCTGAACTGATAAAGCCCTTCCTCCACGCTCCGCCCGTCCGCACCGAGAAAAAGCGCCGTGGCCATGGCCAGCACGGAACCGGCCCAGCCGAGCAGCGCGGCGGGCAGGGAACTTGCGGCAATGCCGGCAAGGAAGATCACGCCGGTGACGGCGTTGTCGATGAGAAAGACCTGGGAAATACCGGCAAGACTCGCCTTGAGAAGGGCCTCGGGCCCGGGCACCATGGCCATGGCTCCGCTTATCTGCGAAGGAAGCGCAGGGGAAGGGAGCGCCGCAATGCTGATATGGGAGAAGCCGTAGGAGGAAAGCAGGATGAACCAGGTGGTGAACACAAAAGGCCCCGTCATGGCCGAAACCTTCCACGAGCGCAGAAACACGGAAACGGCCATCATGATGACGGTGGAAAAGAAGGCCCCGGCAAAGACAAGCGCCCAGCACAAAGGCCCACTCCCGAAGAATACGGGCAGGGCGCAGCCCACCAGAATGCCGTTGTAGCCGTGCAGGCCCGCGTCGATCTCCTCACGCGGGGCGTGCAGCAGGCAGGCCGCAAGGGTACCCGTGCAGAGTCCGGTGAGGGCGCCTGTGATGATTTCCGGCCTGTCCGCCTGCCAGGATCCCCAGGCGATGCCGAGAAGAAAAAGAAGCCCCGTCCACGGGGAATTCTGAAACATGACCTGTCCCGCCCCGCGAAGGAGCACGTCCAGAACGCGGGGGAAGGGATAATATCGCGCGCCCCG
The DNA here is from genome assembly GCF_944324615.1 of uncultured Mailhella sp. GTDB lineage: Bacteria > Desulfobacterota > Desulfovibrionia > Desulfovibrionales > Desulfovibrionaceae > Mailhella. The sequence continues at coordinate 24,299 of NZ_CALUWY010000016.1, forward strand.
GGGCGCGCCGTCTTTGTTCTCCGTCTGCCGCATGAATCCTCCCTCGTTCAACTCCAGAGAAATCCGGGGGGAAGTTCCCTTCCCAGCACCGTTTTCCGCACCAGGGACCGGAAGGCGCGCATTGTCTCCCGCACAGCCTCCACGTTTCTGCCCAGAACGCGGAAGGCAAGCCCGGCCCGGCCGGGGAGCGTGAGCGCGCCGAAGGCAAGGCGCTCCGTCACGCCGCTTCCCGCCTCCTCCCTGAGCGCGGGCAGAAACTCTTCCGGCACCAGCGCATACAGGGTGCCGAACACCTCATACCCCGCCATGATGCCCGCATTGCAGAACGGCGTTTTTCCCGGATCCAGCACAAGGCGTTCCTCAAAAAGGGCTTCCCCGTCGCTGCGGAACACATGAAAGCCCGCGGAATACATGTCGAAGCCGAACTGTTCCTCCTCATGATGCCAGCGCCTGCCCGGCATGAGGATTTCCCCGTACAGAAAGCCCGCCGAGGCAGGCAGCGTGACCCAGGTATCCTGCAGAAAGCGCGCACGGCGGTGCAGAATGAGCGGATCGGGAACGTATTCCAGCCAGCCCTTCTCCTCCACCACAAAATGCTGAAGAAGGGTGGCGTGATTATGCTCCATGCTGTGCACCTTGGTGGCGCTCTGGGTGGTGACCAGCGCGCGGGCGCCCTTTCCGGCGTGCACCTCCAGGGCAAGGCGGTCCCCCTGCACGACGCAGCCCGTGGTTTCTATGGTGATCACGCAGGCCATGTCCGGCTGGGAACTGTCCCAGTACAGGGCCTTCTGCGCCAGAAGCGGCGCGCGCCTGTCCAGATCGGCAAGCACGGTGCGGCCGAGCTTCTCATCACGCTGAAAATCCAGCCTGAGGTAGCCCACCTTGCCCGTGGCGCCGCTTTTCATCTGCGGAGGTTCGTCGCAGTAGGGGGCAAACTCCGCGGCCCCGGCTTCAAGGCGCGCGAGGGCCTCCCTTGCCGCGGCAAAGCTGGAACAGTCGGGAAAAAAGCCCTGCGGGGCGCCGGAAAGCGGCCTTGCCTCAGGCATGGGCACTCTCCTCCTTTCCCTTCGTCCGGTCCGGCACGTCAAAGAGCGCGTCGCGCATGATCCAGTCGGCCAGGGTGGAAATGTTGCGGCCCGTCATGCAGTTGGTGAAAAGGAAGGGCTTTTTGCCGCGCATGAGCCTGGAATCGCGCTCCATGACCTCAAGACTCGCCCCCACATAGGGCGCAAGGTCTTCCTTATTGATGACGAGGATGTCGGAATGGCACACCCCCGGCCCGCTCTTGCGCGGAATCTTGTCGCCTGCGGCCACGTCGATGACGTAGATGAAGAAGTCGGCCAGGGCCGGGCTGAAGGTGAGGGTGAGGTTGTCGCCCCCGCTTTCGATGAACACCACGTCGCTGTCGGGAAAGCGCTTCTCAAGCTCCTCCACGGCGGCAAGGTTCATGCTCGGATCCTCGCGTATGGCCGTGTGGGGGCAGGCCCCGGTTTCCACGCCCACAATGCGCTCGGCAGGCAGAATGCCCGCAAGTTCCCGCTGCACATGCTTTGCATCCTCAATGGTCACCACGTCGTTGGTGATGATGAGCGGGCGCACGCCACGCCGCATGAGCTCGGGCACCACGGCCTCGATCACGGCCGTCTTGCCCGAACCCACCGGGCCGCCTACGCCGATACGGGTGATTTTCTTCATCGCTTCCTCCTCCGGCTTTTCCGGGGGCCGCCCCGGAATGTTCTTCCGCATCCGCTGCGGCTTTCAGCTCATGAACAGGCGCACGCGCCCTCCGGCATGAACGGCGGAAAGAATGTCCGTCATGGGGGCATAGCCCGTCATCCGTTCACGGGGCGTTTCCAGAGCCGCCGCGCACAACGCCTCAAACGTTGCCGACACGCGGTAGAGCATGGCCTGCACCTCGAAATGGGTCACGCGCATGAGCCTGAGCGAGGCGTTCAGAATACCCATGGCAACCCCGTAGAAATACACGGTAAGCGCCTCCTGAAGCAGCGCTTCCTCCTCGGTGCCGTCGGAACGGCGGATGGGCGCGTCGGCAAAGGCGGTGGAGGCGAAAAGCACGGCCAGCGACACGGGATAGGTGCCCGCAGTTCCGCCCGACTCCAGCTGCGAAAGCCAGCGGGAAAGCAGCGGAGAGTGCGTTGCCCGCACGCCGAGTTCCGTGAGCCTGCGCCCGGTTTTCACCATCATGTCCCTGAATTCCCCGGGGAGCTTGCGGCGGTACAGGGCAAGGTCGATCTCCCGCAGTCTGGAAAGGGTGCTCTCCTGCACGGGGCCGCCCATGCTTGTCGTATCGTCGCACAGCGCCCGCAAAGCGAAGGCAAGGCCCACCGCGTCGCCCGTGGAGGCCTGATGCAGCGCGGCCGTCACATACTGCTGAAGCGTTGCGGCATCGTGCACCACGCCCGTCTGCACCGCCGCTTCCAGGGCGCTGGAAAAGGCAAAGGCTCCGGTGGGAAGCATGGAATCGCCGAACTGCATGAGCCGCACAAGGGAAAGAATGTCCACCATGTGCTCCTTTTGAAGCGGGTTATGTCCGAAGAGAAGCCTGAACGCCCGTGCCGGGCGCGCGGATCATCAGGCGTGAACGCCGTGATGATGAACGTGTCCGCCCGCCGCCTTTTCCGCCCCGCCGAAGAGCAGGCGGGCTTCTTCCCTGTCCAGCAGACGCCGCACCTCTTCTCCGGCAAGAAAGGCATACGAGGTGCCCGGAACGGCGTGCGTGTCCATGACCGCGCCCATGACCTTTTCATCCGCCGTCATGGGCACATAGACGCAATCGCCCTTCACCACGGCGGGCCAGTGCTGGTTTCCGAGGGCGTGCCCCAGGCGCACGGCGGCGCGAAGCGCCTCTTCCGGCGGAAGCTGCCTCAGCCCTTCCATGCTCACGGCCATGACGGGGCAGAGCCTGATGCGGCACAGCACCGCCTCGCGGGCGTTCTCATCGTACAGAAGGATGTCGCCGTCGCTGAGGGAAGCGCCCCGCTCAAGGGACACGGCCACGGTGCGGCCGCCTTCGGTCTCCTTGCGCAGGCGGTTTTTCTGGGCGTCCCACTGGGAAAGTTCCAGAATATCCACCGTCGCGCCCTCAAGACGCGCCTTCCACGCCGTATCCGCCCTGTTGCCCAGAATCTTTTCCACAATATCCATACGCAATCTCCTCCGCCGCCCGTCCGGACAGGCCGGACGGGCAGACGTTCATGAAGCCTGCTCTCAGCTGAAGAAGTAAAGCTGCCCCAGGCTTGCGCGCTGCACCGGAGGCACGGTGACGTGCACGCCGTCCACCATGACGGCGAAGGTTTCGGGGTTGACCTCGATATGGGGCGTGATGTTGTTGCGCACCATGGAATGCTTGGTCAGAGAGCGTATGCCGCGCACGGGCTCCACCCTGCTCTTCAGACCGAGCTTTTCCCTGATGCCGCGTTCCATGGCGGCCTGCGAGGTGAAAGTGATGCGGCTTGTCTGCTGCAGAAGGCCGGTGGACCCGAACATGGGCCGGTAGATGACCGGCTGCGGCGTGGGCAGGGAGGCGTTGGGATCCCCCATGACGGACCATGCTATGGTGCCGCTCTTGATGACCATGTAGGGCTTGGCCCCGAAGAACTGGGGCTGCCAGAGCACGAGGTCGGCCACCTTGCCCTTTTCCACCGAACCTATGAGATGGGACACGCCCTGAATGATGGCCGGGTTGATGGTCACCTTGGCCACATAGCGCAGCACGCGGAAGTTGTCGTTGCCCGGCGCGTCTTCGGGAAGCGCGCCGCGCGCCGCCTTCATGGCGCTCGCCGTCTGCATGGCGCGCGTCCAGTTTTCGCCCACGCGACCCATGGCCTGGGAATCGCTGGCGATGCAGGAAATGGCGCCCATGTCGTGGAGCACGTTTTCCGCCGCTATGGTTTCGGGCCGCACGCGGCTTTCGGCGAAGGACACGTCGGAAGGCACGTTGTGGTTCAGGTTGTGGCAGACCATGATCATGTCGAAAAGTTCCGCCTGGGAATTGATGCCGAAAGGCAGGGTGGGATTGGTGGAACTCGGCAGAACATTGGGCTGCCCCGCCACGCGGATGATGTCGGGCGCATGGCCGCCGCCCGCGCCTTCGGTGTGGAAGGTGTGGATGACGCGGCCTTCCATGGCGGCTATGGTGTCCTCCACATAGCCGGCTTCGTTCAGCGTGTCGGTATGGATGGAGACCTGCACGTCCATCTTGTCGGCCACGGAAAGGGCTGCGCGGATGATGGCGGGCATGGCGCCCCAGTCCTCGTGTATCTTGAAGCCGCAGGCCCCGGCCTCTATCTGTTCGCGCAGGGGGGCTTCGTTGTAGGCGTGGCCCTTGCCCAGAATGCCTATGTTCACGGGAAGCCCCTCGGCCGCTTCCATGAGGCGGTGTATGTTCCACGCGCCGGGGGTGATGGTGGTGCCGTTGGTGCCGTCGGAAGGCCCTATGCCTCCGCCGAAGAAGGTGGTGATGCCGTTGGAAATGGCCGTCTGCGCCTGTTCGGGGCAGACAAGATGCACATGGGCGTCGATGCCGCCCGCCGTAAGGATGAGGTGTTCGCCGGAAATGGCGTCGGTGGCGTTGCCCACCACAAGGTTCGGGTCCACATTGTCCATGCCCGCGGGGTTGCCCGCCTTGCCTATGCCGGCGATGCAGCCGTCGCGGATGCCCACGTCGGCCTTGATGACGCCCTGCACGGGGTCGATGATGGTGGCGTTGGTGATGACAAGGTCGAGCACGCCGTTGTCGCGGGGGGAATGGTCGTCCCCGCCCATGCCCGCACGCAGCGTCTTGCCGCCGCCGTAGATGACCTCATCACCGTAACCGCGCAGATCCTTCTCTATTTCCACATAGAGATCCGTATCGCCGAGCCTGATCTTATCGCCCACGGTGGGGCCGTACAGGCTGGAATATTCCTGCCGTGATATCTGGGGCATGTCGCTTCCTCGGGTTAGACGATTTTCGCGTTTCTGAAGCCGAGTGCCAGGGCTCTGGCCACATTGACGGGCTTTGCGTGCGCATCCCCGGCCCAGCAGTCCACAAGATTGTTGAAGCCGTACACGGTGCACAGCCCTCCGAAGGGTACCAGGGACACGGTTTTCTCATCCCCGGGTTCAAAGCGTATGGCCGTGGTGGAGGGAATGTTCAGCCGCATGCCGTAGGCCGCCGCGCGGTCGAATTCCAGGGCGCGGTTGACCTCGAAGAAATGAAAATGGGAACCTACCTGAACGGGCCTGTCGCCGGTGTTGCGCACCTTGATGGTCACGGAAGGCCGGGACTCGTTGAACGTGATGGGTCCATCGGCAAACAGGTATCCGCCGACGGGTACTTTGGGAGAATCTGCCATATCAGCCTGCCTTTGCTGTGCCGCAAGCGCGGCGTGAAAACATCCTGCCGGGAAATCAGCTTATGGGATCGTGCACGGTGACGAGACGGCTGCCGTCCGTGAACACGGCCTCAAGCTGCACAAAGGGAATCATGTCCGGCACGCCTTCCATGACATCGTCGCGGGTGAGTGCCCTGCGGGCGTCGTTCATCACCTCTTCCACGGTCTTTCCGGCCCTTGCGCCCTCAAGCGCCGTGGCCGTGATGACGGCGACCGCCTCGGGATGGTTGAGCTTCAGCCCTTTCTCCCTGCGGCGCTGCGCCACTTCCGCCAGGGAAAGCACCAGCAGTTTGTCGAGTTCTCGCGGGGTAAGGTGCATGAGACCTCCTTTTTAAAATGTTGCACGCAGGCAGACGCCATCCGCCCCGGCCTCCTTCCGGGACAGAGGCGCCCTTCCCGAAAAGCACGGCATATTGCCGATTCCTGAGAAAAAACTAGCCCCGCACCCGTGAGAGAGGTATTGTAATCACCGCCTGCGCCATGAGAAAAAACAGGGGAAGAGTCCGGGCGGCGGAAAAGCGTCCGACAGATGTTTCATTAGTCTCATAAAGTAAGATTGGTCTCACTTTATGACTGCGCCATGCCCCTTCCGCAGCCATGGAAAAGGCGGCCATCAGGGACATGCACAAGAGCAGGGCTTTTCCGCGCCTCTCACAGAAGGCGGGAAGAGACCGGGTGCTTTCTGCTCCCGGTATGCGGAAGACCGCACCGCCGCCCTGCCCGCTTCTGCGTCCTGCCGGGTGCACGGGCTAAAAAAAAGCCCCTCCGGAAGGGAGGGGCGCATGCAGCCGTCAGGCATCATCAGCTTTTCGCCGACTTTTTCGAGGAACTCTTTTTGGAGGATGTCTTTTTGGAAGAAGACTTCTTCGCCGTGCTCTTCTTCTTGGAAGAGCTTTTCTTCACTGCGGACTTCTTTTTGGAAGACGTCTTCTTCACCGCAGACTTCTTCTTGGAGGAAGACTTCTTTACTGCGGTCTTCTTCTTGGAGGAAGATTTCTTCACCGCAGTCTTTTTCTTGGAGTGGCCGGACTTGGCAAGGGCCTTTCTGGCCGCCGCCGCATCGGCTTCCGTGCCCTTGGTCACCACCTGCTCGGGGGTGGGCAGGTAGGCCATGGGGTTCATCTGCCTGTTGTCGCGCAGAAGCTCGAAATGCAGGTGCGGGCCGGTGGAACGGCCGGTGGAGCCCACGCGGCCTATCATGAGGCCGGGTTCCACGCGCTCACCCTCGCGGGTAAGGATCTGGCTCATGTGGGCATAACGGGCAAGGATGCCGTCATCCTGCTGTATTTCCACCATGTAGCCGTAACTTCTGTGATACTGGGCGCAGACCACCACGCCTCCGCGGAAGGCCATGATGGGAGAACCCAGAGGCGCGCGGATGTCTATGCCCTTGTGGGAGCGACGCGAGGAGCGGCGCACGCCGTAGGGGGAGGTGATGCACACGGTTTCCCCGGCGGAACAGAGCGCTTCCTTGGTGTGCATGGCGGCCAGTCTGCGTTCCTCGGCGCTGCCCGGGGCGGGCATGTTCCACTGACCGGTGCTTTCCGGCGCATGTTCAAGGGAAAGCAGGCCCGAGGGCAGGGAAAGAGAAAGCAGGTCGCCCGACAGTTCCAGAGAATCGCCGTAGGGGGCGCGGTGCTCCTCCAGTTCGGAAACGCTCAGTGCGGAACTCTGCACCAGGGTGCCGGGCTTGGTGGCGGCAAGATAAAGTTCACGGTCGATGACGAACGAATCAAAGGCATCGGAAGCCTGGGCCGCTTCCTCCATCTCCGTGCCGGTGCGGCTCTGCTTTGGGGCACAGGCCGTCTGCGAAAGGCCCATGCAGCCCATGAGGGCGCAGCACAGGGCAGTGGTTGCAAGCTTTCGGGCTGATGACATTCCTTCTCCTTGGCGAACCGGAATAAAGGTAGCCTGTCGTTATGATTATATACGGGAAGCGGGCAATCAATCTTCCCGCACGTCGAGAATGACGGCCTCGCTCCTGAGGGGATTCACCTTGCCGAGGCGCACATGAAGTTCCTGCCCGGGGAAGACCTTTTCCCCGAAGAGGTTGCGCCTGCCGCGCAGGCCGAGCTGCACTTCGGGCAGGTTCACGCTCACCCACATGTCGTTTTCCTCGGACACTTCCGCCTTCCAGCAGCACTGATCGCCGTGCAGGCGGGCCTGCTGCTGGATGTAGAGATACTTCCAGTAGCGCGGGCGGAAACGCTGCACCTGTCCGGCGGCCTCAAGGCGTATGGAAAGGTGCATGAGCATGGCGGAAAGCTCCTCGCGCGACCAGCGCGGGCGGCCGTTGGCCAGCATGAAAAGAAGCTGCGCCTCGTTCACAAGGTCGGTAAGGCGGCGGAGCGGAGAGGTCACCGGACTGTAGGCCGCAAGCCCCATGCCCGCATGGGGACGGGGCACCACATCCAGCGAAGCCGCCACAAGAATACGCACCACGCGGGCGATGTCCGGCGCGCTCTTCCACACGCCGGCATATTCCCGGGGCACGGCCACATCCTGCGTGCGGAAAAGAAGCGGCACATCGTTCTTCACCGCCCATTCCGCCAGAACGGCATTGGCCACCACCATGAGTTCCGCAACCAGAAGCTGCGCCCGCGGTGCGGCCGGAACATCCTTGATCTTCACCACCACATCCGCGCCCTCGCCCTCAAGCTCGAAGTCAAGCTCCGGGCGTTCGATGATCACCGCGCCGTGTTCCACGCGGTAATCAAGTCTCTTCCTGCTCATGTCGCAGGCAAGGCGCAGGGCTTCCACAAAGGGGGAGGCGGCGTTTTCCGCCCCGTCCAGCGCGGCCTCGCAGTCGGGGTAGTTGAGGTTTCTGGCAATCTTCACCGTGGCCGCGCGGAAGGAGCCTTCGCCCAGCGTGCCGTCGGGAGCGACGTGCGCGCCGATGACGAGCGCAGGGCGCGCCTGCCCTTCAAACAGGCTGAACGCGCCTTCGCCCAGGGCCTCCGGCATCATGTGACAGTTGCCTTCCGGCAGATAAATACTGGTGGCTCTGTGGAACACGGCCCGGCCCAGCGGGCTTTCAAAGTCCCAGAACCACGCGGGGCAGGCCAGCGCCACTTCCACATCCCAGCCGCCGTCGGCCGCGGCGGCGATGCGGAAGGCGTCGTCGATGTCGCGGGTGGTGGCGCTGTCGATGCTGATGAAGGCCGTATCTTCGGCAGGAGGAAGCCCCTTTTCCCCGGAAACGGCCTGACAGAGCGCCTCCGTTTCTCCGGCAAAGGGCTTTTCCCAGTCCGTGCCCGCCTCATAGTCCGCGCGGTCCAGCCAGTAATTGTAATGCTCCGGCACCAGACCCCAGGTCATGGCCAGATACAGCGCAAGGTGCGGATCATCGGGCAGGCCCTTGGTCACCTGCTTCCAGAGCGCCTCGTCCTCCACGGTTTCGGGGTCCACCATGCGGGCGCGGAGCATTTTCTCAAGTCTCTGGCGCACGGCCTCATCCGGCGCGGTGGAAAGGTCGGGCGCGGCATGCCTGCCCACTCTCGCCTCCCACAGGCGGCGGAACCAGTCCGCACCGCCGCAGACCATGGCTTCGCGCACGCGCGCGGCCTCTTCCGCCTGACGGCGCGATTCCACGGTGGCGGCGTCGTAAATCTCAAATTCCGGCGGCTGGAAGCGGAAATGCGTCTTGCACTGCAAAAGCGCGCGGCCGCAGGCCGCCACGGTGTCGGCGTCGGGGCTGGTATAGCCGAGTTCCGCAAACCATTCGGCCGGAGCCTTGTCCATTTCGCCCTGAGCCATTTCCCACAGTTCCATGGGCGCAACTTCCGAGGCGAGGCGTTCGCGGCGCTCGCGGTGCCTGTTCAGAATCTCCACCATGGCGTCCTTGCCCTGCTGCGCGCCGTAGGCCGGACCGGCCCAGGGAAGTATGCGGGAGGCGGACAGGGTGGTTTCGCGGCGGTTCGGCAGAAAAAGGCGCATCTTGCCCTTCTGCTCTTCCATCACCCATGCGATCTGGGGTTCGTTCCCCTGCATGAATTCCACAATACAGCCCGCGCCGGGGTACTGCACGATATGCGATGCCATGATTTCTTCCTGAAACAGAGTAAGAGGTGTCGCCCGCGCCGCCGTAAAGAAGCAGAGTATTCCCGGAGCATGTTCACATGTTCCGCCGCGCAGGCGAAACCATGCCGGACTCGCGCCCTTCGGGGCAAAAGCGCCGGGGCGGGAAGCTCCGGCTGAAAAAAACGCCCCGGAAAAGGGCAGAAAACGCCGGGCGCAGAGCGCCCGGCGCAAGCGGCATCAATGCTTGAAGGAACGCTGGCCGGTGTAGACCATGGCCACCTGCGGTTCATGTTCGTTGCAGGCCTGCACCACTTCCCAGTCGCGGATGGAGCCGCCGGGGTGCGCAATGGCCGTCACACCCTGAGCCATGACCACGTCCACGCCGTCGCGGAAGGGGAAGAAGCCGTCGGACACCACCACGGAACCGATGAGGCCGCCCTTTTCTTCCCGCGTCTGGCGGTTGATCTCATCGAGCAGCGCGGCGGATTCGGCGTCGGAAAGGGCCTTCTGCTGCAGTTCGTAGAGGGAAAGACCGGTGCGCTTGAAGCAGAGCACGTCGGCATGCTTGGTGTAGGCCTTGTGAATGGCCAGTTCCGCACAGCCCACGCGGTCCTGTTCGCCGGTGCCGATGGCCACGGTGGCGCCGTCGCGCACGAAAATCACGGAGTTGGAGGTCACGCCGGCTTCCACAGCCCAGGCAAAGAGCAGATCTTCCGCTTCCTTTTCCGTGGGCTTGCGGGCGGTGAACACGGTGCCGTCCTTCTTCGCGCCGGTGGCGGGAATGAAGTCTTCCACGCTGTTGATGCGGTTCACGAAGGACTTCTGCATGATGATGCCGCCGTCGGTGAGGCTCTTGAAATCGAGCATGGGAATGCCCTTGAGCTCATCGAGATGCGCAAGCCCGGGCAGTTCGAAGATGCGCAGGTTCTTGCGGCCCTTGAGCACGTCCACCACGCCTTCCTCGAAGGCAGGAGCGGCCACCACTTCAAAATACTGGGAGGCGATGAGCTCGGCGCACTTCATGTCCAGCGGACGGTTCACCACCACGGCGCCGCCGAAGGCCGCGATGCGGTCGCACCAGAAGGCGTTGTTCAGCGCGTCGAAAAGCGTGTCGGCCCAGGCCGCGCCGCAGGGATTGTTGTGCTTCAGAATGGCGGCGGCGGGCTTTCTGGAAAGATACTGGAGGATGTTGCAGGCGTTGTCCACGTCGGTGAGGTTGGTCTTGCCCGGATGCTTGCCGGACTGCACCATCTGCTTTTCCGTAAGGGCGGAAACAATGCCCTGCTTCGGAGAACGCCACTTGAGGTGGGCCACCTTGTTTTCGCCTTCCACGAACTCATAGAGCGCAGCGGGCTGATCGGGGTTTTCGCCGTAGCGCAGGCCGCGCACTTCGCCGCCCATCTCCCAGGTGCGCTTGTGGTAGGTAAGCACGCTGTCGCCCAGCGTGATGGTCATGGTATCGGGAAAACCGTCCGCAACGATGGTACGATACATATCCTTGAGTTCGCTCATATCAACTCCGCAACGGCGAAAAGAATGTTGGGAAGACGCCCCCGCGGCCGGAACCGCGCGGCGGCAAAAAGAGGCGCGGCCCCCCCGCGCCCCTGAGGAAACCTGTTTTTTATCATAAAAAACGCAGGCGGGCAAATTGCCCCTTTTTCCCCCTCTCCGGCAGAGAAGGGAGGGAGAATTCATTTGCCCGCATCCGCCTTGCAGGGTATAAGGGGGAAGCCCAACAACGAGGAATACAATGGAACAGATGCTGCTGAAAATGGCCCGCCAGCTCAACGCCATGGACGAGGCTTCCCTTATGGCGCTGTGGAACAAGTACCTGCAGCGCGTGCAGGATTTCGACGCTTCCCGGGAATGGGAAGAAGCCGCCATCGTGCTTTCCCTGCTTCAGGCGGTGCGCGGCAAGAACCAGCTTTTCAATACCAAGTGGGAAGAACGGGAGGCCATGCGGAAAAATCCGCCCGAGCCCCGGCATGAGGATCTGCGCCCCTGGCGGCGCATGAACCCCGAGGAAAAACCGGAAAAAAAGGCGCCGGTGCGTCAGGCCACGGTGCTGCCCTTCCGCCCGAAAAAATCCTGATGCGCCCTCTGCGGCACATCACAGGCTGAAGGGCCCGTCCCTATCCCCGGTGCGCCTCACGCCGAGGCCCGCCCTTCCGCCGCATGTCTCCCGCGCCTTTTCCCGAAAAGGCGCGGTTTTCAGTCTTTCTGGCAGTGCGGGCACCATGCCGTGGCACGCCCGGCCACGCGGCCGGACTGCAGCTTCCTTCCGCAGACAAGGCATGTCTTCCCTGCTCTGCCGTATGCGAAAAAACGATTCTGGAAAGCGCCCACATCGCCCCGCGCGGTGCGGTAGTCGCGTATGGAACTGCCGCATTCCCCGATGGAGGCAAGCAGAACCTCCACAAGGGCGCGGTGCAGCTTCGCCAGCCTCTGCCGGGAAAGAGCCCTGCCCGGAGTGCCGGGCCGTATGCCCGCACGAAAAAGGCTCTCATCCGCATAAATGTTGCCCACTCCGGCCACCACGGACTGATCGAGCAGCAGCGCCTTGACCGCTCTGCCCGAAGAAAAGCGCGCGGCAAAGGCCTCATCCGTCATTTCCAGAGGTTCCGGCCCCAGCTTCTTCCAGAAATCCCATTGCTCCAGCCCGGCCGGGCTCACGGCCCGGGCCTGCCCGAACTTGCGCGCATCGTCGAAGAACACGCGCCTGCCGTCGTCGAGATCAAGAATGATACGGGTATGCTTTTCCGCCGGCGTGTCCGCCGGATACACGAAAAGCCTGCCCGTCATGCGCAGGTGAAAGGCAAGGGCCGTGACCTCATCGGGGCTTTCCCCCTCAAGAGGAGGCCGCCCCTGCTCCACGCCCTGCGCGCCATAGAAAAGCGGCCAGAGCGAGGCCTCATCCGGCACGGGTATCTCCTCCCCTTCCGGGGGAAGGGGACATGCCTTCTGCGAAAGGTAGAGAAAAAGCAGCTTGCCGCGCCTGCCCGTGCCCCGTATGACGGGCCGCAGCGCCGCCACCTCTTCCGGTGCGGCCGTCCCCTGCCACGAGCCCCTGTTCAGAACCTCCACGGCCACGATGCGCCGCCCGCATATCTGCGGCGCAAGGGTGCGCGCCACGGTTTCCACTTCCGGCAGTTCCGGCATGAATGCTTCCTCTCTGAATAAAGGGTGAACCATTTCCGCGCAAAAAGTCTGCCCGGCACATGGCAGGGCATCTGCCCGCCCCGCGCGGCTTCTTCCGGCATCTGCCCGGCACAGGCTTTTTCCGACGAAAAAGGCGGGGAAGAAAGCATGCGCTCTCCTCCCCGCCGTCATCTCACAGACTCACACTGCGGTCAAAAGACCATCAGCCCGCAATCTTCGCCTTGAGGATGCGGAAGGCCTCGTCGATGCCCCCGGCATTATTGCCGCCGGCCTGCGCCTGGTCGGGACGGCCGCCGCCGGAACCGCCGATGGCCGCGGCCACATCCTTAATAAGGGCGGGCGCGGTGAAGCGGTCGTGCAGGTCCTTGGAAACGTAAAGGATCATCTGTACCTTGCCGCCGTCTTCCGCCACAAGGCAGGCCACGCCGGAAGGCATCCTGGAGCGCACATCGTCCATCATTTCGCGCAGGGCCTTCACATTCATGGAACCGGCCTTTGCGGCCAGCACCTTCACGCCCGCCACATCCTCGGCGGCGGACATGACGTCGCCGCGGCTTGCGGCCTGGGCCTTGTCCAGTTCCTTGCGCAGGGACTTGATTTCCTTCTGCATGGCGTCCACGCGGGAGGCAAGGTCGGAGGAACGCACCTTGAGCATGGAGCTCAGGGCGCCGAGTTCCGCACGGCGTTCGGCCATGACCTTGTAGGCGTTCCAGCCCGTGGCGGCCTCGATGCGGCGCACGCCGGCGGCAACGCCGCCTTCGGAAAGAATGACGAAGGAGCCGGCCTGACCGGTGCGGGCAAGGTGGGTGCCGCCGCAAAGTTCCATGGAGCAGGGATCGGCGCCTTCGGCGCCCATGCTGACCACGCGCACCTTGTCGCCGTACTTTTCATTGAACAGCGCCATGGCGCCGCACTTCACGGCCTCGTCGTGGTCCATTTCGCGGGTGGTCACGGGGTAGTCGGCCATGATCATGGCGTTCACCTCGCGTTCCACGGCGGCGATTTCCTCTTCCGTCATGGCCGCAATGTGGGTGAAGTCGAAACGCAGATGATCGGGGCCCACGGAGGAACCGGCCTGATGCACATGGGTGCCCAGCACCTTGCGCAGCGCGGCCTGAAGCAGATGGGTGCAGGAATGGTTGCGGGCGGCGGCCATGCGTTCGCCTTCCGTCACTTCCATGGTCACTTCCTGCTCGGCGCGGATCACGCCTTCGGTGACTTCGATCTGTTCCACGGTAAGGGTGGGCATGGGCTTCAGGGTATCGGTAACGCGGGCCTTGCCCTCTTCCGTGGTCAGAAGGCCGGTGTCGCCGCTCTGGCCGCCGGAAGCGCCGTAGAAGGGCGTGTGGCCGGTGACCACATAACCCCTGGCGCCCACAGGCAGGCTTTCCACAGGCAGGGCGTCCTCATCCATGAGGGCCACGATGCGGCTTTCGGCCTTGAGGATGCCGTAGCCCACGAATTCCGACTGCATGCCTTCTTCGAGCAGGGAACGGAAGCGGGCCGCGAGGTCCTTTTCGCCGGAACCCTTCCACGCCGCACGGGCGCGGGCGCGCTGCTCCTGCATCTTTTCGGCAAAGCCCTCTTCATCCACGGTGAAGCCGCGCTTGTAGGCCACGTCGGACACGATATCCAGCGGGAAGCCGTAGGTGTCGTTCAGGCGGAAGGCCACTTCGCCGGGGATGACGGTCCTGCCTTCGGCGGCAAGGGCGGCAAGTTCGCTGTCGAGCAGGGCAAGGCCCTTGTCCAGCGTGACGCGGAAGCGGTTTTCCTCCTCGAACACCACGCGGGAAAGAAATTCGGCGTGTTCGCGAAGTTCGGGGTAATCGTCGCCCATGACTTCCACCACCTTGCCCACGGTCTTGTACAGGAAGGCTTCGTGCAGGCCCATGAGCGTGCCGAAGCGCAGGGCGCGGCGGATGAGGCGGCGCAGAACATAGCCGCGGCCTTCGTTGGAGGGCAGGATGCCGTCGGCGATCATGAAGGCGGCGGCGCGGCTGTGGTCGGCAATGACGCGCAGGGCGGTGTCCACGTCGTTGGTGTCGGGCGCGGAGAAGCTGTAGGTCACGCCGGCAATGGAGGCCGCGTACTGGATGATGTCCTGGAACAGGTCGCAGTCGAAGTTGGAACGCTTGCCCTGGCACACGGCGGCAATACGTTCAAGGCCCATGCCGGTGTCGATGTTGGGATGTTCCAGCGGCACGCGCACGCCGGGTTCCTTCTGGTCGTACTGGGTGAACACGAGGTTCCAGATTTCCAGGAAGCGGTCGCAGTCGCACTTGCCGATGCCGCAGTCAGGGCCGCAGGCCATGTCCTCGCCCTGGTCGATGTAGATTTCCGAACAGGGGCCGCAGGGGCCGGTGTCGCCCATGGTCCAGAAGTTGTCCTTCTCACCCATGCGCGTGATGTGGTCGGCAGGCATGCCCGCTATTTCCTGCCACAGGTTGTAGGCCTCGTCGTCGTTTTCATACACGGTGACGTACAGCTTTTCCTTGGGCAGATGCAGCTCCTCGGTGACGAACTTCCACGCGAAGGTGATGGCCTCGCGCTTGAAATAGAAGGCGAAGGAGAAGTTGCCCAGCATTTCAAAGAAGGTATGATGGCGGGCGGTACGGCCCACGTTCTCAAGGTCGTTGTGCTTGCCCGACACGCGCAGGCACTTCTGCGAAGTGGCGGCGCAGCGGTAGGAGCGGCGTTCCTGACCGAGATAGAGCTTCTTGAACTGCACCATGCCTGCATTGGTGAAGAGCAGCGTGGGGTCGTCCTTCGGCACAAGAGAAGAGGACGGCACAACGGCATGGCCGTTCTTTTCAAAAAATTCCAAAAACTTGCGGCGTATTTCCTTGGCAGTGAGCATATATTCTCCGATGGGCGGAAGGCCCTTGACATGAACATGGGGGAAGAAGCCTCTTCCCCCTTTTTTTCTCTCTTTCCCGCCGGGCCTTCCCGCCGGGAATCAAAACATGAAAGGCCTAGTAGCCTTCGTCGTAGCTGTCCTCGTCGCCGGGAATCTCGGGCTCGGGAGCGGAAACGGGCGCCTGATCCGCGACGAAACCGAGATGTTCCTTGACCTTGGCCTCTATTTCATCGCGCAGGGCGATGTTTTCGTTCAGAAGATCGCGCACCCTTTCACGGCCCTGGCCCAGCTTCTCGTCGCCGTAGGCGAACCACGCGCCGCTCTTGTCCACGATGCCCGCTTCCACGGCCATGTCGAGGATTTCGCCCGCGCGGGAAATGCCCGTGCCCCAGATGATGTCGAACTTGGCTTCACGGAAGGGCGGAGCCATCTTGTTCTTCACCACCTTCACGCGGGTGAGGGAACCGTAGGCCTCATCCCTGTCCTTCAGAGTCTGCACGCGGCGGATGTCCATGCGCACGGAGCTGTAGAACTTGAGGGCGTTGCCGCCGGTGGTGGTTTCGGGGCTGCCGTAGCCCATCTGGCCTATCTTCATGCGGATCTGGTTGATGAAGATCACGCAGGTGCGGGACTTGTGGATGGTGCCGGTGAGCTTTCTCATGGCGTGGGACATGAGGCGGGCCTGACTGCCCACCTGGGTTTCACCCATGGCGCCGTCGAGTTCCGCCTGAGGAATGAGCGCGGCCACGGAGTCGATGACCACGATGTCCACCGCGCCGGAACGCACCAGCATATCGGCAATGTCGAGGGCCTGTTCGCCGTGGTCGGGCTGGGAAATGAGCAGCTCATCGGTCTTCACGCCGAGGCGGCCGGCATAGGTGACGTCCAGCGCGTGTTCCGCGTCGATGAAGGCGGCGACGCCCCCCTGCTTCTGGCATTCCGCGATGATGTGGAGCGTAAGCGTCGTCTTGCCCGAAGATTCCGGTCCGTAGATCTCGGTGACGCGGCCGCGCGGCACGCCGCCGATGCCGAGAGCGAGATCAAGGCCGATGGAACCGGTGGGAATGACGGGCACATGAACGTGCGCCCCGTCGGAAAGCTTCATGACAGCGCCCTGGCCGTACTTGCGTTCAATGGTGCTGAGGGCTGTCTTGAGCGCTTCGCGGCGGGCGTCTTCCGCGGAAACAAGAGGCTTTTTCGCCATGGTGATGAACTCCTCCGAGAACAGATTCCCCGTCATGCCGGAACATGTTCCGGCCGGCAGGTGCGTTGCGCGGCGCTTTCGCGGGAAAAACGCCGCAAGTCGTCAAACAGTACCAAAAGGCCGCCCTGGGGGCAAGAGAAACACTTGCCAGCGCGGCGCTTACCATCTATCTAAAGAGCCATGAAAAATTATGACGGCATCGCTCTTTTTTCCGGGGGACTGGACAGCATCCTCGCCGCCCGGCTGTTGATGGAACAGGGCAGAAGCATCAAGTGCCTGCACTTCTTCTCGCCCTTCTTCGGCCATCCCGGCCGGGTGGAACACTGGCAGGAGGTCTACGGGCTGGACATCACGGCCGTGGACGCCAGCGCGGCCTTTGTGGACATGCTCCGGCGCGGCCCGGCCTACGGCTTCGGCAGCGCCATGAACCCCTGTGTGGACTGCAAGATACTCATGATGCGCATGGCCCGGGAGTGCATGGAGGAATACGGGGCGAAATTTCTCGTATCCGGCGAAGTGCTGGGCCAGCGCCCCATGTCGCAGAGGCGCGACACGCTCAACGTCATCCGGCGCGACGCAGAGGTGCGCGACATACTCCTGCGCCCCCTCTGCGCAAAGCTCCTCGACCCCACGGCGGCCGAGGAATCGGGTCTTGTGGACCGTTCCCGCCTGCTCGGCCTGAACGGACGCGGCCGCAAGGAACAGCTCGCCCTTGCCGAACATTTCGGCATTGCCGAGATCCCCACCCCCGGCGGGGGCTGCAAGCTCACGGAAAAGGAGAACACCCGCCGCTTCTGGCCCGTGCTCTCCCGCCTGAGCGAACCTGATGTGAACGACTTCCGCCTTGCCGACGTGGGCCGCCAGTTCTGGTACGGCGACTACTGGCTCACCATCGGCCGCCACAAGTTCGACAACGAAATCTACGCCTCCCTTCTGCGGGAGAACGATCTGCACTTCAAGCTCGCCGGCTTCCCCGGCCCCATCGCCCTGGGCAGAAGCTCCCGCCCGTGGGACAGCGACGCGGTGCAGAAGGCGGCCTCCCTCACGGCCTCCTATTCGCCCAAGGCCTGCAAGGCCCATGAAGAGGGGCAGCGCGTCTTCGTCCGCGTGACGCAGGGGGGCCAGAGCAGCCTTGTGGAAGTTTCGCCCTGCCGGGAAAGCGAGTTCCGGGAACCCACCTGGGAGGACGCGCGCGACGCCCTTCATGCTCTGCGCAGGCCCGGCGGAGAACACAACGAATAACTGTCGAAAGACAGGAGGGCGCAACACAGATGCGCCAGGAGAACATCATGCCCAGTGAACATCCCACCCCGGCAGAATATCTGCGAAAAATCCTCCTTTCCCCCGTGTATGACGTGGCCCGCGTGACCCCGCTGGAATACATGGAAAAACTTTCGGAACGCATGGGCTGCCGCGTCAGCCTCAAGCGCGAAGATCTGCAGCCTGTGCACTCGTTCAAGCTGCGCGGCGCCTACAACAAGATTGCCAGACTCCCCGAAGAGGCGAAGAAGCGCGGCGTCATCGCCGCCTCGGCGGGCAATCACGCCCAGGGCTGCGCCCTTTCCGGCGCAAGGCTCGGCGTGAAGGCCACCATCGTCATGCCGAAGACCACGCCCGACATCAAGGTGGACGCGGTGCGCCGCTTCGGCGGCAACGTGGTGCTCTTCGGCAACAGCTTCGATGAGGCCTATGCCGAATCCATGCGCCTTGCGGAAAAGGAAGGCCTCACCCTCATTCCGCCCTACGACGATTCCGACGTCATCGCCGGCCAGGGCACCATCGCCCGGGAACTGCTGGAGCAGGACAGCCGCCTGACCCACGTTTTCGTGCAGGTGGGCGGCGGCGGCCTTGCCGCGGGCATTGCCGTGTACATCAAGCAGATTCTGCCCCAGGTGAAGGTCATCGGCGTGGAAGCCAAGGGCTCCGCCTGCCTCAAGGCCGCATGGGAAAAGGGTTCCCCCGTCACGCTGGAGCGCGTTTCCCTCTTTGCCGACGGCGTGGCCGTGAAGCGCATCGGCGATGAAACCTTCCGCGTGCTGCGCGAAAACCTCGACGAGATCATCACCTGCTCCAACGACGAGATCTGCGCCGCCCTCAAGGACATCTTCGACGACACCCGCGCCATTGCCGAACCTTCCGGCGCGCTTTCCCTCGCAGGCCTCAAGAAGTACGTCGCGGAACACGACATGACGGGCGCGCGCACGGCGGCCATCCTTTCCGGCGCGAACATGAACTTCCACACCCTGCGCTTCGTTTCCGAACGCTGCGAAGTGGGCGAACAGCGCGAAGGCATCATTTCCGTGACCATTCCCGAAAGGAAGGGCGCCTTCCTCGACCTGTGCCGCAAGCTCGGCAACCGCATGGTCACGGAATTCAACTACCGCTTCTCCGATCCCTCGCAGGCGGAAATCTTCACCTCCCTGCGCCTCACCGAAGGCATGGACGAGCTGGAACGCATCATTGCGGGCCTCAGAGAGGCGGGCTACAGCGTCACCGACATGACGCGCAACACCTTTGCCAAGAGCCATGTGCGCTACATGATAGGCGGCAAGGCCCCGAGCATGGTGAAGAACGAGCACATCCTGAGCTTCCAGTTCCCGGAACGCACCGGCGCGCTGCTGCACTTCCTGGAGACGCTCGGCACGAACTTCAACGTCACCATGTTCCATTACCGCAACCACGGCGCGGAATACGGCCGCGTGGCCTGCGGCTTTGAAGTGGCTCCCGAACAGTGCGACGAGTTCTACGCGAACCTCAACAAGCTCGGCTTCGCCTGGTGGGACGAAACCTCCAACGAGGCCTGCAGAAAGTTCCTCGCGCCCATGGAGTAGCCCTCCGTGCGGCACGCCCTCCCGAAGGGGGCGGCATGTCGCAGGCAATGTGAAGAAAAAGGCCCCGGCCGCAAGACCGGGGCCTTTCCTGTCCGGCCGCTCCTCACCGTTTTTCCGGTATTTTTTTTCATTTCCGTCAGAAATTTCAGGGGTCAGGCTCTGCAACGCGCACTTTCTGCACAAGATGTTTTGACAATTTGCGTCCTGTCGGTGTAGGTTGAATTTATCATAGCCCTAAGGAACTGTTACGGGCCTTTTTTATTACCTTCAAGGAGGGATCAGAAGTGAAACGCTTTCTTGCAGCCATGTGTCTGGGCATGATGGCCTTCGCCACGCAGGCCGTCGCCGCGGAACCCGCGAAAATCCACATCGGCATTTGCACCGGCACGGTGTCGCAGTCGGAAGACGACCTGCGCGGCGCCGAAGCCCTGATCAAGAAGTACGGCGATGTCGCAAACGGCGGCATGATCAAGCACATCACCTACCCCGACAACTTCATGACCGAAATGGAGACCACCATTTCCCAGATCGTCTCCTTCGCGGATGACCCCGACATGAAGGCCGTCATCGTTAACCAGGGCATTCCCGGCACCACGGCCGCCTTCCAGCGCATCCGTGAAAAGCGCCCCGACATCATGCTCCTCGTGGGCGAAGCGCATGAAGACCCCAACGTCATTGAAAGCGCCGCCGACCTCGCCATCAACGCCGACAACATCTCCCGCGGCTATCTCATCATCGCCGCCGCCAAGAAGCTCGGTGTCACCGACTTCGTGCATATTTCCTTCCCCCGTCACATGAGCTACGAGCTGCTCTCCCGCCGCCGCAACATCATGGAAGCCGCCTGCAAGGACCTCGGCGTGAACTTCCACTTCATGAGCGCTCCCGATCCCACCTCCGACGTAGGCGTGGCCGGCGCCCAGCAGTACATTCTGGAACAGGTTCCCCAGTGGCTCGACAAGCTCGGCCCCAAGACCGCCTTCTTCTGCACCAACGACGCCCACACCGAACCTCTGCTCAAGCGCCTCACCGAAGACAAGGGCGGCTACTTCATCGAAGCCGACCTGCCCTCCCCGCTCATGGGCTACCCCGGCGCTCTGGGCATTGACCTCGCCGACGTGTCCGGCAACTTCCCGGCCATCCTGAAGCGTGTGGAAGACACCGTCATCGCCAAGGGCGCGGGCGGCCGCATGGGCACCTGGACGTACTCCTACGGCTTCACCAACTCCCTCGGCCTCGGCGAACTCGCCATCAAGTACGCCAAGGAAGGCGTGACCGGCGGCCGCAGCTTCCGCCGTCACTTCAAGAAGGAAGACGTCTTCGCCGCCTACAACGCCGCGACCCCCGGTTCCACCTGGAGCGGCGGCTACTATGTGGACGTTGCCACCGGCAAGGAAAAGAAGAACCACGTCCTCGTGTTTGAAGACCTGTACATCTTCGGCAAGGGCTACATGCACATGACCGAAGTGCCCGTGCCCGACAAGTACAAGACCATCAAGTAACGTTTTTCAGGAGGGAAGGCTTCGGCCTTCCCTCTCATCGTACAAGGTGCCGGAAAAGCCCGTTTTCCCCATGTTCCGGGCAGCGCGCCTCCCCCGGATGCGGCTTTTGCCGTTTCCGGCATATTATGATACGCTTTTTTTCGCGTTTTTTGAAAACGCTTCGGAAACAGCCTCCGCACCCTCATTCCCTTTTTTTCCCCGGCGGAGGCGCAGCCCTTTATGCAAAGAGGTACCATGGGCGCAGAAGATCCATTGCTTCGCGTGGAAGGCGTCGGCAAGGCGTACTTTTCCAACCGGGTGCTGAAGAACGTCAATTTCACTCTGGGAAAGGGGCGCATTCTCGGCCTGGTAGGCGAAAACGGGGCGGGTAAATCCACCCTCATGAATATTCTTTTCGGCATGCGCGTCATTCAGGAAACAGGCGGGTATGAAGGAAAAATCCTGATCGACGGGCAGGAGGTGCACTTCCGCAGCCCCATGGACGCCCTGAAGGCGGGCATCGGCATGGTGCATCAGGAATTTTCCCTCATTCCCGGCTTCACGGTGGCGGAAAACATCGTGCTCAACCGTGAAACGCTCGTCTACAACCCCCTTGTGGAGGCTTTCGGCGACAGGCTCACCACCCTGGACCGGAAGAACATGTCCCAGCGCGCCGATGAAGCCATCGCAAGGCTGAACATCGAACTCGACAGCTCCACTCCCATTTCGGAACTGCCCGTGGGCTACAAGCAGTTCACGGAAATCGCCCGGGAAATCGACAAGAAGGGCACGCGCCTTCTGGTGCTCGACGAACCCACCGCCGTGCTCACGGAAACGGAAGCGGATATTCTGCTCGATTCCATGCGCCGTCTGGCCTCGCAGGGCATTTCCATCATCTTCATTTCCCACCGCCTGCAGGAAGTCATGAGCGTGTGCGACGACATCGTCATCCTGCGCGACGGCGAAGTGGTGCTCCAGACCACGCCTGCGGAAACCAGCGTCCGGCAGATTGCAAGCGCCATGGTGGGCCGCAAGATAGAAAAGAACGAAGGCGCGGGCGAAGAGCGCGCCCTCTCCGGAGAAACCGCCATGGAGATAAGCCATCTCTGGGTGGACATGCCGGGTGAAACGGTGCGCGACGTCAGCCTCAGCGTGAGGGAAGGCGAAATTCTCGGCATCGGCGGCATGGCCGGTCAGGGCAAGCTCGGCATCGCCAACGGCATCATGGGCCTGCACCCTGCGGGTGGAAACGTGACCTTCCACGGGAAGAACGTGGAGCTCAACAACCCCTCCTCCCCCCTCTCCCTGGGCATTTCCGCCGTTTCCGAAGACCGGCGCGGCGTGGGCCTGCTGCTTGAGGAATCCATTGCCTGGAACATCGTCTTCACCTCCCTGCAGATGCAGGGGCGCTTTTTGAAGCGTGTGGGGCCCCTGAAGCTGCGCGACGAGGAAGCCATTGCCGAATGCGCCCGCAGCTACATCCGCGATCTGGAAATCAAGTGCACGGGCGAAAAGCAGCATGTGCAGGAACTTTCCGGCGGCAATCAGCAGAAGGTGTGCCTTGCCAAGGCCTTTGAAACCCGGCCGCAGCTGCTTTTCGTGGCCGAACCCACCCGCGGCATCGACGTAGGCGCGAAGAAGGTGGTGCTCGACACCCTGAAGCGCTACAACCGCGAACACGGCATGACCGTGGTGGTGATTTCCTCGGAACTTGAGGAACTGCGTTCCGTCTGCGACCGCATCGCCATCATCGACAAGGGCGCCGTGGCTGGCATACTGCCCGCAAGCACCCCGTCCGAAGCCTTCGGCTATCTGCTCATGGGCGCAGGTTCCGACGAAGCGGAAAAGGCCGCGTCGGACAATTCCAACGCTACGGAGGCGGCACGCGCATGAACCGCATAAAAAAATTCATTGAAGAAGCGGGCTGGCCCAGAGTACTCATTGCGGTCTTTCTGGTCCTCCTTTTCATCGTCTCCCCGTTCGTGGGCGTCCCGGTGGACGCCGCCTTCAGCGACACTCTGGTGCGCTTCGGCATGAACGGCGTGCTGGTGCTCGCCATGGTGCCCATGGTGCAGTCCGGCTGCGGCCTGAACTTCGGCCTGCCCCTCGGCATCATCGCCGGGCTTCTCGGCGCGGTGACCAGTGTGGAACTGGAGGCCAAGGGCATTCCCGGCGTGTTCACGGCCATGGCCATCGCCACGCCCATCGCCGTCGTGCTCGGCTGGGGCTACGGGCTTCTGCTCAACAAGGTCAAGGGCGAGGAAATGATGATCGCCACCTATGTGGGCTTCTCCTCCGTGGCCTTCATGTGCATCATGTGGCTGGTGCTGCCCTATTCCAGCTCCAACATGGTGTGGGGCTATGCGGGCGTGGGCCTCAGAACCACGGTTTCCGTGGAGGAATTCTGGCAGAAGGCCATAAGCGACATAGGCGCCTTCAACATAGGCGACGCCTTCTACTTCCCCACCGGCATGTTCCTCTTCTTCCTGCTGCTGTGCGGCCTCATGTGGCTCTTCATGCGCACGCGCACGGGTACGGCCATGACCACCGTGGGTTCCAACCCCGAATATGCCCGCGCAAGCGGCGTGAACATCAACCGCATGCGCACCCTTTCGGTCATCATCTCCACCTGGCTCGGCGCGCTCGGCATCATCGTGTATGAACAGAGCTTCGGCTTCATCCAGCTCTACATGGGTCCGTTCATGATGGCCTTCCCCGCCGTGGCCGCGCTGCTCATCGGCGGCGCGTCGGTGAAAAAGGCCTCCATCGTCAACGTGATCGTGGGGACGTTCCTCTTCCAGGGCATCCTGACCATGACCCCCTCGGTCATCAACAGCATGCTGCAGACCGACATGTCGGAAGTCATCCGCATCATCGTTTCCAACGGCATGATTCTCTACGCCCTGACCCGCGTGACAAAGGTAAGATCATGAAAAGCTCCTCCGGCGGCAATGCCGTCAAGCTCTTTTGCGTCCGCAACGCCGTGCCCATCGTCTTTCTGCTGGTGAGCGCCGTCGGCATCTACTATTCCCAGTTCACGGCGGAATACCTGATTCAGGAAATGCTGACCCGCCTTGCCAGAAACTCCTTCCTCGTGCTCTCCCTGCTCATTCCCATCATGGCGGGCATGGGCCTCAACTTCGGCATGGTGCTCGGCGCCATGGCCGGGCAGATAGGGCTCATCTTCATCAGCGACTGGAACATCTCCGGCCTCTACGGCATGACCCTTGCAGCGCTCATCGCCACCCCCCTCGCCATACTCTTCGGCTGGATGTGCGGCGTGGTGCTCAACAAGGCCCGGGGCCGGGAAATGGTCACCTCCTACATCCTCGGCTTCTTCATGAACGGCGTGTACCAGCTCGTGGTGCTCTACGGCTTCGGGAGCCTCGTGCCCATTCTCAACCCGGAACTCGTGCTCTCGCGCGGCTACGGCATACGCAACGTGACCAACCTCGACAATATCCGGGGCACGCTCGACAACGCCATTCCCCTCGACATCATGGGCATTCACATTCCGCTGGCCACATTCCTGCTCATCGGCGTGTTCTGCCTGTTCATCATCTGGTTCCGCCGCACCAAGCTCGGGCAGGACATGCGCGCCACAGGGCAGGACCTTTCGGTGGCGCATTCGGCGGGCATTCCCGTCATGCGCACGCGCATCATCTCCATCGTCATTTCCACCGTGCTCGCCGCCTACGGGCAGATCATCTTCCTCCAGAACGTGGGCACGCTGAACACCTACAACAGCCATGAACAGGCGGGCGTGTTCGCCATCGCCTCCCTGCTGGTGGGCGGCGCCACCGTGGCGCGCGCCTCCATCCTCAACGTGTTCACGGGCGTGCTGCTCTTCCACCTCATGTTCGTGGTTTCGCCCATGGCCGGCAAATACCTGGTGGGCGATGCGCAGATAGGCGAATACTTCCGCGTGTTCGTCTGCTACGCCATCATTTCCCTTGCGCTGGTGCTGCATGCCTGGCGCCGCCATGCCGACAGGGAACGCGCCCGCGCCGCGCTGCGCGGAAACGCCGGAGGCGCAGCATGAAACAGCTCCCCAGCCGCAGACAGGTCATCCTCAAGCATATCCTCGTCAACTGCGTCATCATAGTGCTGCTCATCGGCCTTGGCGTGTGGTGCTACGATCAGGGCAAGACCTACAAGGTCATTCTCGGCAACTACGCCTTCACCGGGCAGGACGGCACGGAATACCCCGCCCTTGAAGCCGCGGAAGTGTTCATCGACGGCAACGACCCCGTCTTCCTTCTGGAAGACGACAGCGGCACCGGCGACGCCACGGGCAGAAGGCACACCATGGTCATCGCCCTGCTGGACGAAAACGACAAGCCCATGGAAACGCGCTCCGTGCAGTTCAGCATCGCGGAACTCGGCGAGAAGCTGGAACTCAACGTGGCCGAATACTGGCTGAAGGCTAAAAAATAAGCTCCCTCTTCAGGGAAAAAGGCGCTCCCGGGCGGCAACGGCCTGCGGAGCGCTTTTTTTATGCCCTTTTTCTGCAAAAAAAAACGCACGAAAAGCACGGAACGTTTCCGCCCTGTGCCGCATCTTCCCGCCGGTGACGCGCCACCCCCGCGCAAGAAACTGCCCTCCGGCGCAGGCGAAGAAAAGACTTCCCCGCCTTTTTGGAAGGCGGCGCGGGAGGCCCGGGCGGCATATCCGCATCTTCCGCACCTCAGGGAAGAAACGGCCCCGGTGCGGGCCGCCTTTGGGGAAAAACGCACCCTTCTGCAGAAAAACGCCTAGGCTCAGGACTCATTAATTGCCAAAAGGGTAAAAAGTTCTTATTGTCGGCATAGGGAGGATGCCATGAAGG
>NZ_CALUWY010000017.1 GCF_944324615.1 uncultured Mailhella sp.
TTGTGCACACACGTTCTTTTCGGCCATTTGTCTCGCTGCCATTGTTATCTTTTATATTTAATGAGTCCTGAACCTAGCCTGAGGTGCCGGGGCCTTTTCCCGGGAAAAGGCGTCTGGGGCGGGATGACGGATGGTTCCGGCCGTCTGCGGCGCTCCGGCAGAAGCATGTTTTCATCATAAGAAAGGGCGGGAATATTCCCGCCCTTTTGTCGTGTGCAGAGGCCTGCTGCCGGAAGGGCTCTACCACCAGTAGAGCGGATACCGGCGGGAGCGGGGCAGGTTGTTGACCACAAGGGCGATGATGAGCATGATGACCGCCCCTGCCAGGCAGGGAACAAGGGCATACCAGTAGCCGAGCTGTCGTATGCCGTCTCCGCCGGTGACGGCGATGAGGGCCGTGGCTCCTCCCGGAGGGTGAAGGGTCTTGGTCAGAAGCATGAGGGCTATGGCCGTGGACACGGCAAGGCAGGCCGCAAGCCAGGTGGTGTCGGGGAAGAGAAGCCCGACACTCACGCCCGTGAGGGCGGAAACCAGGTGTCCGCCCACCAGGTTGCGCGGCTGGGCCAGAGGACTTTGTATGGCCCCGAAGGCCAGTACCGCCGAGGCTCCGAAAGAGCCGATGAGCAGAGGAAAGCCGGTACTGCTTGTGACATGACGTTCCAGCAGGGCAATGAGCCCTATGGCCAGGCTGCTCCCCAGCCAGGAAAGCAGGATGTCGTTCCAGTGACTGCCCGGCGGCGTTTCACCGCCGCCCCGCATCTTGTTCAGAATCCGCAACATGTACCTTCTCCGGAATCGGAAGTTTTCGTTCGTCCGGGACTATAGGAAGGTGTGCGGAGAAAAGCCGTGCCTTCGGGCACAGAGGGGCATTTTCTGCGGGGCGTGGAAGATTTTTTCAGGCGGAGCCGCAAAAGCCGGCCTTTCGCCTGCGGGGCGGAAGGCGCGACGTGTACCGGCATGTTCCTGCGCCCGTGTTTTTGCCCGTCACAGGTCGGCGATGAGTTCCCGGACTTCCCGGGTGAGGCGGCAGGCATGAAAGCCGTCGCAGACTGCGTGATGTACCTGCAGGGCCAGGGGCAGAAGGATGCGTCCTTCCCTTTCGACATATTTTCCCATGGTGACGATGGGGAAAAAATACTTTCCCGCCCGGGGAAGATACAGGTGGAAGCCCTCAAAGCTTTCCCACGGAATCATGGAAACAGGGAAGCTGTTCACGGGAGTCTGCGGTTTTGCCTCAAAGCGCTTCACATCCTTGAACTGTTCGCAGTCGTTGCGGAAGGCCTGAAGAAAGGTTTCATAATCGGCGTGATATTCCGTCCAGAGCGTGGAAAAGGTTTCCGTTTCCCTGTGAAACACGGTGTAGCAGGGGTGCAGTCTGTCATAGAAGCCGAGTGTGCCGTCTTCGCTGAAGGCCATGCGGAATTCCTCATGCCTGTTGATGACGGTGGCAAGGGCGTACAGCATGGAGGGGTACAGTTTTCTTTTGCGCAGCATGAGGCCGGTGATGTCCATGGAAACGGTCATGCTGTACTGGCAGGGAACCTGAGTAAGATAGTATGTGAAAATTTCGTTGCGCGGCCAGTCGTGCCTGGGGATGATGGTGAAGGGCATGGGCATCCTCCGGGGCAGAAGAGGAGAGAAGCGTCCGGCCGGGCACTTTGCGGAGACGTGCGGCGGAGCAGGCCGGACCGGGCAGGGGCGGCCTTTTTGTGCCGGGCTACAGGGTGGGGCGCTGATAGAAAAGCCCGGCCAGTTCCTGCGTCTTCACCGTATTGATGAAGGAGTGGGGGTCAACCTCCCGGATGGCGTTGACCACCTTCTTGCTTTCGTCGCTGGAAACCACGGAATAGACGAGGCTGCGCTCATTGAGATGGAAGGAACCTTCCCCCTTGAGAATGGTCGCTCCGTGCCGGGAGGTGGCGTAGATGACGTCGCACACTCCCTTGGGATTGTCGGTGACGATGAACAGCGTCTTTTTCTGGTAGCGGGTATAGAGGATGTGCAGAACCTGCGTGGTGGTGTACTGGAAGAAGATGGAATAAAGCGCCTTGTCCCAGCCGAAGGAAAAACCTGCCACCAGAAGCAGCACCACGTTGAAGTACAGGATGATGTTCCAGGAATCGATGCCCTTCTTGCGGGAAAGGTAGATGGCGATGAAGTCCGTGCCGCCGCTTGTGGTATCCATGCGCAGGCACAGGCTTATGGCGAAGCCGTTGATGATGCCGCCGAAAATACTGATGAGCAGAATATCGTAGGTGATGATGTAGGAGGGGATGATGTCCGTGAGAATACCGGTGAGCACGATCATCAGGCAGGAATAGAGGGTGAAACGTTTGCCTATGTACCGGAACCCGATATAAATGGGGATCATGTTCAGCAGAAAGTTGACCACCGCAAAGGAAAGGTGAATATTCAGGAATTTTTCCGAAAGGCGCTGAATGAGAATGGTGAGCCCCGTGGCGCCGCCGGGGTAGAGCCCGCCGGTCTGCACGAAGGTGTTGATGTTGAGCGCCATAAGGACGGACGCGACGCACACGGCAAGAATAATCTTGAAGTCGTTTTTCAAGCTGAACGTCATGGGCGGCCTCTCGGAAAAGAGTGATGGGTCTGTTCCCTTCTTTACGGGTTCCTGAAAAAATAGCAAGAGGCCCTCGGCGGGCCTCCTTATGCGGTGATTCCGGGGTGTTGGGGAAAACAGACCTTGCGGCGGAAAAGAGAGGTTGCACAAGCTTGAAGAAGAACATGCGGCCCGGCCGGACCTGCGCGATGTGCCGACAGCCCCGCCTTTTCTGCGGAGGGCCTGTTTCAGCGCCTTTTCCGTGCCGCTTTTCCCTCCCATTTGAGCAGAAGTGCGGAATGAAGGATGACGGCCACGGAACCGGCGTTGTGCACCAGCGCTCCCGTCACGGGATTGAGCAGGCCGAGAGCGGCCAGAAGGATGGCCGTGAAGTTCAGCAGCATGGAAAAGCTGAGATTGAAGCGTATGGCCGCCATCATGCGCCTTGCAAGGCGGAAGGCGTGCGGCACCTCGCCTATGCCGTCGCGCACGAGCACAAGGTCGGCCGCATCCACGGCAATGTCGCTGCCCATGCCCCCCATGGCCATGCCCACATGGGCCTTTTTCAGGGCCGGGGCGTCGTTGATGCCGTCGCCTATCATGCAGACCTTGTCGCGCCGTGCATCCATGAAGCGCAGTTTGTCCTCGGGCAGGCACTCGGCGTGAACGTCGTCGATGCCGAGACGGCCTGCAATGTGCCGGGCCGCGTTTTCATGGTCGCCGGTGAGGAGCACGGGCGTGATGCCGGCATCCTTCAGCGCGCGTACGGTTTCCGCCGCATCCGGCCGGGGCAGATCGGAAAGGGCGATGAAGCCTGCCGCCTCGCCGTTCACGGCCACCCAGATGATGGTGCAGCCCTCGCGCACGAAGGCGGCGGCAAGGTCGCGCTCTTCCTGTTGCAGGAGGATGCCTTCCCCTTCAAGAAAAAGGGCGCTGCCTGCAAGAACGTCGTCCTTTCCCAGAAGGGCGCGCACGCCCCGGCCGGGAAACATGTGAAATTCGTCCACGGCGGGAAGGGGCGCGCTGCTCTGCCCGTTGAAGCTCCGGATCACGGCCCTGCCCAGAGGATGTTCCGAACGCTGTTCCGCCCCGGCCGCGAGAAGATAGAGCTTTTCCTCGGACAGACGGGGGCTGAAGGAGCGCACGGCCGTGACCTGCGGCGTGCCGCAGGTGAGCGTGCCCGTTTTGTCGAAGGCGCAGGTCGTGACATCGGCAAGGCGCTCCAGCGCATCGCCTTCCCGCACCAGAATGCCGTGTCTTGTCAGGTTGCCTATGGCCGCCACGATGGCCGTGGGGGTGGCCAGGACCAGAGAGCAGGGGCAGAACACCACGAGAATGGTCACCGCGCGTATGATTTCCCCGGTGACGAACCATGTGGCCAGGGCGGCGCTGAAGGCTCCCGCCACGATCCATGTGGCCCAGCGGTCCGCAAGACGCACCACCTGCGCCTTGCCTGCGTCCGCCGACTGTACCAGCCGTATCATGCGCTGCAGGGAACTGTTTTCCCCGCTCTGCGTCGCCTCCATGTCAAAGGCGCCGAAGCGGTTCACCGTGCCGCTGCAGACTTCATCCCCCTCATGCTTGTCCACGGGCAGGGATTCGCCGGTGAGCAGGGCCTGATCCACCGAAGTTTCGCCGCTCAGAATGATGCCGTCGGCAGGAATGGTCTCCCCGGGAAGCACGCGGAGCCTGTCGCCTGCGCGGACGCTGTCGGCCGGGGCCGTGACTTCTCTGCCGTCCACCAGAAAACGCGCCGTCTGCGGCGAGAGATCCATCAGCTTTTCTATGCCTGCCCGGGCGCGGGCCGTGGTGGCTTCTTCCAGAAGGGCGCCGAGCTGCATGATGAAGGCCACTTCCCCGGCCGCGAAATCCTCCCCGATGATGACCGAGGCCACAAGGGCCGTGGCCACCAGCACGTCGGCCTTGATGTCGAATGCCGTGACAAGGCCGACCACGGCTTCCTTGATGATGGGCACGCCGCAGAGAAGAATGGCGACCCATGCCGGGTCCACAGGCAGACCGGCCGGAGCGAACATGCTGAAAAGCAGTGCGATGCCGGAAAGAATGAGACAGATGAGATCCGTTTTGAAATCGTGCCAGAGCGACAGCATATCCTTCGTGGTCATGAACATCTCCTGTACCCATGGGGGTATGGTCAAAATACCCATAGGGGTATAGGTTTGTCAAGCACGAAGGAAAACGGCCGTGGATGCGGCCGGAGAAATCAGTGCATGTTGGCGAAGCGCTCCACGGCCTTGGTGAAGCTGGCGATGGTCTGATCGGCATCGCCGTGTTCTATGCCGTCGCGCACACAGTGGCGGATATGTCCTTCCAGCACCACCTGTCCGGCCTTATGCAGGGCGGATTTGGCGGCGTTGATCTGGGCAAGGATATCCTCGCAGGGCACGTCCTTGTCGATCATGCGGTCGATGGCCTGCACCTGACCGATGATTTTTTTCAGTCGGCGGTGCAGGTTTTCGGAATCCATACATTGTTTCATAGCCGTTTCCTTCTGGGAAGAAGGCATGCGCCTTTTTCCGTTTGATCCGTCATGCGCTGTTCCGGTGCCTTACGAACGTTGTCCTGTTTCCAGGGCGGCCAGTGTCTCCACATGGGGGGTCTGGGGGAAGAGATCCACGGGCTGTACGGCGCGGATGTGGTAGGCGGGGGCGAGCAGGGCAAGGTCGCGCGCAAGGGTGGCCGGATTGCAGGAAACGAGCACCAGGCGCGGCGGGAGGTGACGGAGTATGGCCTTTACCGTGTTCTCATCCATGCCTGCGCGCGGCGGATCGGTGACGAGAAGATCCGGCGTTCCCATGCGGGAGAAACAGCGTTCGAGCTTTGCGGCGTCGCCCGTCTCAAAACGGAACGTGGTTTCTCCTCCGGCATGCAGGGCGTTCTCCCGGGCCAGTTCCACGGCGGGAGCCACCACTTCCAGACCGAAGATCTGCCGGAAATGCGGGGCCATGGTCAGGGCAAGCCCCCCGGCGCCGCAGTAGATGTCCCAGCAGGTTTCGCCCCATATTCCGTCCGTGCCTCCGGCAGACATGGAGGAGGCGAGTTCCGCCGCACGGTTGTACAGAAGTTCCGCCGCACGGCTGTTCACCTGGAAGAAGGAATTGTGGTCGAGCCGGAAGCTCACGTCGCGCCCCTGCAGGTGGAGCGTTTCGGAAATCTGCGTCTCCCCCAGGGTGAAGGCGGTTTCCTCCCCGTAGGCCACGTCGCTTTCGCTCCGGCGTATGCTGTGCACGAATCCCGTCACGCCGTGGGGGCCTTCCATAAGTTCCTGACCGAGTCTGCGCAGGGTGCCCGCTTCCTGCGGCGAGGGGAGGGTGATGAGTTCCACGAGGCATCCGCCTGCCAGCGGTTCGCGGATGACGGCAAAGCGCAGGATGTCGTTCTGCCTTACGGAACGGCTGAAGGAGGCGTGGCGCGGCCGGCGGCCCGTCTGCCGCGCGGCGGCCGCATGAAGGCGGTATTTGTTGCACAGGCGGCGCAGCTCATCGAGCACGGCCATGGTGCGTTCGCTCTGAAGGCGGCATGCCTTCACTTCCGTGATGCTGCGGGAGGCGCGCTCCCGCAGGCCGAGCAGGGTATTGCCCTCCCTGTCGGCGGCAAAGGCGAACTCCATTTTGTTTCTGTAGTTCCACTGAGCCTCTTCCCCGCAGGAAAGCACGGGCAGAATCTTCTCTTCGGGCAGATCGAGCCGCCCTATGCGCTGCAGACAGTCGCGCACGATGCGGCGTTTCCAGTCGAGCTGGAGGGCGTAGGGCATGTTCTGCCACGGACAGCCTCCGCAGCTTTCCCCATGAGGGCAGGGAGAGGGCCTCTCCTCCTTTGCATGCTGCAGCACCCCGGCCACTTCGGCCTCGGCCATGCGTTTTTTCACGCCGGTAAGGCGCGCGGCCACCTTCTGCCCGGGAAGTCCCCCCCGGACGAAGACGGTCATGCCTTCCGCGCTGCGTCCCACGGCCCTGCCGTCGGCGGAAAGGCCGGAAAGTTCCAGCTCCAGCGTGTCACCCGTATGATATTCCATGCTTTTTCTCCCGTTGTGGTCGGGACATCATAGCAGGGCGGGGCGGGAAAGGCAAAAGGGGGCGCATCCGCGCCCCGGCCGTGGAAAAAGGCGTGAAAACGCCGGGAAACGCGGGGGCATGCCGCGGCATGACGCCCGCCGTGCCCGGGAAACAAAGCCGCCTTCTTCGGCCGCCGCCTTGACTTTTTGCCTTTGTTGGGGGAGGATGAATGCTGATTCCGGTATGTTCGCCGGAGGGCAGTCCAGACTTTCGAGGAGCACAGTATGGGAGAACTCATCACCAGCGCCCTGCACTCCACCCCTCAGGGCTTTGTGGGCGTAGGCTGCATCTTCATTTACTTCGCGGTCATGATCGCCGCCATCATCTATCGTGTCAGGCGCGGCGAACACGTTCACTGATGTTTTTCGCCTGATGAAAAAGGAGCCTTCTTCCGCCGGAAGAAGGCTCCTTTTTTATGCTGCATGGGGTGTTTTCGGGCCGGATAAGGGCTTCGGAAGCCTGCTTCCGCGGGCTGCCCGCAGGGGAAAGGCTGTTTCTGCCGGGAGACCCGCCGCGGCGGGGCATCACTGAGGCGTGCAGGGATGGGAGCGGAGGGCGAAGCGCGCCGTGCCGTCGACCAGAATCTTGTCGAATTCCTCCATGTTGTTTTCCGCCACGTCGCGCAGGGCAAGCAGCAGGGGAATGGCCGTACCCAGCCAGAATTTTCCGGAAACCATGCCGGAAGACATGCCGCCGTGGGCGTAGGCCTCCACAAAGGGGCGGGCGGTATTGGTCAGGTCTTCGCCGGTTTTTTCCCGGAAGATGCGGTGCACGTCCACGACGAGTTCATGGGCGCTGTAGGGGAAGGGCGTTTCGGCAAAAGCCTGTTTCATGTCTTCCCAGAGGAAGGGATCGCCGCGCAGGCCCCAGTGAGGCGGCTGCACCTGGAACATTTCGGAAAGAAAGCGCTGTTCGGACATAAATCCTCCATACATTGTCATGGCCGGCGTTCATATTGGCCGCAGGCGGGGGAAAAGTCAAAGAGAGCGGCCGGAAACCGGAATACGGCAGGGGCCGGAAACCTTATATGGGGTCTCGGCGGGCGATGCGCAAGGGGGGAAGCCCTCTTTTCCGCCTTTTCCCTTCCCGTACGGGCAACGGCTTCTCTATAGCCCCGCATCGGGGGAAAGAAAAGAAGAGTCGGGAACAGGAATGCTCCGGAGGACTGCTTTTCATGAAGCGTTTTTCGGGGAAAAGCCGCTTCTTCGGAAGGCCCCGGCCCTGCGCCGCGCCGCACCGGAGGCACAGGCCTTTTCCCGGTGCAGGATACGAAAACGCGCCCCGCCCGGAATACCGGACGGGGCGCGCCGCATTCATGTGCCGCTCTTACTTGCTCTTGCAGGAACGGTACTGCTGATAGTAGCGGGTATGCAGCAGTTCATGCGCCTTGTGGCTGTTGGGCTCGCCGAGGAATTCCTCGTAGAGGGCCTTGATTTCGGGGTTGTCGTGGCTTCTGCGCACGGGCAGATTGCGGTCGTCCCGGTACAGGGCTTCGATGCGCAGGCGGGGCGTGTCGGCATCGAGATTGATGGGCTGACCGCCGCCGTTGATGCAGCCGCCGGGGCAGGCCATGATTTCAATGAAGTTCCAGCCTCGGGGGTTGCCTTCGCGGATCAGGTCGCAGACCTTGCGGGCGTTGGACAGACCGTGGGCAATGGCCACCTTGAGCTTCAGCGCGCCCTTGAAGTCCACTTCCGCCTCGCGGATGCCTTCCATGCCGCGCACGGCCTCAAGTTCCACAGGTTCCATTTCTTCGCCGGTGATGACCTTGTAGGCCGTACGCACGGCCGCTTCCATCACGCCGCCGGTGGCGCCGAAAATGGTGCCTGCGCCGGAGCCGAGGCCCATGATGGGATCGAAGTCCTCTTCAGGCAGAGCGAAGAAGTTGATGTTGGCTTCCTTGATCATCTGTGCCAGTTCCGTGGTGGTGAGCACGATGTCGGTGTCGGCGTAGCCGCTGGCCGAAAGTTCGCGGCGACGGGCCTCGAACTTCTTGGCCGTGCAGGGCATGATGGACACGGACACGATCTTGGAAGGATCTATGCCCTGCTTCTGGGCATAGTACGTCTTGAGCATGGCGCCGA
Organism: uncultured Mailhella sp.; assembly: GCF_944324615.1. Taxonomy (GTDB): domain Bacteria; phylum Desulfobacterota; class Desulfovibrionia; order Desulfovibrionales; family Desulfovibrionaceae; genus Mailhella. The sequence continues at coordinate 8,718 of NZ_CALUWY010000017.1, forward strand.
ACATGGACTGCGGGCTCTTCGCAGTGGAGAGGTGGGGCAGAAGTTCGGGGTAGTAGAGTTCGATGAAGTTGATCCAGCCGGGAGAGCAGCTGGTGATCATGGGAAGCAGGCCGCCGTTTTTCACACGGCTGATGAGCTCGTGCCCTTCTTCCATGATGGTGAGGTCGGCCGACCAGTTGGTGTCGAACACCTTGTCGAAGCCGAGGCGGCGCAGGGCGCTGACCATCTGACCGGTGGCGATGTCGCCGGGCTTGCCGCCGAAGGGTTCGCTGATGGCCACACGCACGGAAGGAGCCGTCTGCACCATGACGAGCTTGTCGGGATCGCGCAGGGCCTGCCAGGCGCGGGAGATGTCGTCTTTAATGGTGATGGCGCCGGTGGGGCACACCTTGCGGCACTGACCGCAGAAGGTGCACGACACTTCACCGAGACCCAGGTTGAAGGCCGGGGTCACGCGGGCGTTCAGGCCGCGGTAGGCGAAGGAGTAGATGCTCACGCCCTGGACTTCGGCGCACATGCGCACGCAGCGGCCGCAGAGAATGCACTTGGCCGGTTCGCGCACGATGCAGGGGTTGCTTTCGTCCTTGGGCAGAGGTTCGTGGTTGTACTCGTAGCGCACGCGGCGGATGCCCAGGTTGTTGGCCACGGTCTGCAGTTCGCAGTTGCCGGAGCGGGAGCAGGAAAGGCAGTCCTTGGGGTGGTTGGCGAGCAGAAGTTCCACGATGTTTTCGCGCGCTTCCAGCACCTCGGGATCGTTGGTGAACACTTCCATGCCTTCGCTCACCTTGGTGATGCAGGCGGGCATGAAGGAACGGGCCTTCGTCACCTTGCACACGCACACGCGGCACGCTCCGTCGGGACGCAGAAGCGGATGATGGCAGAGCGTGGGAATATTGATGCCGACAAGTTTCGCCGCTTCCAGAATGGTGGAGCCTGCGGGCGCGGCCACTTTCTGGCCGTCTATCGTCAGATTAACGGTATCGCTCATGATGATTCTCCTCAGGAAGCCGGCTTACACGCGGCTGATGGCGCCGTGCTTGCACTTGTCCATGCAGGTGCCGCACTTGATGCACTTGTTGGGATTGATCAGGTGGGGCTCGCGAACCTTGCCGGTGATGGCGCCCACGGGGCAGTTGCGCGCGCAGAGCGTGCAGCCCTTGCACTTTTCAGGATCAATCTTGTATTGCAGGAGGTTGGTGCAGGTGCCGGCGGGGCACTTCTTGTCGTGAATATGGGCTTCATATTCCGAACGGAAGAAGCGCAGCGTGGACAGAACGGGGTTGGGAGCCGTCTGCCCCAGGGCGCAGAGGGAAGAGGTGCGCATGGTGTGGGCCAGGCGTTCCAGTTCCTCGATGTCGCCGTCGCGGCCTTCGCCGTTGCAGATGCGTTCCAGAATTTCCAGCATGCGCTTGCTGCCTTCGCGGCAGGGGGTGCACTTGCCGCAGCTTTCAGCCTGCGTGAAGGTGAGGAAGAAGCGGGCGAGGTCCACCATGCAGGTGTCTTCGTCCACCACCACCAGACCGCCGGAACCCATCATGGCACCCGCTGCGGTGAGGGAATCGTAGTCCACGGGATTATCGAGCATGGAGGCGGGCAGGCACGCGCCGGAAGGTCCGCCGATCTGCACGGCCTTGAAGGCCTTGTCGCCCTTGATGCCGGCGCAGATGTCGAAAATGATGTGGCGCATGGAAACGCCCATGGGTACTTCCACAAGGCCGGTGTTGCGCACCTTGCCGGTGACGGCGAAGATCTTGGTGCCCGGGGATTTTTCCGTGCCGTCCTGCCTGAAGGTGTCCGCACCCTTCAGAATGATGCGGGCGATGTTGGCGAAGGTTTCCACGTTGTTGAGCACCGTGGGCTTTTCCCACAGACCCTGCTTGGCGGGGAAGGGCGGACGCACGCGGGGCATGCCGCGCTTGCCTTCGATGGAGCGCATGAGGGCGGTTTCCTCGCCGCAGACGAAGGCGCCCGCGCCCTGCTTGATCTTCAGATGGAAGCTGAAGCCGGAACCGAGGATGTTGTCGCCGATGAGGCCCAGGGCTTCGGCTTCGGCAAGGGCGATGCCGAGGCGCTTGATGGCCAGGGGATATTCGGCGCGCACATAGACGTAGCCTTCGCTTGCGCCCGTGGCCCATGCGCCGATGAGCATGCCTTCGATGACGGAGTTGGGGTCGCCTTCAAGGACGGAACGGTCCATGAACGCGCCGGGGTCGCCTTCGTCGGCGTTGCAGAGCATGTACTTGGGTTCCGCCGTCTCGGCAGCCATGAACTTCCACTTGAGGCCCGTGGGGAAGCCGGCGCCGCCGCGGCCGCGCAGACCGGAGTTGTACACTTCCTCCAGCGTGGCTTCGCGGCCCATGGTGAGGGCCTTGGCTATGCCCTGATAGCCGCCGTTGGCGATATATTCAAAAATGTTTTCCGGGTCGATGCGGCCGCAGTTGTGCAGCACCACGCGCTTCTGAAGGTTGTAGAAGAGCATGTCGCGGTAGCTGTGGCGCGGGGTCTTGCCGGTACGGCCCTGATAGTGCAGGCGTTCCACCGTCTTGCCTTCCAGCACGGTGGTCTTGATGAGCTCGTCGGCGTCTTCGGGCTTCACGCGGACATAGAAGATGCCGCCGGGGTAGAAGATGACCAGCGGGCCGAGTTCGCAGAAGCCGTGGCAGCCGGTGACCACGATGTTCACGCGGTCATGCAGGTTGTTGTCGTCGATGGCCTTCTGCAGGGCGTCGCGCACGTTCATGCTGCCCGAGGAGGAGCAGCCGGTGCCGCCGCAGATGAGAATCTGGTACTTTTCCTCTTTTTTCCCGCGTTCGTAGTGGCGCAGATTCAGGAGAGGACGGGCTTCTTCCTGCAGCTTGGCAAGATCGTCAATGGAGTTGAGACGTTTGAGTTCAAGCATATCGTCCTCTCTTTTAGGCCAGGTAGCTGTCGAGGATACCGGGAATGTCGTCGGGGGTCAGGCGGCCGTGGGTGTTGTCGTTGACCATCATGACCGGGGCAAGACCGCAGGCGCCGAGGCAGGCCACGGTTTCCAGCGTGAAGTTCAGATCCTTGGTGGTTTCACCGGGCTTGATGTCGAGGTGATGGCTCACCGCCTCCAGAATGGAGGTGCCGCCGCGGACGTGGCAGGCCGTGCCCTGGCAGACGCGGACGATGTTCTTGCCGCGCGGGTTGAGGTGGAACTGAGCATAGAAGGTGACCACGCCGAACACCTCCGCAACGGGGATGCGGAGTTCGGAAGCGATGGTTTCAAGCACTTCCTGCGGCAGATAGCCGTAAACATCCTGCGCCTTCTGCAGAACGGGGATGAGCGCTCCCTTCGAGTTCTGCAGGTAGGGTTTCAGAATGTCCATGAGCGGAGCAAGGTCAATGGGGTTGGCCGTGCAGTTGCAAGACATGTTGGTATCCTCCTGGTACGATCCTGAATCCGGCGCGTCTTCCCAACAGCGCCAGGGGTATGCGAAAGCTCCCCTTGCGGGGATGGTCCGGAACGGGAAACGGCGTTGCCCGGACTCTGCCGGACAGGGGCGTCTTCCGTGGTACCGTCGCCTCACGGAGCGGCGGGCCTTCCGGAAAAGGGGCGGGCTACCTGGAAAGGCCCGCTGCCTTGAGCGTTGCGTCTTCCTCCGCCCAGGCTTCGGAAAGAAAGGCTTTCGCCTCCTCTCGCGCCTTCAGAACGGGGGCGACGGAAAAGTGTTCCAGTGTCTTCAGAAAGTCTTCGCTTCCGGCGGCTTTTTCAAAGGCCGCGCAGAGGCGGTTCAGCGTTTCTTCCGGCACGTTCTTCGGGGCCAGCAGGAAGAAGGAGGCGTCGCCCCGGCCCGGATCGGCAAAGCCTCCGTCGGCAAGGGTAGGTACCTGCGGCAGGGTAACCGGCCTTGTTCCGGCAAGAATCATAAGAGGGAAAAGCTGCCCCTGACGTATGCGGGGCAGCGCCCCGCTCGCGGCGGCGTCCACATGGCCCCCCAGAAGGGCGGTTTCGGCCTCTCCCGGCCCTCCGAAGGGAATGAAGCGCCACGAGAGCGACGGATCCTTCGCGGTCATCATGACCAGAGCCGTGTGGGAGGGGCTGCCCAGTCCGGGAATGCCTATGCGCATGCTGCCCCGGCTTTTCCGCGTCGCCTCCAGAAAGGACGCCATGTCCCGCCATGGAGCGTCCGGACGGGTGACCAGCACGGGCGAGGCCTGACCGAAGACAAGCAGCGGTTCCACATCGCGGAGCGGGTCATAGGAAACGGGATTTCTGCGGGGAAGGAAGATCAGCGCGTTGCCCGCGCAGGCGGCAAGGCATGAACCGTCCGCCCGGGCTTTAGCAAGCTGGGCCACGGCCGTCGTGCCCGCGCCGCTTGCCGTATTCTGGACGATGATGTCCACGCCGAGTTCTTTTTCCGCCCCGCGGGCCAGCGCACGGGCGGCGCCGTCAAGCGCACTGCCCGGACTGAAGGCGACGATGAGCCGCATGCTCCCCTTTCCTGCAAGAGCCTGCGATGCGGGAAACGCGACAGGCAGAGCACAGAAAAGAAGCCATGCCGCGATACGGAAAAAGTGTGACATACGCCATTTCATGATGAGTATCTCTACAAGGAAAAAGGAAATGAGCAAGCATAAAAAATTTTTTCACATAACAGATTTTGAAATGTTTATCTAACCTGCCATATTTATAAAATTTTTACAAGATGATGTTCATTGAGCATTCAATCAGTCCCAGGAAAGGAATGCCGGAATTGTGGCATGGCGCTGCGGGGAGACTACCAGTAGGAAAACAGCGTCTGAAGAAGGTGCGTTTCCAGGCGCGGGCCGAGCACGAAGGCGAGCACCAGCGGCGCGGGGGAACAGCCCTGCCTTTTGAGAAAAACGGCGAGCAGGCCGAAAGCGAGGCACTGCACCGGGCCGGCAAGGCCGTCGGCCCCCACATAGGAACCGGTGAGGCAGAGCAGGAGGATGACGGGCCAGAGCAGGCGGAAGGGCAGGCGGGCGAGGCGGGCCCAGAAACCGGCAAGGCCGAGGCCCATGGCGAGCAGCAGCATATTGCCGATGATGAGGCAGAAGAAGAATCCCTGATAGAAATCGGGCTGTTCCTGCGGCAGGGAGGGGCCGGGCACCACGCCCATGACGGTGAGTGCGCCGAGCAGGGCCGCCATGATGGGGTTGGTGGGCAGGCCGAGCAGCAGCAGCGGGGCAAACGAGGCCATGGCTGCGGCGTTGTTGGAGGCTTCCGGCCCGGCAAGGCCTTCCCAGGCGCCGCGGCCGAAGTCTTCCGGGTGACGGCTCAGGCGCTTTTCCAGCGCGTGGGAGGCAAAGCTTGCGGTCACGCCCGCCCCGCAGGGAACAAGCCCTGTGAGAAAGCCGAGCAGGGTGCCGCGCAGGGCCGCCATGGCGGCGGAGAGGCGGCGCAGGGGAGGAGCGGCAGGGGCCTCCTGTTCCGGTCCCCGTCTTTCGGGCTGGAGAAGCGCGTTCAGCAGATCGCCCAGGCCGAAGAGGCCGAGCAGAAGGGCGGTGAGTTCCACCCCTCCGGAAAGCAGGGGGGAACCGAAGGTGAGGCGCGCGGTGCCGTACACGGGGTCCATGCCGGGCAGGGCGAGGGCAAGGCCGAGGAAGATCATGCAGAGGTTGCGCCTTGCCCCGCCGGGACTTGTGAAGGCGACAAGGGCGAGCGCGCCCGCCATGACGGCCGCGCGTCCCGACGGCCCGAAGAAAAGGGCGGCTCTGGAGAGCGCGGGGGCAAGCAGCGCCATGCCGAGGCAGGCGAGGGTGCCCCCCGTGAAGGAGGCGAGGGTTGCGGCGGCAAGGGCCTGTTTCGCCTTTCCGGCAAGGGCCAGGGGGCGTCCTTCAAAAAGGGTGGCCACGGCGTCGGCCTCTCCGGGAATGCCCATGAGTATGGAGGTGACGGCCCCGCCGTATTTGGCCCCGTAGAAGATGCCCGCCAGCAGGGAAATGCCGGGCAGAGGATCGAGGGTATAGACCAGCGGAAAGAGCAGGGCCATGGCCGCCGGCGGCCCGAAGCCCGGCAGAACGCCCACGGCCATGCCGGCAAAGACGCCGATGAACACCAGAAGCCACAGCGAGGGGGAGAGCGGAAACGCGCAGAGCGCGGCCCACGCCTGGGAAGCAAGGGAAGGATCGACGGCGGAAACGTCCATGTCAGGCTCCTGAAAGCATGGTCCACAGGAAGCCTTCCGGCATGGGCCATTGCAGAAGGTGAACCATGCCCGCCTCAAGCACAAGGCACAGCAGGGCGGGAATGAGCAGACTTTCCTTTAAAGAACAGCCCGCGCTTTTCATGGCGCAGAAGCCGGAAAGCAGGGTGGCCGCCATCCAGCCTGCGGGCAGAAGCAGCATGATCCAGAGCAGGGAGGAGAAGACAAGTCCGAGGCAGGGGCGGACGGCGGCCGGGGCATGGGCAGGCTTCTGCCCGGGACCGGGGAAAAGCACGGCGCAGAGAAGAAGCCCCGCCCCCGTGAGACGGGCCCACAGCCCCGGGCCGGGCATGCCGTCGGAAAGTGCGGGAGGGGAAAAGAGCAGCGCGCATGCCCCGGCAAGGGCAAGGACGGCGCGGAGGGCGTGACGGTGGAATATCGGATGAAGCGGTGTCATTGCGACGCAGACTGTTTGAGGAAGAAGAGGATTTTGGTGCGAAGCAGAGTATAAGGAAGAAGAAAAAGATGGGCAACGGCGGGGAAAGCGGGCTCCGGGGCCGAGTTTTTCTTGACAGCGGCGGCATATTCGGGGAAGGTGTCTCGATAGTTTTTTTGGAGGAACCATGCCTAAAGAAGACGCCATAGAAGTGGACGGCATCGTGGAAGAAGCCCTTCCCAATGCCATGTTCCGCGTGAAGCTGGAAAACGGCCATGAAGTGCTTTCCCATATTTCCGGGAAGATGCGTAAATTCTACATCCGCATTTTGCCCGGCGACCGTGTGAAGGTGGAGCTTTCGCCCTACGATCTCACCCGCGGCCGTATTACCTACCGCATGAAGTAGAATGTCCGCCTTCGACTCCCCCACACCGGAGGAGTGCCACTCCGAGCGGAATTTCCGCCCGGGCGGCGCAAGGCGGCGAAAGCCCGTACGGCTTCCCGCCGCCGGCGCATCACAGATGCTGCTGATCCGTATTGCTCCAGGTGATACGGGTCTTTTTCGTTATCTTCTGGAAGGCGGGGGCGGGCACCTTGCCATGCTTACGGTGCTCGACCCGAAGAAGGCCCTGTTCAAGCTGCTTTTTTCTCCCCATCAGAGAGAGGAGCTTTTCGAGCTTCTGCAGGGCATGAAGCAGACCGTGCCGTTTGAAATGGCCGACTGGCCGTTTCAGACGCAGTCGCCGGAAACGGCAGGGAAGGAGGATCCCGCATGATGACCGCCGTTGTCGTCGCCGTCATTGCGCTGGCTCTGGTGCTGGCGCTCATTCTTCTTCACAACGCCATGGTGCGCGGCCGCAATCTGGCGGAAGAGGCGTGGAGCGGCATCAACGTGCAGCTGCGGCGCAGGCATGATCTTGTGCCGCTGCTCATAAGCGCGGTTCAGGGCTATGCCCGCCATGAGAAGGACGTGCTCGACGCCGTGGCCGGCGCGCGGGAGCAGGGCATGAAGGTTTCCGGCGGCAGCGCCCATGACGTGGGCGAGGCGGAAAAGGGCCTTTCCCTTGCCCTCGGCCGCCTCATGGCCGTGGCGGAAGCCTATCCCGAGCTCAAGGCCAGCGAAAACTTTCTGCATCTTCAGCGCACCCTTGCCGAGCTGGAAAACGATATTCAGATGGCCCGGCGCTATTACAACGGCACCGTGCGCGAGCAGAACAACCGCATCATGCAGTTCCCCGGCAATCTCGTGGCCGGGCGTTTCGGCTTTGAACCCATGGAATATTTCGAGCTTTCCAGCGAAAAAGAGGCGGAAGCGCCCCGGGGCTATCCCGGATAGCCTGCAGGGAAAGCGTCGTTGCATCCGGAGCGCCGGATAGATGACGTTCTGTTCCGCGTGACCGGAAGCATGTTCAGGAGGGGGAGAAGCGTCGCTTCTTCCCCTTTTTCGTACCGGACGGAAAGGCATGCCGGAGCATGCCGGGAGGAGAGATGAAGCGGTATTTCCTGGCGCTTGCGCTCTGGCTGCTCATGGCGGCCGGATGTCTGGCCGGCCCTGTTCATGTGCGGCAGTTCGACGCCCTTGTGGAGGTTGCCGGAAACGGCGACATTCTGGTGCAGGAGACGCTGAGCGTGGATATTCCCGCTCAGGGCGTCTTTCACGGCATATTCCGCGACATTCCCGTGGTGACGCGCTGGAAGGAGCAGGGACGCGCCTCCATGGAGGTGCTTGCCGTGCGTCTGGACGGCCGCTCCCTTCCCGTGGACGACATAAGCCGCTCCCCGTCCCTGGTGCGCGTGTATGAGCGCGACAGAAAAGCGGTGCTTGAGCCCGGCAGGCATGAGTTTTTTCTTGCCTACCGCATGACCGGGCAGACGGGACTATTTGAAAACAACGACGAACTCACCTGGAACGTCACCGGATCAGGCTGGGAAGCGCCCATAGACAGGGCCTCCTGCACGGTGATCTGCCCTCCGGGCGCGCCTTTTTTCGATCAGCTGGCCTGGCTGGGCCGTACGGGAAGCAGAGAGTCTCCCGTGCTCATGACGCACGAAACCAGAGACGGCCGCCTTGTCATGCGTTTTGAAACCCGGCGCGCCGTTCAGCCCGGCGAGGAATTCACCGTGGCGGCGGGCTGGGGGAAGGGCTTCGTCGTTCCGGATCCACGCGCCGCTTCCCCGTCCGGAGCGCTGCTTTTCGGCATTCTGGATGCCGTGCTTCTGGGCTATTTTTTCCTTGCATGGTTTTTCACCGGCAGGGACCCGGAAAAAGGCGTCATCGTGCCGCTTTTTCATGCTCCGCGGGTGCGCTTCGGAAAGCACGGGGAGGAAAGGCTCCTTTCCCCTGCGGCGGCGGGCTTTCTCTTTCACAAGACCGAGGTGACCTCCGCCTGTTTCGGTGCGGCGGTCATTTCTCTGGCGGGCCGGGGCTGCTGCGCCATAGAAGGAAATGCCCGGGAAGGCTTTGTGCTGCGGCCCGGCAGGGGACGCTCTCCCCATGCCGAGGAAAACCGGATTCTGGACCTGCTGAAGGAGAACGTGCCGGTGGACAGGGAACACGGAAAGCTTTTCTCCTCCATGCGCCGGGCCATGACCACACAGCTCAGGCAGGATTACGGAAAGCTGTGGAAGGGGGCCGGGGGCGGCGCTCTGACGGGCCTTTTCGGTTCGGTATGGATGTTTATCGGTATGGTGCTGACCATACTCTCGCTTGCGGCCGTGACCGGCTGCATGACGGGGGGCGTCATGCCCGAAGGCTTCATGGGCGTGCTCATGCCGGTGCTCTTTCTCTTTTTCCTTTTCCGGCGTCTGCCCCGGGCGTCTGCGTCCCTCCTGCGTTCGGGCAGGCGCGGAGCTTTTGTGTTTTCGCTGCTTTTTCAGGCGTGCGCCCTTGCCTTCATGGGCTTTTTCATCTTCAAGACCGGCAGGGGAGTCTTCGAGTACTTCACGCCTCTGGAAACGGGCCTTGCCGCCCTCGCGCTGCTCATACCGCTGTTTTTTTCCTTCATCATGGATGCCCCCACGAAGGAGGCGCGCGCCATGCTCGATGCCGTGGAGGGACTGGCGCTCTACATGCGCATGGCGGAGAGTCCGTCGATGCATGCGCTCAACCCTCCCGAACGCACCCTTGAGCATTACAGCGAGCTTCTGCCCTATGCCGTGGCTCTGGGACTGGAAGAGGCCTGGGGAGCGCATTTTTCCTCCGTGCTTTCTTCCGTGTCCGGCGCTCAGGTGCTGACGCCCGCCGTGGCCGGGGCCTTTTCTTCCGACGCGGCGGCAAGCGCGTCCTCCGCCTCGGAAAGCGCTTCCTCGGCCTCCTCCTCAAGCTCCTTCGGCGGAGGCGGCGGAGGAGCGGGAAGCGGCGGCGGTGGAGGTGGCGGCGGAGGCTGCTGATCCTCCGCAGCAGAGGGGGAAAGGCGTTTGCACATCCTACCTTTTTAGCATAGGGTAGCGATGGATACGAGCTGGAAATGTCTTTTCCGGCCTGTAGCATATGATTTCACGCAAGTATCTTCCCCCTTCGGAGGTGTTTTCATGAAAGCCCGCACGATGTTCGCAGGACTGGCCGCGGCCCTGATGCTCGCCGGCTGTTCCAGCATGCCTTCCATCAGCAATCCCTTTGAACAGCCCAGCATCACGGAGACCTATATTTCCCAGTTCCGCGACGTACCCATTCCCGCGCCCATGAGCACCATTCCCTCCGAAACGCTGGTGACCGTGGCCCCCGACGGGAGCAAGTTCGGTCTGGAATCCTTCAGCGGCCGTGTGGACGGGACCTCTCTTGCCAATATCATGATGCAGAACATGGCCCGCCAGGGCTGGCAGCTGCGCGGTTCCAGCGTGGGCGTGCGCTCCGTGCAGCTTTATGAGAAGTCCCCTCACTATGCGGCCATTTTCTACCGCGAAGGCGTGGTGAACACCTCCATGGACGTGTGGGTGGTCAACGGCGTGAACGTGGACATCCTGAGTCTCGTGCCTGAAATGCACAACAGCGGAGCCGTTCCCTCCTATTCCGGTTCCGGCTCCGGCTTCTCCGGCGCTCCCGCCTCTTCCTATACCGACGTGTCTTCCGGCCAGGTGACCAAACTTTCCGAGTAATGCAGGAAGCCGGGTCTGCCGGGAGAAACATGCTTTTTCTGGCAGGCCCGGGGCCTTCCCGGGCCGGAAGGCGGCGGTGAAGGCGCTTTTTTGAGCGCTGGCGGCGCGGCGTTTTTGTGTTTCCGGGACTTCCGTTTCCTGCCGGGCCTCCCTGCAGGAGCATTTTTGTCTGCCATCTTCATTTTTTCAGGGTTGCGGCATGGAAAAGCATCTGCTGTTCAAGCGTTTTGCGGATAAGAGAATTCATCTTGGCGTGTGCGGTTCCGTGGCCGCCTTCCGCGTGGCCGAACTCGTGCACCGCTGGCAGGATACCGGGGCGGGAGTAAGCGCCACGCTCACGGCCGCGGCGCGCAGGTTCATCACACCGCTCACCTTCGAGGCCCTCGGAGCCTCGCCCGTGTACGGCGACATGTTCAGCGGCGAAGCCCCCTTCGAACATCTGGAACCCGGGCAGATCGCCCATGCCATGGTCATTGCTCCCGCCACGGCGGACATGCTGGCCCGTCTGGCCCAGGGCAGAGCCGACGATATGCTCTCGGCCCAGGCTCTCGCCTTCGACGGACCGGTGGTGCTGGCCCCGGCCATGAACCCGCGCATGTGGCGCAACCCCGCCACGCAGGCCAATGTGGATATTCTGCGCGAGAGGGGCTTTCTTTTCGTGGGGCCGGACAGCGGCGTGGTCGCCTGCCATGACGAAGGACAGGGCAGACTGGCCGATCTTCGCATGATCTACCTTGCCGGGCTGAAGGCCCTTACGCCGCAGGACATGGAAGGCCGGTCCGTCATGCTCACCCTGGGGCCCACCCGCGAGGCATGGGACGACGTGCGTTTCTGGACCAACGCTTCCACGGGCGTCATGGGTGCCTCCATTGCCGTGGCGGCATGGCTGCGCGGCGCTGAGGTGCATGCCGTGTGCGGTCCTGTGGATGTGTGGATGCCCGACGATGCCGCCTTCCACCGTCATGACGTGACAAGCGCCCGGCAGATGCTGGAAAAGGCCCGCGAACTGTGGAAGAGCGCGGATGTGGGCGTGTTCACCGCTGCAGTGGCGGATTTCAGCCCGGAACCGCACGGCCCGGGCAAGTTCAAGAAGGACAGGGCTGCGGACGGGTTCAGTCTGAATTTTCTGCCCAATGCCGATATTCTCCGCACTCTGGCCGAAGAGCGCTCCGAAGGGCAGGTCATTGTGGGCTTTGCCGCCGAAAGCGCGCCCGACATGGACGCGCTGGGGCTTGCCGTGCATCACAAGCTTGCCAGCAAGGGCGCAGACATGATTGTGGGCAACCGTATTTCCGACGGCTTCGGCCGCGCGGCCAACCGCGTGTATGTGGCCGATACCCAGGGCCGCGACGAAGTCTGGCCCGATATGCCCAAGCCGCAGGTGGCCTGGAAGATCATCGACTGGGTGCGCTCGCTGTCCGCATGATGGGGTCGTCCGTCATAACGCGCCCGTGGATCAAGGCCGGGCTTTCCGCGCTGCTTCTGGAAAGCGAGGAGCGCGTTCTTGAACTGCGGCGCAGGCCGGAGGAGAAGGCTGCGCCTTCCGTTCCCGCCGGGGGCGGGGCGCCGTTGCAGAGAAGCGGAGCGCCTTCCGCCGTGCAGGAAGTCAGGGAAGGACAGAGCAGGGTGCCTGCCGGAAAAACTGCGGCGCCGCAGAAGAGTCCCGCTCCCGCCGCCCGTATGCCCGCTGCAGCGAGGCCTGCAGCCCGGCCTGCCGCGCAGGCCTGCGGTGCGGATCTTCTCGTCACGCCCGGGGCGCTGCCTGTGGAGAGCTGGCCCGAAAGCTGGCTTGCACTTAAAAACCGCCGTCCTCTGCCGCCGCGTCCGCTGGTGCTCTGGACGTACTTCGGCCTTGGGGAAGACCTCACCGGCGTGCCCGACGAGGATCGCCGGAAGGTCATTGTGCGCATGCTCATGGAGCTCAGGCATCCCGGCGGAACCCATGTGTTCTGGCCCTGCAATCTGCCCGGAGAGGAAAACGGGGCCGCGCTGTTCTGGTCGGGGGTGAAGCTGCTGAACCCCAGAGTGCTGCTGCTTTTCGGCTCCGATACCCGCGACATTCTGTCCATGCCCCGGTCGCTCTTCCCCTTCTGCGAGGAGCGCGTGCACGGCCGTCTCGTCATACAGCTGCCGCGCCCTCAGGCCCTTGCAGGCGACGAGCCTTCCTTCCGGCGGGCACTGGTCTTTCTTTCCCAGCGGCTGAACTTCTGCGCCAAGCGCAGGGCATAGCTTCCCGCAAGGGGGCCGGAACATCTTCGACGGATAAGGAGAGCGGTTTTTTGAAAAGCCGCTCTTTTTTCATGCCCTGCCGGAAGATTTTTCCGGGCCTTTTCGGAGAGGCGCCGCGTTACTTCCTGTCCTTGTCCTTCATTCTTTTTTCATGAAGCCTGGCGGAGGTGAGCCCCGCAAGCAGCCCCATGGTGGAGCCGAACACGATGCCTTCCGCCGTGTTCACGAAGCCGAGAAGCACGGCGAAGATGCCGACGGAGCTGCCGATAAGGAAACCTCGAAGAATAAACGGACTCATACAGAACCTCATGGACGCGCGTTTCATCGCCGTATTAAAAAGGAAGGGAGTCCGTCATAATCTACGTTTGCCGGCTTTTTTGTCAATGCGCGATTGTGGCGGAGCCGTACCGGAAAAGCGGAACAAGGCTCCCTGCGCCTCTTCCTGTTTTCCGGACAAAGCCATCCCGGCCTTTCCCGGGCGGACGTTCACGATGAGGAGGAAGGCTCATGACTATGTTGCGCGTGACGGCAGCGGCGGTGCTGTGCCTTGTTCTTGCGGCCTGTGAGGACAGGGAGAAAAAGACCGGGGAAACGGAAGCTCCGCCGCCCGTGGTGACGGCGGTGGAGCTTGTGCGCATGGATGTGCCCCTGCACGCCACTTTCATGGGGCAGACCGAGGGCAGTCATGCCGCGGCGGTAAGGCCGCAGGTGACGGGCATACTGGAAAAACGTCTTTTTGAGGAAGGCGCCCGGGTGGAAAAGGGCGCGCCCCTGTTTGCCATAGACGACGCGCCCTACAGGGCGGCGCTGGAACAGGCGCAGGGACAGCTTTCCCAGGCCGTGAGCACCCTTGAGAACGCGCGGAAGGAATATGAGCGTATCCGCAGGCTTGCCGGAGAAAACGCCGTGAGCCGCCAGCAGTACGACAGCGCGTATGCCGCCTTCCGGGGTGCGCAGGCGCAGACGGCGTCGGCACGGGCCGCCGTGGAGGATGCCCGCATACGCCTCGGCTACTGCACGGTGGAGGCGCCCCTTGCCGGCTATACCAGCCGGGAGGTCACTACCGTGGGTTCTCTGGTCACGCCGGAGAGCACGCTCACCTTCATCAATCAGACGGATCCCATGGATGTGCAGTTTTCCGTGCCCGGGGTGGAGCTTTTCACCATGCGCGAGATGGAGGCCGGCGGCAGGGCCGTGAGCTACGGCAAGGGATCGGTGGCGGAACTGCGTCTCATGGAAGGGGTGGAATACGGCAGGCAGGGGGTGGTGGTCTTTCTGGATACGCAGGTGGAATCCTCCACAAGCGCGGTACGCGCCAAGGCCCGCTTTCCCAACCCCGACGGCACGCTCATGCCCGGGCAGTTCGCTATTGTGCGCGTGGGCGGAGCCAGGCTTGTGAGTGCGCTCATGCTTCCGCAGGAGGCCCTCATGCAGACGGAGCGCGGGCCGGAAGTCTGCGTGCTGGATGAAGAGAACAGGGCGTCCTTTGTTCCCGTGACGACAGGCCCCGCCTTCGGGAGCTTTTTTCTGGTGGAAAAGGGGCTGGAAGCCGGACAGAAGGTGGTGGTGCAGGGACAGAACAAGGTGACGCCGGGCGGGAAGACGGCGCCGAAGCTGCTGCGGCAGGAGCTGATGCCGGATTCACTGGACACGCCGGATTCCTCGAACCCCGTGACGGGCAGAGGCGTGGAAGCGGCCCCTGCGCCCGTGTCTCCATCCCCGGAGACGTACCATGAGTGATGCGGCCAGACACGACAACGGCGTCATTTCCGGCAAGGGCGTGCAGCCCTCTGCCCGGCCGGGTTTCTTTCTGAAAAGGCCCGTCCTTTCCATGGTGCTTTCCCTGTTCATCGTGCTTGCGGGCATACTGTCCATACGCGAGCTTCCCATAGCCCAGTACCCCGACCTCATTCCGCCCACCATATCGGTGAGCGCGCAGTATCCCGGGGCCAGCCCCGAGGTCATCGCGCAGACGGTGGCCACACCCATTGAGGAGCAGATCAACGGCGTGTCGGACATGATCTACATGAGTTCCGTCAGCTCCTCCAGCGGCGCCATGCAGATTTCCGTGACCTTCGCCGTGGGCACCGACCCCGACATGGCGCAGGTGAACGTGAACAACAGGGTGCAGGCCGCCGTGCCCATGCTGCCGGAAATCGTGCGGCAGTACGGCGTGACGGTGGACACCTTTTCTCCCGCCATTCTGGAAATCGTGGCGCTTTATTCCCGGGACGGAGCCTTCGACGCCACCTACCTCAGCAATTACGCGCTGGTGAACCTGCTGGACGGGCTCAAGCGCGTGCCCGGCGTGGGGCAGGCCCAGATACTGGGCAGCCGCGACCATGCCATGCGCATCTGGCTCGATCCTCCGCGCATGGCGCAGCTCGGCATAAGCACCAGCGACATAGCGCAGGCGGTGAATGACCAGAACGCCCAGTATTCTCTGGGCAGTGTGGGCAGTCAGCCCGGTTCGGACGCGCTTTCCATGACCTGGCAGCTGGAATCCAGGGGACGCCTCGTCACCGCCGAAGAGTTCGGCGACATCATCCTCCGGGCCTCGCCGGAAGGGGGCGTGCTGCGCCTGCGCGATGTGGGCCGCGTGGAACTCGGGGCGGAAAGCTACAATTTCGCCTGCGCCATCGACGGGGCCACCGCCATTCCCCTGGCCATCTTCCTCGCGCCGGGGAGCAATGCTCTGGATACCGCAGGCCGGGTGGCCGCCTACATGCAGGAGCAGGCGAAGTTCTTCCCTGCGGGCATGAGCTACATGGTGCCCTACGACACCACCATTTTCGTGCGGCTTTCCGTGGAGGAGGTGGTGCGTACCCTGGTGGAGGCCATGCTGCTCGTGTTTGCCGTGGTCTATCTCTTCCTTCAGGACTGGAGGGCCACGCTCATTCCCTGCCTTGCCGTGCCCATCGCTCTGGTGGGCACCTTCGCCGGGGTGTACCTGCTGGATTTTTCCATCAATACCCTCACGCTGTTTGCGCTGGTTCTGGCCATAGGCATGGTGGTGGACGACGCCATCGTGGTGCTGGAAAACGTGGAGCGCGTGCTGCACGACGAGGGGCTCGACGTGGCCGGAGCCACGGCCGTGGCCATGAACGAGGTGACCTCCGCCGTCATCGCCATTGTGCTTGTGCTGTGCAGCGTGTTCATTCCCGTGGGCTTTCTCGGCGGGCTTGCCGGGGTGATGTACCGCCAGTTCGCCGTGACCATCGCCATGGCCGTGGTCATTTCCGGCGTGGTGGCCCTTACCCTCACTCCGGCCCTGTGCCTGCAGCTTCTGAGAAAGAAAAAACGGGAGCCGTGGGCGCCTTTCCGCTGGTTCAACCGCTTTTTCGACGCCGTGACCGGAGGCTTCGTCCGTCTGGTAGGCTTCTTTCTGCGGCACGGCGTGCTTTCCTTCCTTGTGCTGCTGGTGCTCTCCGCCGTCACGCTGGAACTTTTCACCCGCGTGCCCACCACGCTGGTGCCGGAAGAGGATCAGGGTTCACTCATGTGCACCATCGCCCTGCCCGAAGGTTCGGCCCTGCCGAGGACGCGCCAGCTTGTCGGCGAGGTGAGCCGGAAGGTGCGCGAACTGCCCGCCGTGGCTCATGTGCTCAGCCTTGCAGGGTATGACCTCATCAACAGCACGCTGAACACGGGCATGGGAACGCTGTTCATCCAGCTCAGGCCCTGGGAGGAAAGGGAAAAGGAGGGGCTCAGTCTGGAAGAGACGCTGCGGCGCATCTACGCCCTGGGCCTTGCGGACAGCCGGGGCGTGATTCTGCCCTTCAACCCGCCCCCCATCATGGGCATGAGCAATACCGGCGGGTTTGAGATGGAAATTCAGACCACTTCGGGCACGCCTGCGGAACTTGCCCGGACGGCCGCGCGCTTTGCGGCCGAAGCCTCGAAAAGGCCCGAACTTTCCCGGGTGAGCAGTTCCTTCAGCGTGGCCTCTCCCCGGCTTTTTGTGGAACTCGACAGGGAAAAGGCCGTGATGTCCGGCGTGGACTGTGCGGAAGTGTTCAACATGCTGGGGGCCACGCTGGGTTCCACCTACATCAACGACTTCAACCTGTACGGACGCACCTTCAAGGTGATGATGCAGGCGGACGAGGCCTACCGGAGACTGCCCGACAGCATGCGGTCCCTGTATGTGTCCGCTCCCGGAGGCGCTCAGATACCGCTCACCTCCCTGGTGACCGTCAGAACGAGCGGCGGGCCGGACAATGTTTCCCATTTCAACGGGCTGCTGTCTGCCAAGATCACGGGCAGTCCCGCACAGGGGGCAAGTTCCGGGCAGGCCATCGCCGCGCTGGAGGAGGCGGCCTCCTCTCTGCCGCAGGGCTACAGTTATGCCTGGTCCGGCGTGACCTATCAGGAAGTGGAAACCGGAGGCACGGATTTCACCGTGCTGGGACTCAGCGTGCTCATGATATTCCTTATTCTGGCGGCGCAGTACGAACGCTGGAGCCTGCCCGTGGCCGTGCTTTCCGCCGTGCCCTTTGCGGTGTTCGGGGCCATTTTCGGCAACTGGTTCACAGGCCTTGCCAACGACATCTACACGCAGGTGGCCATCATCACGCTGCTGGGGCTGGCCTGCAAGAACGCCATTCTCATCATCGAGTTCGCCGTGGAACTGCGCGCGCAGGGCAGAACGCTGGAAGAGGCCGCCGTGGAGGCCGCAAAGCTGCGTTTCCGCCCCATCATCATGACCTCCATAGCCTTTATTCTCGGTTGTCTGCCCCTGGCCTTCAGTACCGGAGCAGGGGCGGCAAGCCGCGTATCCATCGGTGTGAGCGTGGTGTGGGGCATGCTGGCGGCCACGGTGCTGGCTCCGCTGCTGGTGCCGTGCTTCTTCGTGCAGGTCATGCGGATTTCGGAACGTTTTTCCGGTGCATCGCGCAGGGAGGAGACATCATGAAACAGGTCGTAGCGGGACTTGTGGCGGCGCTGGTTGTGTCGGGCTGTTCCTTTGCGCCGGAATATCACAGGCCGGAGCAGGAGCTTCCCTCCTCGTGGGGCGAAGAGACTTCTTCCGGGCAGGAGACGCTTTCGCGGCAGTGGTGGCGGCGTTTTCAGGATGAAACGCTGAATGAACTTGTGGACATGGCCCTTGCCCGCAACCGCGACCTAGAGCAGAGCCTTGCCCGGGTGGAGGCGGCGCGCGCCTCCCTCGGCATGGCGAGAGCAGGGCTTTTTCCCCAGTTTTCCGCACAGGGCAGCGGCGAGCGCAGCCAGTCGAGCCGGGATGCCTCCGCCACATACGGCGTCATGGAGGAACTGGGCCTTCTGGAACAGAGAGTGGGGGCCCTCGAAGGACGTCCGGGAGGGACTTCTTCCGTGCCCCCGCGCGTGGGGTCGCTCTGGTCCGGCACGGTGCAGGGCTCATGGGAGGTGGATATCTGGGGGCGTTACCGGAACGCCGCCTCCGCCGCAAAGGAGAATCTCCTTTCCGCCGAAGAGGCCCGGCGGGCGCTGGAACTTTCCGTGGCCGGGCAGGTCTGTTCCGCCTATTTCGACATGCTGAACTATGCCGCGCAGAAGGAACTTTCCGAGAACACCCTTGCCTCGCGGGAACGCTCCGCCGCGCTTTATGAGAAGCAGTACGCCGCCGGAGCTATCAGCGAACTGGATATGCTGAATGTCCGTGCGCAGGTGGACAGCCTGAAGGACAGTCTGGCGCAGGTGAAAACGGGCCTTGAGCAGGCGCAAGGCGCGCTTCTGCTTCTCACGGGTGCATCGCCTGAGCGGATTTTTTCCGCCCGCCCGGAGGGAAAGGCCCGCCTTGAGGCGCTTTCCGCACAGCCGCAGCTGCCTGCGGGGCTTCCGTCGGAGCTTCTGAACCGGCGGCCGGACATACTCTCGGCGGAGGCCGCGCTCCGCGCCGCCCATTTTCAGGTGGGTGAGGCGCGGGCCGCCTTTTTCCCTTCCATAAGCCTGACGGCGGGCCTGGGCGCGGCAAGCACGGCGCTGAACAGTCTTTTCACCGGTCCGGCCGGCACCTGGAGCTACGGGGGGAGCGCCTCGCTTCCCCTGCTGACCTTCGGCCGGACTCTGAGCGGTGTCAGGCAGGCCGAGGCCTCGCTGCATGCCGCGCAGGCCGCCTATGAGAAAGCGGTGCAGCAGGCCTTTTCCGACATACGTTCCAGCCTTGCCGCACAGCGCGGCATGGAAGAGAGCGTGAAGAGCCTTGTCCTTGTTTCCGCGCGCATGGAAAAGGCGGCGGAACTGGCAAGGGCGCGCTATGCGGCGGGCTATTCCCCCTATCTGGACGTGCTGGAGGCGGAGCGCACGCTGTATTCCGCGCAGATGAACCTTGCCGCGCGCCGTGCGTCGCAGCTTTCCGCCATCGCTCAGGTATGCGTGGCCCTCGGCGGCGGCTGGTAGACAAAGAAACGGCGGCTTCGGGAAGAAGCCGCCGTTTCCGTCAGGAGTGTGCCTTTTTCCGGCGGAAGCGGTACGGGGGAAAACCGCCTGCCCGGAACAGGGCGAAGGAGGAAAGAGGCGCCGGGGAGCTTTTGGAAAGGCTCCCCGGCAAAAGAGACTACTTGAGCACGCCGATTTCCTTATAGTACTTGGCGGCGCCGGGATGCAGGGGGAAGGCGAGGTTCTGCGGACCGGTCTCCGGAGCCATGGTCTTCCAGCCGGCGTTGGCGGTACCGATGTCTTCGCGGCCTTCAACAATGGCCTTGGTCATGCGGTAGACCAGATCTTCCGACAGGTTGGAGCGCACGAGCAGTTCCGCAGCGTCGCAGAGCGCGGGAACGTTTTTTCCGACCACGCCGCTGAACATGGTGGAGGGGATTTCCGTCTTCTGCACGCCGTAGGTTTCGTGCATCTTCTGGAAGAGCTCGTCGCTGACGGGAATCCAGTTCAGGGTGGTGTTCTTGCTCAGTTCCACCACAAACCAGATTTCACCGGGTCCAAGCCAGAAGAGCAGGTCCACGTTGCCGTCCTTGGCCATGTCGGCGGCATCGTCGAAGTTGTTGGTGATGACCTTGCCGCCCCAGGACTGGATGTCCTTGTAGGTGACGCCGTAGCAGGAGAGCATCCAGCGCACCCACAGTTCCGTGCCGCTGCCCATGGGGCCGACGACCATGTGCACGGGCTGCTTGTTCTTGATCATGCTTTCCAGGGATTTGGGAGCGTTTTTCCCGATGCCTATGATGTGCAGGCGGGAGACATCGTTCAGGTTGAAGATGGAGCTCACGCCGGTCACGGGCTTTCTGAAGGGATCAAGACCCTTGGCGGCGGAAACCATGATGGAATGGGTGCCGATGGAGAGTTCGCCTTCACCCTTGGAGAGACGGCCGGGGTTGGAAAGGCCGCCGCCGGGCAGAAGGTTGACGTCGATGTCGGGGAACTGCTTGTTGATGGCTTTTGCCACGGCGCCCATGCCGACATACCAGGCTCCCGAGGTGGGGCCGGAGAGAATCTTGATTTTTTCGTTCGCGGCCTGAGAGGGGGAGGGGAGGGCCAGAACGGCCATCACGGCCAGCAGCGCGAGTTTTTTGAGCATCATGCGGAAAACTCCGTGACTAGAGGTTTTCAGGAAGATCCAGTTTCAGAGCGGTGGCGATGTTCTTATAGAGCAGCTTGGGCAGCACTTCGGGCTTGAAGGGCATGTTCTTGAAGTGGGCCACGCCTTCTTCCAGCGGAATGAAGGGATAGGCCGTGCCGAACAGGAAGCGGTCCTGCAGGAAGCCGTTGGCGGCGGTGACGTAGTCCTGCCAGCCGGGGAAGTTGAACAGGTACATGTCCGGGCAGATGTAGATGTTCGGGCGCTTGTAGGCGACGAACAGCACTTCGGTCACATAGGGGTAGCCGCCGTGGGTGTTGATGATGGTCATCTTGGGGAAGTCAGCGGCGATCTGGTCGAGAATGGCCGGGAAGCCGTAGCTGAGATCCGGGCCGTTGCCGCCGCCGGCCATGAGCAGCAGAGGAATGCCTTCGGCTTCCAGCTTTTCATAGATGGGGTAGATGCGGCGGTCGTTGGGGTACATGGGGGTGGGAAGAAGGCCGGGTTCCATGCCCACGCCGACCAGGGGGCCGTTCTTGACGTAGGTGTCGATTTCGTCCAGGGCTTCCTGCCGGTTGGTCGGGTCGATGCCGGCCACGCCGAGGAAGCGGCCGGGATAGTCGTTCATGATGGCCACGATGTCTTCATTGGATACGCCGCCCAGGAAGGGGTAGGCGCGGCGGCCGGGGACGACGCCCATGGTGATGCCTGCAGAGTCCATTTCCTTGAGCAGCAGCTCGGTGGAGCGCTGTGCCGTGGAGGGAGCCTGCGGCATGCCGAAGCAGCGGCTCATGCGTTTGGTGCGTTCCGTGTCGCGGAAGAGGCTGAGGTTGAGGAAACCGCGCGCCGGAGGTCTGAGTCGGCAGTCGATGATCATGGAAATGCTCCTTTCAAAGAGGGTTGATGGTTCAGGACAGGGCGGAGAGACGCTTTTTCCTCATGAGCTGCATGAACACGACGGAAACGATGCAGCATGCGCCGATCATATCGGTGATGAGACCGGGGTAGATGAGGGAAAGGCCGCCGATGAGCAGAAGAAGCTGCTCAAAACGGTTGGCGAGGGTGATGAACCACTGCTGCATGCCGCCGGCAAGGGCGATGACGCCTATGATGGCGGAAACGCAGGCGAGGGTGGTTTCAGGCAGGGAACCGGAAAGCAGAAGCGCCGGTTCGTACACGAACATGAAGGGGATGATGAAGGCCACGATGCCCAGCTTGGAGGAGAGCAGGCCGGTTTTCATGGCATTGGCCTCGGCAATGGAGGCTCCGGCAAAGGCTGCCATGCAGACCGGAGGAGTGATGACGGACAGGATGGCGTAGTAGAACACGAACATGTGGGAAGCCAGGGCAGGCACGCCGGCCTTGATGAGGGCGGGAGCGCCCAGCGTGGCCACGATGACGTAGGCCGGGGTGGTGGGGACGCCCATGCCCAGCACGATGCTGGTCAGGGTGAGCATGATCATGAGCAGGAAGAGGTTGTTCCCGGCAAGATCGGTGATGGCGCTGATGAAGGTGAAGCCGATGCCCGTGATGGCGATGACGCCTATGATGATGCCCGCGCAGGCGCAGCAGGAGGTGATCATGAGGCAGTTTTTCGCGGACATTTCCAGAGCCTGCCAGAGTCTGGCGGGCGTCATGCGGGTTTCGGCGCGGAAGAAGGAAAGCACAATGATGGCGAGGGTTGCGATGAAGGCGCAGGAAATGACGCTGCGGCCGAGTACCATGGCGATGATCAGCCCGAAGATGGGCAGCAGGTAGTACAGTCTGGCGATGACCTGCCGGCTGTCGGGAATCTGATCCTTGGGGAGCGTGCCGAGGTTGTTTCGCACGGCCTCGAAGTGGATCATGGTCCACAGGGAGAGGTAGTACAGAATGGCGGGGAGCAGGGCGGCCTTGGCCACCTGGATGTAACCCGTACCCGTGAGGTCGGCCATGATGAAGGCGGCCGCACCCATGATGGGAGGCATGATCTGGCCGCCGGTGGAGGCCACGGCTTCCACGGCGCCCGCAAAGGCGGGGGCATAGCCCACGCGCTTCATGAGCGGAATGGTGAAGGTGCCCGTGCCGTACACGTTGGCCGGGGCGGAACCGGAAATGGTACCGAACAGGGCGGAGGCGAAAATGGCCACCTTGGCAGGGCCGCCTTTGGATTTGCGGGTGAGCAGGCAGGCCAGATCCATGAACACGCTGCTCATGCCGCTCACATGCAGAAAGGCGCCGAACATGACGAAGGCGAAGATCATGGTGGAGGAAACGGCCACGGGCACGCCGTAGATGCCGTCGGTGATCATGAAAAGCTGCTCGACGAGCGCGTCGAAGGAAACACCCGAGTGCCTGAGCGCTTCGGGGAAGGGCGCGGCGTTGCCGAACAGGGCATAGACGATGAAGACGCAGGCGATGAGCACCAGCGACCAGCCCGAGGTGCGGCGCGTGGTTTCCAGCACCAGAAGAACGGCAATGACGCCGTATATCATATCCTGCTGTGTTACTTCATCCAGGTAGCGCATACGCATCTGGAGTGTTTCCAGATTGGTAAACACATAGTACGCCGAACTGAAGGCCAGGACGACGAGAATAATATTAATAATGGTAAGAAGGTTTTTCTTGAGCGCGGAATCCTCTTCACGGTATCCGGGAAAATACATGAAAATAAGCGCCATGACGGTAGACAGGTGTATGGCTCTTAAAAGATGGCTGTCCATGATGGCAAAGCCGCCGGTAAAGACGACTTGAAAGATGGAAAGCATGACGGCAAGGACTGCTGCAACATGCTTCATTTTCAACGGTCCGATACTAGGCATACGCATTCCTCCCAGTAAAGTATGCGCGGAAGAAGTTGTCCGGATGGATGAGAAGAGCCATGCAAATATCGTTCCAAATTATGCAGGAAAAAATAAAAATAATAAAAACAATAAGATATATCATGCTTTTCCGAAGCGGGGCGGAATGCGTCAAGGTAAAAAAAAAACGTAAAAAAGACGCTGTTTTTACTCTTTAACCTTTTATAATCATTTGTTATTCATATATCTTCTCCACGTCTTTCGCCGGGAAGGTGAATATGAAAAAGATCATACTGATATGCGTTTTTTCACATGAAAAAGATTTTTTTCTCTGGAGCTTTCCGGCCCTGCCCCTGTATTTTTTTCGGAGAAGGGGCGGGGCTTTTTTATTAACTATAATGAATACAGTGTATTACTTTTTTATTTTTTTGCGGTGGCATGTTTTTTGCAGCCGGGGAAGCGTTGCCAAAGACCATATTGAGGAGTCGTTTTTCATGTATGATTCTCTTTTCACTCCCATCAGAATACATGGTGTCACCGTTCGGAACCGCATACTCTTCCCGGGAATGTCCACCAAGCATGCTTCGCCTGACGGCCGCGTCACCGAACGCATGATGCGTTATTATGAGGAACGTGCGAAGGGCGGCGCGGGCCTGATCACGGTGGAGGCCTCCGCCGTAAGCTCCGAGGGCAGGCCCTTCATACGGGGGCTCAGCCTGTACCGCGATGAGGACGTAGCCGGTCTTTCGGAACTGACGGCAAGAATACACGCGCACGGGGCTCTGGCCTCGGTGCAGCTCATGCACGGCGGATGTCTGGCTCTGCCCGATGTTGCAGGTCATATCTTTCTGGTTTCTCCGGTCTGCGGCCGCACTCCCTATGCCGACAGTTCCGTGCTTACCGTGAAGGACATCAGAACGCTTGTCCGCCGCTTTGCAGAGGCGGCCGCGCGCGCCGTTGCCGCCGGTTTTGACGCGGTGGAACTGCACGGCGCCCACGGATATCTGCTCGCCCAGTTCTTTTCTCCGCTGATGAACCGCCGCGGGGACGAGTACGGAGGCTCTCTGGAAAACCGCATGCGTTTTCCTCTGGAAGTGCTGAAGGCCGTGCGCGAGGCCGTGGGCGAAACGCCCGTGCTTTACCGGATGAGCGTGGTGGACGGGCTGCATGACGGCATTCAGATGGACGATTCCCTGGAACTTGCGGTCAGACTCGCCCGGGAAGGAGCGGATGCGCTGCATGTTTCCGTAGGTACGCGGGAAACAAGGCATATCGTGGCTCCGCCCTCCTGTGTGCCCTGCGGGTGGAACGCCTCCCTTGCCCGGGCCGTGAAAAGCGCCGTGGGTTCTTCCGTGCCCGTCATCGTGGCAGGGCGCGTGCTGGATGAGAACGTGGCCTGCGACATTCTGGATCGCGGTGATGCCGACATGGTGGCCATGGGGCGCGCCCTCATTGCCGAGCCCGCCCTTCCCCGGCTGGTCAGAGAGGGGAAGGCGAGCAGAGCGCTGCGCTGCATAAGCTGCAACGAGGGCTGCTCCAGCGGTTCGGCGCGGGGCACCGGCATAGGCTGTGCGCTCAATCCTCTGGCAGGGTATGAAGGCCGGTATGAGGTCGTCGCGGCGGCGCGGAAAAAGCGTGTGGTCATCATAGGCGGGGGCCCTGCAGGCATGCATGCGGCCCTGAGCGCCCATGCCCGGGGGCACGAGGTCATTCTCTGCGACAGGGGAGAAAGACTGGGCGGACTCCTGCATGTGGCAAAGCTTCCCCCGTACAAGGAGATGCTCGGCACCTATGCGGACTGGTGCGCCGCGCGCCTGGAGGAATGCGTGCACGCGGGCGGCATGGAAATCCGCCTTTCGGAAGACATGACGCCGGAAAAGATACAGGAACTGCGGCCCGACGTGGTGCTTCTGGCCACGGGGAGCGTTCCTCTCTGGCCCGCATTCTGCCGGGAAAGCGACCTGTTCTGCACTGCGCAGGACATCCTTGAGGGCAGGCGGACTCTTCCGGAACACGCCCTCATTGTGGGCGGCGGGCTGGTAGGCTGCGAAACCGCGGATTTTCTGCTCAAGAGAGGCCGTCAGGCCTGCATCGTGGAAATGAAGGACAAAATCGCCGCAGACATGGAACCGCGCACGCGGGTGTTCATGATGGAAAGGCTCTCCCGCGGCGGTGTGGAAGTATGGACAAACAGCACCTTCCTCGGTCTGGACGGGCAGGGCGGAGCCATGCTGCGCCACGAGGCCCGCGGGGAAGTGACGCTTCCCCCCGTGGATGCCGTCATCGTGGCTCTGGGCTACCGGCCGGAGCGCTCGCTGTATGCCGATCTGCTGCGCCTCGGCATGGATGTGCGCCTCACAGGCGACTGCTCCGCCGTGAGCAGGATAGAAAATGCCGTGCGCGGCGGATTTGAAGCGGGCCTGAGCCTGTGAGCGGTACTGTCATGAGCGGTGAAAGGAAACAGGTTCTCAGGCTGGCACGCTTCTACTTCGTGCTGCTTCTTTTCTGCTACGCCCTGGCTCCCTTCCACAGAACCGTGCTCAGCACGCTGGGCGTGGACCTCATGGAGGATTTTTCCGTGGGCGGCGGGCTCATATCCGTCATGGGCGCCGCCTTCTTCTATCCCTACGCGGCCATGCAGATTCCCGCCGGCATTCTTGCCGACCGGTGGGGGGCGCGGCGTACCGTCATGGTGTTTCTGACTCTGGCCGCCGCAGGCACCTTCCTCTTCGCCATGGCCACCACCGTGTCCATGGGCGCGGCGGGCCGTGTGCTGACGGGAACCGGCGTGGCCATGATTTTTGTCCCGGGGCTCAGGGTCATTCTTTCCTGGTTCCCCCGGCGCATGCACCCGCTGTGCACGGGACTGTTTCTTTCCCTGGGAACGGGCGGCATGTTCCTGGCCTCCTGGCCGCTGAACGCGCTTTCCGGCATGTTCGGCTGGCGCTGGGCCATGATGCTCGTGGCGCTGTTCACCTGCGCGCTGGCCGTGCTTTGCGGGGGCTTTCTCCGCAATACGCCTGAGGATGCGGGGCTGGAAGGGGAGAGGCCCTTTTCCCCGGCGCAGAGCGGCAAGGGCATGCCGTTGAAGGAGGCCCTGCTGCTTATCCTGAAAAGCAGAACGTACTGGGGCGTTTCGCTGTGGTTTTTCTGCCTGTACGGGGTGTTCTACGCCTTCAGCGGACTGTGGGCCGGTCCGTACCTGCTGCAGGGCTACGGACTCGACAAGGAACGCGCTTCCGTGGTGCTCATGGCCATTTCCGCAGGGGCCATCATCGGTCCTTCCCTGCACGGTGCCTTTCTTTCCTGGGTGCGGGTGTCCAAGCGCAAGCTCATGGCCGCGGTATGCCTTGTCGGCATGGCGCTGGGCGTTGTGCTCATCCTTCCCTCGCCCGTGCTTCCCTATGCGCTGCTTCCGGTCTGGGGCTTTTTCTTCAGCGTCTTCGTCGGCGGCGTCGGCAGTCTTGGCCTTCTGAAGATTCAGGAGGACTTTCCTCCGGCCATCGTGGGAACGGCCACGGGCATGGTGAACATCTACACGGCCCTCGGCGGCGGTATTCTTCAGATGTGCAGCGGCTGGCTCATGGAACATATCGCCCCCGGAGGCGAATACGACATCGCCGTCTATGCCGGCATGTTCCTGCTGTTCTTTGTCCTGATAGGGGTGGGCTTCCTTGCGGCGCTGCTCTGCCGCCCCGGCGTGGAAGGATGTGCACGCATGCACATGAAGCCCGCCGTCGCTTCCACCGAGAGGACGTAGGGTGTTTTTCCGCCCCGGAACCTTCGGGCGGCCGGAGTGCGTTTTCCGCGGCAGGGCATGCGCCCCCCCGGCAGGAACAGATGATCGACGAGCATTCTGCTTCAAGAGAACCATGCTCTTGAGGGAAGGGAATGGGTCCCTTCCCACGAAGATATAAGGAGCACAAACAAATGACCTTTTCCAGAAAGTCGGTGGCCCCGATAGCATCAGTTGTTGCTGTCGTTCTGACATTGTTTCAAATCTATTCCACAGGCGGGTTCGGCGTTCTGCCCACGCCCATACAGCGCGGCACGCATCTGGCGCTCATCATGACGCTGGTTTTTCTCTGGCGTCCCGCCTTCCGCTACAAGGACGGCAAGGAACCCCTGCCCATGTTCCTGCTGGATCTGTGTCTTGCGGTGCTGGCGCTGGCCATCGGGGCGTACATCATCATGGAAAACGACTATATCATGGACCGGCTGCGCTATGTGGATCCGCTGACCGACATGGACTGGTTCATGGGCGTAAGCTGCGTGCTTCTCGTGCTTGAGATCACGCGGCGCACGGCGGGGCTTCCCCTGGTCATCGTTTCCGTGGTGTTCATCCTGTACGCCTTCTTCGGACAGTATCTGCCCGGAGGGTTGCGCCACAACGGCATCTACACCCCGGACCTTCTTGAACAGCTCTTTCTGACCACCGACGGCATCTATGGCGTGCCCCTGGCGGCGGCCGCAGGCATGATCTATGCCTTCGTCATGTTCGGCGCGTTTCTGGAAAAGGCCAACATGAGTTCCCTGTTCATGGATCTGGCCTGCCTGCTCACCCGTCGTTCCCAGGGCGGCCCGGCCAAGGTGGCCATTTTCGCCTCCGCCCTGTTCGGCACCATTTCCGGTTCCGCCCCGGCCAACGTGTACGGCACGGGCACCTTCACCATTCCGCTCATGAAGCGCGTGGGCTATGCCCCCGCCTTTGCGGGCGCCGTGGAAGCCGTGGCCTCCACCGGCGGACAGATGATGCCCCCCATCATGGGCGCGGCCGCCTTCATCATGGCCGACCTCATCGGCGTGAGCTATCTGGAAATCGCCAAGGCGGCGCTTCTGCCTTCCCTGCTGTACTACCTCGCGCTGCTGGCCATGATCCATTTTGAGGCGGTGAACAAGAATATCGGCCGCCTGCCGGAAGAGCAGATTCCCTCCACGCGCAGCGTCATGATCCGCATGTACTACCTCCTGCCCCTGGTGGTGCTGGTGGCCGTCATGCTCATGGGCCGCAGCGTGGTTTCCTGCGCGCTCATCGGCATCGTGACCATCCTTGTGCTTTCCGTGTTCCGTGACGAAACCCGCTTCAACCTGAAGCGCCTTGCCGGAGCTCTGGAACAGGCCGCCAGAAATGCGCTCATGATTTCTTCCTGCTGCGCCTGTGCGGGCATCGTGGTGGCCGTCATCGCCCTGACCGGCGTGGGCTACAAGTTCATCAACTTCGTGACCATGCTCGCCGGCGACAGCCTGCTTCTGCTCATGATCTGCCTCATGATCACCAGCATGATCCTCGGCATGGGCGTGCCCACCAGCCCCGCCTACATCATCGTGGCGGCCCTCGGCGCTCCCGCTCTGGTCAAGGCGGGCGTTCCCGTCATCGCCGCGCACATGTTCGTGTTCTACTATGCCATTCTCTCCGCCATCACGCCGCCGGTATGCGTCGCTTCCTTCTCAGGGGCGGCCATAGCGGAAGCCAATGCCATGAAGACGGGCTGGGTGTCCGTGAAACTCGGCATCGTGGCCTTCATCATTCCCTTCATGTTCGCCTATCAGCCCGCGCTCATGCTGCAGGGCGACGCCCTCACCGTGGGCCGCGCCGTGGTGACCTCCATCGTGGGCGTGCTGGCGCTCTCCGGCGGCATGCAGGGCTATTTCGTCAGCCGCTGCCGTGGCTGGGAACGGATTCTGCTTGCTGCGGGCGGCCTCATGCTCATCGACTCCGGCTCCATGACCGACGTTGTCGGCGTGGCCATTCTGGTCGGTGTGGGAGCTCTTCAGTGGATACGCCGCAAAAACACCGTCGCCGCGGCCTGATCGTCATAACAGCACAATAAAGGAGTATGTGCCATGGTTATCGATTTTCGTGTGCGTCCGCCTTATCGCGGATTTCTTGAGATGGGTATCTTCACCAAGTATGTGGTACCTCAGAAGGATCCCCGCAAGCTGAGCGCCTTTGAAATGGGCCGCGCGGGCGTGCCTTCCTGCGAGCAGCGCAGCATGGATCTGTTCATGCAGGAAATGGACGAGGCCGGTGTGGAAGCCTGCGTGGTCATGGGCCGCAAGAACAAGGGAACGGCCATCAACGCGGGCAATATCCTTCCCGAAGATCTCTATGAGCTGGCCAACAGCCATCCCGGCCGCTTCATCCCCTTTGCCGGCATCGACCCCAACGACCCCGACGCCCGCAAGGAAGTGGAATATGTGGCCGGAGAACTGGGCTTCAAGGGCATCAGCATGGATCCGGGCTGGTGCGAGCCCTGCATGTATGCGGACGATGAGCGCATTCTCTCCATCTGCGAAACGGCCGAACAGCTCGGCATCATCGTGACGCTCACCGCAAGCGGTGTGGCCGGCCCTGACCTCAGCTATGCCGATCCGCTGGTCATCCAGCGCGTGGCCAAGAAGTTTCCCCGTCTCAAGATCGTCGTGGCGCATGCCTGCTGGCCCTTCGTGCCCCAGATTCTGGGCGTGGCCATGACCTGCCCCAACCTCTACCTTGTGCCCGATGTGTACCTCTACACGGATAATATGCCCATGTCCGACATGTATGTCACGGCGGCCAACGGCTACCTGAAGTACAGGACGCTCTTTGCCAGTACCTATCCTGTGGGCGGCCTGAAGCAGAGCATAGAAAAATGGAGCGCCAAGGGCTTCACGCAGGAATCGCTGCAACTCACCCTGCATGACAACGCGGCCGAGCTTCTCGGTCTGTAACTCTTCGGAAAAGGAGACTGTATGAAACTTTCCCGTATCCTTCTTTCCTGCACGCTGGTTCTGGGCCTGACCGTTGCCCAGGCGGGCGCGGAACCCATGAAGCTCAACCTCGTTTCCGGCCCCGTGACCGGCGGCTGGTATGTGGGCATGGGCGTTGTGGGCAAGATCATCACCAGCGCCTACCCCGATACCGAGATCACCATGCTGCCCGGCGGTTCCACCGTGAACCCCATCCGTCTGGATCGCGGACAGGCCGACATCGGTATCCTGCAGATTGCCATGGGCTCCGTGGCCCGCAAGGGCGAGGCCCCCTTCAAGGCTCCCGTGAAGAACGTCGCTCAGCTGGTCTGTTGGAATGACCTGAGCCCCATCAACATCGTGGTGCGCGAGGATCTCGGCGTGAACAGCATTGAGGAACTGCGCGACCGCAAGGTTCCCGTGCGCCTTGCCGTGGGCATGAAGGGCGGCGGCGGTGACAGCTACGGCCGCTGGCTGTTCGGCGAATACGGCTTCACCTTCAAGGACATCGAAGACTGGGGCGGACAGGTCTACTTCAACAACTACGACGACATGACCAACCTTGCCAAGGACGGCCTCGTGGACATGATCGTGTGGCTCGGACGGGGCGAAAGCTGGTTCCTTGCCGAAATCAGCAAGGACATCAAGATGAAGTGGCTCCCCGTCAGCGATGAGGTGGCCGAAAAGATGAACAAGCGTTACGGCATGGTCCGCGCTTCCGTGTCCGGCGACTTCTATTCCGGCCGCGTGGGCGGCAAGGACATTCCTTCCGTGGCGGAAATGACGGGACTCAGCGTCCGCGCGGATATGCCCGAGGAAGACGCATACAAGATCACCAAGGCCATCTGTGAAGGCCAGAAGGAACTCGTGGAAGCCTTTGCCACCTGGGGAACCTTCACCGTGGAAGGAGCGGCCCGCGAGATGGCCTACCCTCTGCATCCGGGAGCGGCCAGGTACTATAAGGAAATAGGCGTCCTCAAGTAAAAAGAACACCGCCGGGGGAAGCTTTCTTCCCCCGGCCCGTCCATTGCATCTCTTTCCTGGAATCCCCGCAGGGAAGAGCGGCGCTTCCCCTGAAAAAGTGCGTCGTCGGAGACGCAGGTCAGGACCGGGTCCTTCAGATCCGGGCCATGTCCCGTGTCGTCCCGTGGAAGGATTCCTGCCAGAATTTCGGAGCCGTCATGAAATATCCCAAGTTATTTTCTCCCATAGCGCTCAGCCCGAACTGCGTGCTTAAAAACAGAATAGTCAAGACAGGGCAATCCACCTGGCGCTGGAATCAGGACGGTTCGGCCGAAGGCAGCGCAGGCGAGGATCTGTATGAGAACATCGCCAGGGGCGGAGCCGCCGCCGTGATCATCGGCGGCTGCGCCATAGAGGACACGCCGGGCATTTATCTCGGCCTGTGGGACGACAAGTTCCTTCCCGGCCTGCGCCATCTGGCGGACAAGGTACACAAGTACGACTGCAAGATCTTTGCCCAGTTCCATCATTCCGGGCCTGCCGCATGGCCGCGTCTCGGCGCGCTTCCCATATCCTCCTCCTCCCTCGGGCTTGACGAGATTCCCATGAAGCCGCCGCTCGCCAATCCCTGCCGGGAAATGACGCTGGAGGAGATACGGGAAAAGCAGCGTCAGATTGTGGAAGCCTGCGTCCGTGCGGATCAGGGCGGCTTCGACGGCATGGAAATTCATGTCGCGCACGGCTACCTCCTGAACAGTTTCGTCAGCCGGGTGTGGAACCACAGGACGGATGAATACGGTGCGCAGAACGTGGAAAACCGCACGCGCATCGTACGCGAGATATTTGAGGAGGCGCGCAGGCGCTGCCGGCCCGGGTTCGTGCTCGGTGTCCGCATGAACGGGCGCGAATACGGCGCAAAGGGCGCCATCACCATCGAAGAGGCTGTGGAAAACGCCCGTGCCTTCGAGGCGATGGGCGCACAGTTCATCAACGTGGCGGGCTACGGCTACGGCGAGGCTCCGTTCCGCTACTGCCCGGACTATTTCCCCTATCCCGAGCCGGAAGATTTCATGAAGCCCTATATGGACGCCTACCGCGGCAAGGGCCTGTGGACGGACTCGGCAAGTCACATCAAAAAGGCGGTGAACGTGCCCGTGATCACCGCAGGCAGGATGAACGAGGATCTTGCGGAAAAAGTCCTTGAGGACGGCGACGCCGACATCATCGGCATAGGCCGTGGACTCTGGGCCGACCCCGAGATGCCGCGCAAGATTCTGGAAGGCCGCCCCGAGGACATCGTGCGCTGCACGCGCTGTGCAAGCTGCGAAGATCCCGTGACCCAGCCGCGCATCTGCCGCGTGAATCCTTCCCTCGGCCGGGAAAAGGAAATGGACATGAGTCCGGCCGCGACGAAGAAGAAGGTCATGGTCATAGGCGGCGGCCCCGCCGGCATGGAAGCCGCCCGAGTGGCTGCTCTGCGCGGGCATGAGGTGACGCTTTACGAAAAGACGGGTGCCCTCGGAGGCCGCATCAAGCTTGCCTCCATGATCAAGGGCTGCGAAGTGGAGGACGTCATGCCCATTTATGACTACCTCACCACGCAGATCCGCAAGCTTCCCGTGACCGTGAAGCTCAACACCACCGTCACCCGCGAACTGGTGCTCCGGGAAAAGCCCGACGCCGTGGTGATAGCCACAAGCTCCGAATACGCCGTTCCCGACATTCCCGGCATACACAGCTCCAGAGTGTTCACCATCAAGGGGCTGTCGCGCCTTGCGGCACTGCCTCTGCGTCTGTTCGGTCCCCGGCTTCTTGCCAGACTCAGCCACATCTTCCTGCCTGTGGGAAAGCGTGTGGTGGTTCTCGGCGGGCAGATCGAAGGCGTGCAGGGTGCGGTATTCCTGAAGAAGCGCGGCCGCGATGTCACCATCGTGGAAGAGGGAGAAACCTGGGGTGCAGGCATTCCCGAGCGCTATTTCCAGCGCATAGGTCCGTGGTTCAACCGGAAGAACGTCCGTGTGCTGACGAAGACGCGGGCGGAGGAAATCACGAAGGAAGGCGTGCGCGTCCGTGCCGCCGACGGAACGGTGTCCGTTCTCCCCTGCGACAGCGTCATGGTGCTCATGCCTCAGGTACCTTCCCATGCCCTGGCGGAATCGCTGAAAGGCGTTGTGGGTGAAATTCATGAAATAGGTTCCACCCTCGGTGCGGAAAACGGCCTGCTCAAACATGCTCTCTACGACGGGCGGCTCGTGGGCTGCCGGCTCTGATATCCTTGACGGCGTCCCGCTCTGTCTGGTTTCCGGCAGGGCGGGGCGCTTGGAAAACAGGCTTGAATAATGAAATTTTTCATGGAATAATATACAATTTATAGTAGAATTGCCTTGTGGTGAAAAGACGGCGGAAATGGTGCACGGGCGTGGACCGCCGTCGGGAGCGCAGGAAGCATGGAGGCGCGTTTCAGGCAGAGCACGGAAGTATATGCACCTTGCCGGAGGATTATGCCCCGACAGAAGGCTTCCGCACGGCGGAAAGGCATGTTTTGTGACCGTGACGATGATGCTGCAGGGTGAGATGCCCGGAAGGGAGTAGAGTCTTGTCAGTCCCAAGGTTGTCTCAGGACATTTTTGAAATTTTATACAAGAGCGATGTCGGCATCGCCATCTGCGATGGCGAGGGCCGTTTTGTCTGGGGCAACCCTCAGTATCAGCGCATCAGCAAGTTTGAAGTGCACAAGGTTGCAGGTCAGCATATTCTGGACATCATGACCGCCCACTCCGTCAATGTGCAGGGGGCGGAGAACATGTTTTCCATGGTGCTCAACAGGCGTTCCTCCTATACCTGCATGGTGGACTTCAATACGGGACACGACACCATCGCCACGGCGACCCCCGTGTTCAACGAAGACGGCTCACTTCGCTGGCTCATGTACTATCTGGTGGACTGCGACCAGGTGTTTCAGATGCAGCAGCAGCTTGCCGAAGTGACGGAGCGCATGGAAGTCAGCCAGAAGCAGCTTCAGGAAGCGCTTTTTGAAAAAGGGGGACTGGACAGCTATGTGGTCCACGACGGCAAGATGCTCGATATCTATGCCGCAGCTCTCCGCATGGCGCAGGTCACCGCCACGGTGCTCATTCTCGGGGAAACGGGCACGGGCAAGGATCATCTGGCCAAGTTCATTCACAATGCGGGCAACAGGAAGGACAATCCCTTTGTTCATGTGAACTGCAGTGCCATCCCGGAAAATCTCTTTGAATCGGAACTGTTCGGCTATGAGGCCGGATCGTTTACGGGCGCTTCACGTCAGGGGAAGATGGGGCTTATCGAATTTGCCAACCACGGCACTCTGTATCTGGACGAAGTGGCGGATCTGCCCCTCAACATGCAGACAAAGCTCCTGCTCGTGCTGCAGAACAAGAAGCTTACCCGCATAGGTGGCGTGAAGGGCAGGGCGGTGGATGTGAGGGTCATTGCGGCCACCAACCGGGATCTTCAGAAGATGGTGGCGGACAAGCTGTTCCGCGAGGATCTCTATTACCGGCTGAACGTGCTGGAGATACAGCTTCCTCCTCTGCGGGACCGCAAGGACGACATCATTCCCTTCATTCAGTTTTTTGTGGAGCGTTTCAACGAGCGCTACAAGATGCACAAGAAGTTCAGTCAGCACGCGCTGCACTGTTTTCTTCATTATGACTGGCCGGGAAACGTGCGGGAGCTGGAGCACCTTGTGGAAAGGCTCGTCATCATGTCCCCCGAGGACTTCATCGGCGAGGAGCTGCTGCCGGAAAAGTTCAGAACGGCGGATAAGAAGACGCCCACGCTGGAGAAGGGAAGAAAGCTCAAGGATATTCTGGAAATCGTGGAAGAGCAGGTGCTGAGAAAGGCCATAGCCTCTTCCCCTTCCCTGAAGGAGGCCGCCGACCGCCTGGGGATTGAGCTTTCCACCCTGACCAGAAAAAAGCAGAAATACGGCATTTACCTTAAAAAGGAATATGGCGAACGCGAAAGCGAAGAGTAGGCCGCAGAAGCGTTGTGCCTGAGACGCCTCTCCGGCTGGCCTGCCGAAGAGGCGTCTTTTTTTCTTTCAGAAGGATGTACAGGCCGCTTTTCTAGGCCTCTTTGTGCTTGGTCTTCCAGCGGTTGTGCATCCAGAACCATTGTTCGGGATTCTTGCGGATGAAATTCTCTATGGCCTGGGTATAGAAGGCGGCGGCGGTCTTCACCTGTTCGTCGCGGGAACCTTCCAGCAGCGCGGTATCCATGGGTTCCTGCATGCGGAACACATAGTTTTTCCCGTCGCGGACAAGGGCCACGGGCCAGATGAGCGCCTTGGCCCGCACGGCAAGCAGGGCGGGTCCCATGTTCACGGCCGCCACCTCATCCAGGAAGGGCAGAAATTCCGCCTCCGCAGGGGAGGTGTTGTGATCCACCAGAAAGGCCACGATGCCCTTGCGGTGCAGGGCGCGTATCACGCTCATGGCCGCGTTCCGGTGCCCCACCATATCCGCGCCGGTGGCCTCGCGGCAGGAGGCGATGAAGGCCTGCACGGCTTCGTCGTGGTAGCGGCGCACCACCACCATGCGGGGCCGCGGCGCTTCATAGAGCTGCCCCAGCATGGAGGCCAGAAGCTCCCATGAGCCGAAATGGGCCGTGGCCGCCACGATGGGCCGCTCGCAGGAGCGCAGTCTTTCCATGAGTTCCGGGGATTCGATGCGCAGGCGCGGGGAACGCATGCCGAATTTTCCGGTGAGCAGAATTTCCAGGAAGGAGCGGCCGGTATGACAGAAACTGGCATGGGCCGTGCGTTCCGCCTCTTTTTTCTGCATGCCGAGGTGGCGCATGATGTTGTTCACGGCGAGTCTGCGGCGGGAAGGCACCAGGTACCAGATGAGGTGGCCGACGCCGTTGCCGAGCAGGGCGATGCCGGGAAAGCCCAGAAGGCGCAGGCCCCTGCCGACGACCTTGAGCAGGGCAAGGCGGAACTGTTCGCTTCTCGTCATGCGGAAACTCCGGGAATAAGTCCTACGGCAAGCTCGTTCAGTTCCTTTTCCAGGCGTGCGCTGGCCTTCTCCAGCGTGGCTTCCTCGATATCGGGAATTTCCTTTCTGCCTTCATCCCAGGCATGGCCGAAGCGGATGGTCACGCCGGAAAAGGGCAGGGGAACCTGAAATTTGTCCCATGTGGGGCAGCGCAGGGCGTGTTTCTGATAGATGCGCACGGGCATGATGCGGGCGTTGGTGCGGTTGGCGAGGAAAAAGGGGCCTTCCTTGGTCTTGTGGCGCGGGCCGGCCGGGCCGTCCACGGTGATGCAGGCATGAACAAGTTCCTGCTTCATCATATGCGCGAGGCTGAGCAGTGCGCGCACGCCGCCTCTCGTGCTGGAACCGCGCACGGCTCCCACGTTTTTTGAGGCGAGAATGCGGGCCAGCATGTCGCCGTCGGAACTCGGGCTGACGATGGAAACCACCCGCAGGTGGCGCGAGACCGGAATGAGGGAAAAAAGTTCGTCATGCCAGAGGCAGAAGATGATGCGTTCTCCTCTGGCGTGTATGGCGTCGACTTCCGCGCGGTTTTCTTCCCTGATGCGGAGCGTGGCACAGATGGCAGAGTAGAGGGTGACGAAGAGCGAAGAGGTAAGGGCTGGAGGAAGATGCATATCTCTCTGATCTTGTTAAAGGAAAGGAAAAACGTGCCCGCCCGGGGGTATATGGTCTTGACGGATGATATGATAGCCCACATTATCCCGATGTGCCAGTGGAGAATGATGACTTTTTCCCGGGGATTCTGCCCCGGCCGGGAGTGGAGAAGCAGAGTGGCGGAAGGCGTCAGACTGAACAAGGCTCTGGCGGACGCCGGCGTGTGTTCGCGCCGCAGGGCCGATGAACTTGTTTTTGCCGGAAGAGTGCGTGTGAACGGAACCGTGGCGGACAGCCCCGGCGTGCGCGTTGCGCCGGGAGATCGCGTGGAGCTGGACGGTCGGCCTGTGCTTCTCAAGGCGGCGGAGGAAAAGGCGTGCTGGCTCATGCTCAACAAGCCCGTGCGCATCGTTTCCACGGCCAGTGACCCTGAAGGGCGGGAAACCGTGCTCGATCTCGTGCCCGATCCGTGGCGGCACAAGCGCCTTTTCCCCGTGGGCAGGCTTGATTATTTTTCCGAGGGCCTGCTTCTGCTTTCCAACGACGGGGAACTCGCCCACCGGCTCACCCATCCGCGCTGGCACCTGGAAAAGGTGTACCATGTGCTTGTGCGCCCGGAAGAGGGGGAGGATTCCGTATCCGGTGCGATTTCCCTCATGCGCCGGGGCATGACCCTGGCCGAAGGGGAGAAGCTTGCCCCCGTGGAGGTAAGGGTGCTTCCTTCTGCGTCTTCCCGGGGCATACTTCTGGAAATGGTGCTTCATCAGGGCCTGAACCGGCAGATACGCCGCATGTGCCGTGATGTGGGCTTTACCGTGCTTCGTCTGAAAAGGGTGAAGGAAGGTCCTCTGGAACTCGGCGCTCTCGCGCCGGGCAGGGTACGGCCTCTTTCCTCCGGCGAGGTAGCGGCGCTCCGCCGGGCCGTGGGGCTGGATGGGGCGGAATGACGGAATGATTTTTCCCGTCCTCCCGCTTTTGCCTCAGGCTGGAGCGGTGATGGGAACGCCGTGCCCGGACACGTTTTTCCGGCGCCGGCGCTGTGCCTTTGTCCCTGCAGGTACGTCAACTGTTCTGCATATATTGAGGTGAATCATGGAAATACGTTTTCAGGCGGGCGGTCCTTCCCGGTGGAAGGCCGACGTTGTGCTCAGCTTTGTGTTTGAAGGGGAACATGGGGAACATGCCTGCCCGGAGCTTGAGGAACGCGCTCCCTGGCTCGGCATTGCTCCGGCGTGGCGCGATTTCCGCGGCCGCAAGGGGGAACTGGTCATGTTCTACGGGC
The DNA here is from genome assembly GCF_944324615.1 of uncultured Mailhella sp. GTDB lineage: Bacteria > Desulfobacterota > Desulfovibrionia > Desulfovibrionales > Desulfovibrionaceae > Mailhella. Next base: position 46,515 of record NZ_CALUWY010000017.1, read on the forward strand.
CCGAAGCCATGGAAGTGTCCCGCGTGCTCGGCGTGGGACTCGGCAAGGCCGACAAGGCGGACATGACTTCGTTCCGTCATGCCGTGGGCAGCGCCCTGCGCCGCTGCCGTGAATACGATCTGGAAACCGTGGGATTGGACGGCGCTTCCCTCGCCCGCGTGGCCGCGCGCCTGGGCGTGGATTTTGCCGTCCTTGTGCGCGAAGCGGTCATTTCCGCCCTCCTCGGGCTGTATCGCTATGAGCGCTGGCTGAGCGAGAAGAGCGCACATGCCGATCCGCGCTGGCTGGCGCTGCTCCTGGAAGGGGAATTTGTGGAAAATGATGTGCGCTCTGCGGCGCGCATGGCCGAGGCCGAGGCTGCGGGGCTCATGCTTGCCCGCGATGCGGCCAATGATCCGGCCAACGTGATGACTCCCTCTGCCTTTGCGGAAAAGGCGCGGGAAGTGGCGGCGCGGCACGGCATGGCCTTCCGCGTGCTGGGGCCGGAGGAACTTGCGGCCGAGGGCATGCAGGCCTATCTGGCCGTGGCCAGAGGTTCGGCCGAAGAACCCCGCATGGCCGTGGTGGAATATACGCCCAAGGGAGCGGAGGGGCGCGCCCCGGTGATTCTCGTGGGCAAGGGCCTCTGCTTCGATTCCGGCGGCATCAGCCTGAAGCCCGCCAAGGGCATGGGAGACATGAAGGGCGACATGTCGGGCGCGGCTGCCGTGCTCGGCGTCATGGAGGCTCTGGGCCAGCTCGACGCCTCCTCCGCTCCCGCCCGCCCCGTGGTGGGAATCATGGCCTGCGCGGAGAACATGCCCGGCGGGCACGCCACGCGCCCCGGGGATATCGTCACGGCAAAGAACGGCAAATCCATTGAAATCGTGAATACCGATGCGGAAGGCAGGCTTGTGCTGGCCGACGCCCTTGCCTGGGCGCAGGAACAGTATCAGCCCTTCCGTCTGCTGGATATCGCCACCCTCACGGGGGCGTGCGCCGTGGCTCTCGGCCTGGGAGCGGCGGGCGTGTTTTCTGAAGACGACGCCCTTGCCGAAGAGCTCTGTCATGCGGGAACGACGCTTGGGGAACGCAACTGGCGTCTTCCTCTGTGGAATGCCACCAGCCTTGAAGCGCTGAAGAGTCCCTGTGCGGACATGGTGAATTCCGGCCCGCGTGAAGGCGGGGCCATTCATGCGGCCGTGTTCCTCCGGCAGTTCATCCGCGAAGGGGTGACGTGGGCCCATATAGACATGGCGGCCGCCGACATGGGCGAAAGCCCCATCAATGCCAAGGGCGCGACGGGATTCGGCGTGCGTACGCTGCTTTGTGCCGCCCTGAGCGACGGGCATATGCTGCAGTAAAAAAGGCCGGACTCCGGCTTCGGAAAGAGCGGGGAATATCCCCGCTCTTTCTGTCCGCGGCAGAGAAAGGCCCTGCAGACCGGGCAGTCTCACAAGGCTGCCCGGTGAGGGACGCAGGCCCTTGCGTACCGCCCGGACTTGAAGTTGTTCTTCCGAGCGGGTATGTGTTCCCACAGGCCCGCCGGCATCTTGAGCGGCGTGCGGAATCATTGTTCAGTTTCAGGGAGAAGAGTGTGAGCCGGATAAGCAAGCTCAGCTATGCCCAGCAGGTATGCGTGAAGGCTGCGGGCAAGGCCATGCAGAGTACGGGAATGCTGCGCCCCGGCGCGCGTGTGGGCGTGGCCGTATCGGGAGGGGTGGACAGTTTTGTTCTGCTCAAGGTGCTGCAGATACGAAGGCGCATCGTGCCTTTCCCCTTCGAGATCATGGCGCTTCACCTCAATCCGGGTTTTGATCCGGAAAATCATGCTCCTCTGGCCCGGTGGCTGGCGGAGGAGGGCATTGCCGGGCATCTGGAAGTGACGGATTACGGGCCGCGCGGACACTCGGAGGAGAATCTGCGCAATTCCGCCTGCTTCTACTGTGCGCGTCTGCGCCGCAAGCGTCTGTTCTCCCTCTGCAGGGAGTACCATCTCACCCATCTTGCCTTCGGCCACAACAACGACGACCTTGTTTCCAATTTTCTCATGAATCTCGTCCAGACCGGAAAGGTGGCGGGCATGAGCATGAACGAACCCTTCTTCGGCGGGGCGCTTCAGGTCATAAGGCCGCTCATGCTGCTTTCCAAGGCGGAAATCATGCGTGCGGCCAGACAGTGGGAACTGCCGGTGTTTGCCAATCCCTGCCCTTCGGCGGGCAGAACGAAGCGCGCGGACATGATGGACGTGCTCGATGCCATGTGCGCCGGCAGCAAGGTGAGAAGAAAGAATATCTTCAACGGCCTTGCCCGCTGGCAGTGGGAACAGAACCGCCTTGACGGCGCCGAGATTGACGGCGACGGCGCAGGCGGCATAGAGTAGGCGCAGCCGGGCCCCTGCGCCCGGATGTTCGTGCTTGAGAAAAGCCGGTATCTCCGCCCATGATGCGGAACATCATTCATAACGAGGCTTCCATGTTCCAGATTATCGATCAGTCTTTGTTTGAAGTCATCAACATCTCGGCGCACAATGCGGTCTTCAATTTCATCATGCCCCTGTTTTCCCAGGTCTGGCTCATGTGGGTGGGCGCGTTCATCTGCGTGACGGCCTACGCCGTGCACTGCTGGCGCAGTTCTCTGGAACCTGTGGGCCGCGTTCTTATGCTCGTGCTGCTCATGGGGCTTTCCGTGGGCGTGACCGATCTTACCACCAGCGCGCTCAAATCCTCCATCAACAGGGAAAGGCCCTGTCAGGAAGTCATGGGCACCAACTATTATGCGGCGGAAACGGATCAGTGGATCGTTGTGGACCAGTACACCACGGAAACCGACGGTCTCGGCGGTTCCATGCCTTCCTCGCCTGCGGCGGCGTGCATGGCCGTGGCCGTGGTGCTGTCCATGCTTTTCTACCGTTCCAATCCCTGGGTGTACCTTCTGCCGTTCTGCGTGGGCTTTTCTCAGATCTATGTGGGCAAGAATTACCCCTTCGACATTATAGTGGGCTGGATTATCGGCCTGCTTTCCGTGATTGCCGTATGGTGGATATGTCATTTGATTATCATACGATTTTCTTCCCACAGAAGAATCGGCTGAGTTTTTTTTCCGGAAAAATCTGAATTTCTGAAAACAATCGCTTGACATCTCCGGCGATTCTGGTAAGTTCTTTTCTCGCTGATGGGCTATCGTTCAATTGGCAGGACGTCGGATTCTGGCTCCGATAATCAAGGTTCGAGTCCTTGTAGCCCAGCCA
>NZ_CALUWY010000018.1 GCF_944324615.1 uncultured Mailhella sp.
CTGTGCAGCTTCTTCAAGCGCTCCTACAAGAAGCTCGGCGGCGAAATCGTGGCCGACATGAAGTACAATTCCGGCGACCAGGACTTCACGGCCCAGCTTACCGAAATCATCAATCAGAAGCCCGACCTCGTGTTCATGCCCGCCTACTTTGCCGAAGGCGCCATCATCATGAAGCAGGCCCGGGAACTCGGCGGCACCTTCGTCATGATGGGCGCCGACGCCATGGACAACCCCGACACCATCAAGATCGCGGGCAAGGCCGTGGAAGGCTTCCTGCACACCACCTTCCCCTATGACGTGAACATGCCCAACATGAGCGACGCCGCCAAGGCCTTCACCGCCGAATGGAAGGCCGCCTATCCTGAAAAGGATCCCAACGTGAACTCCGCCCTCGGCTATGTGTGCTACAACCTCATTCTCGACGCCATCACCCGCGCCGGTTCCGACAACCCCGAAGCCATCACCAGGGCCCTTGCGGAAACAAAGAATTTCGCCACGCCTCTGGGCACCCTTTCCATCAACGCCACCCACGACGCCGAACTGCCCGTGGGCATCATCCAGTACAAGGACGGCAAGCGCTCCTACATAGGCGAAGCCATCGCCGACTGACGGCCTGAACGGCCGGATTCCCGGCCCTGAAAAAAACGCTGACGCGCCGCCCGCGCCCTCTCCCGCGCGGGCGGCGCAACGCGGAAAAAGCCCGCACCTTTTACCACGGCCGAATCCCCCGCTCCCGCCCTTCGGCCGGAAAGGGTTCCCCATGAGTCTGGAATTATTCCTGCAACACTTTTTCAACGCGCTTACGCTGGGTTCGCTGTACGGGCTCATCGCCATCGGCTACACCATGGTGTACGGCATCCTGCGCCTCATCAACTTCGCCCACGGCGACATACTCATGCTGGGCGCGTACTTCGTCTTCTACGGCACCACGCTCTTCTGCCTGCCCTGGCCCGTGGCCGTGGTGGTGGCCATCTTAGGTTCCGCCGCCCTCGGCGTGCTCATGGACAAGATAGCCTACCGTCCCCTGCGCGACGCTCCGCGCATTTCCGCCCTCATCAGCGCCATTGCCGTTTCCTTCTTCCTGGAAAGTCTGGCCGTGGTGGTCTTCACCGGCCTGCCCCGCCCCGTGCATCAGCCTGAATGGCTCATCAGCATCATCACCATCGGCGGCGCGCGCCTCATGCCCCTCACCCTGCTCGTTCCCGGCGTGACGGCCATTCTCGTGGCCGCGCTCCTCTATGTGGTCTACCATACCAAGCCGGGCCTCGCCATGCAGGCCATTTCCAAAGACATCGAAACCACGCGCATGCTCGGCGTTTCCGTGGACAAGATCATCGCCCTCACCTTTGCCATAGGTTCCGCCCTCGCCGCGGCCTCGGGCATCATGTGGGCGCTGCGCTATCCGCAGATCAACCCCTACATGGGCGTGTTCCCCGGCTTCAAGGCCTTCATCGCCGCCGTGTTCGGCGGCATAGGCTCCATTCAGGGCGCGGTCATAGGCGGCCTGCTGCTGGGCTTCATAGAAATCATGGCCGTCGCCTTCTTCCCGGAACTTTCCGGCTACCGCGACGCCTTCGCCTTCATTCTGCTGGTCGTTGTCCTTCTGGTGAAGCCCACCGGCCTGTTCGGTGAAAAACAGAAGGAGAAGATATGATGACCGCTCAAAGGGAACCCTTCTCTCCGGCCCGCAACCGCACCTTCAACGTCATTGCCGTGGCGCTGCTCTTTCTCTTTCTCTGGTGGGCCGACGGCAGCATGGCCGCGGATCTCGGCATCTCCTTCCTCCCCGAACCCCTCAACGGCTATGAAGTGCAGATTCTGAACCTCGTGGCCGTGTACGGCATTCTCGCCATTTCCCTCAACATCATCTACGGCTTCACCGGCATGTTCTCCTTAGGCCACGCCGGGTTCATGGCCATAGGCGCCTATGTTTCCGCCCTGTGCGTGCTCACGCCCGACCAGAAGGAAATCATGTGGATCATCGACGAGATTCTTCCGTCCCTTGCCACGCTGCACACGCCCTTCTGGTTCTCCGTCATCCTCGGCGGCGTGGTGGCCACGCTCTTCGCCCTCGTCATCGGCATTCCGGTGCTCAGGCTCGGCGGCGACTATCTCGGCATCGCCACCCTCGGCTTTTCGGAAATCATCCGCGTGCTCATCGTGAACGCCACCCCCATCACCAACGGTTCCCTGGGCATCAAGGGCATTCCCTGCCATACCGACCTGTTCACCAGCTACATCTGGCTGCTGCTGGTCATCTACTGCACGGTGAGGCTGCTTTCCAGCAACTTCGGCAACGTGCTCAAGGCCGTGCGCGACGATGAAATCGCCGCCCAGGTCATGGGCATCAACGTGTTCCACACCAAGCTCTTCTCCTTCTGCCTCGGGGCCTTCCTCGCAGGCGTGGGCGGCGCGCTGCTCGGGAACCTCCTCACCACCATCGACCCGAAAATGTTCACCTTCCTGCTCACCTACAACATCCTCATGATCGTTGTGGCGGGCGGGCTCGGCTCCATTACGGGCAGCATCATAGGCAGCGTCATCATCACGGTGCTGCTGGAATGGCTGCGCGTGGTGGAAGAACCCATGGATCTCGGCTTCATGGAAATTCCCGGCATCCCCGGCATGCGCATGGTGGTGTTTTCCGTATGCCTGCTGCTCATCATTCTCTACCGCAGAGAAGGCATCATGGGTATGCGTGAAATCACCTGGGACGGCATAGCCGCCTTCCTTTTCCGCATCCGCGGCAGAAAGGAGAACAAGGCATGAACGGGAAGAACATCATTGAAGTGAGAAACGTGACCATGCGCTTCGGCGGCGTCACCGCCGTGAGCGAACTTGACATGAACATTCCCGAAGGGGGCATCGTGGGGCTCATCGGCCCCAACGGCGCGGGCAAGACCACGGTGTTCAACGTCATCACCGGCTTCTACAAGCCCACGGAAGGCGACGTGGTCTTTGCGGGCCGGAGGATCACCGGCATGGCTCCCCACGCCATCTGCTCTCTGGGCATGGCCAGAACCTTCCAGAACATACGCCTCTTCTACAACGAAACCGCCCTGGAAAACGTGATGATCGGCCGCCATGTGCGCCGGAAGAGCCGCTGGTGGGGTTCCGTGCTCGGCCTGCCCGGCACCATGCGCGAAGAGCGCGAGATACGCGAAAGCTCCCGGCAGCTTCTGAAGCGCATCGGCCTTTCCGCCTACGCCGGGGAAATCGCCTCGGGCCTGCCCTACGGCGCACAGCGCCGCCTGGAAATCGCCCGCGCCCTGGCCACGGAACCGCGCTTTCTGCTGCTCGACGAACCGGCCGCAGGCATGAACCCTCAGGAAAGTCTGGAGCTCATGAACTTCATCCGCCAGATACGCGATGAATTCCACCTCACCATCCTGCTCATCGAACACGACATGAAGGTGGTCATGGGTGTGTGCGAACATATCTGGGTGCTGGAATACGGCAAGCTCATTGCCGAAGGCGACGCCGAGGCCATACGCTCCAACCCGCGCGTCATCGAAGCCTACCTTGGCGAGGAAGTGAACCATGCTGCAGATTAAAGACCTTCATGTACATTACGGCGGCATCCATGCCGTCAAGGGCGTGTCCCTTTCCATCCCGCGCGGGAGCGTGGTCACGCTCATCGGGGCCAACGGCGCGGGCAAGAGCAGCATCATCCGCTCCATAGCCGGTCTGGTGAAGGGCGCGAAAGGCGAAATTCTGCTCACCAGAAACGAAGGCGACAAGCCCGTGAACCTCCTCGGCCTGCCTGCCGAGAACATGGTGAGAAACGGCATTGCCCTGAGCCCCGAAGGCCGCCGCATCCTGCCCCACCTCACCGTGGCCGAAAACCTCACCCTGGGCGCGTGGTGCCGCAAGGATGAAGACGGCATCGCCCGCGACCGGGAACTTGTGTACGACCTCTTCCCCCGCCTCAGGGAACGAAGCTGGCAGAAGGGCGGCACCCTCTCCGGCGGCGAACAGCAGATGCTCGCCGTGGGCCGGGCGCTCATGAGCCGCCCCGACCTCGTCATGCTGGACGAACCCTCCCTCGGCCTCGCCCCCCTTCTGGTGCGGGAAATCTTCGGCATCATCCGCCGCATCAATGAAGACGGCAAAACCGTGCTCCTGGTGGAACAGAACGCCTACGCCGCCCTTTCCATCGCCGACTACGCCTATATTCTCGAAACGGGTTCCGTGGTGCTGGAAGGCCCGGGCAGGGACATGCTGAAAAATCCCAGAGTGCGCGAGGCCTACCTCGGCGGCTAGGCCGCAGAAAAACGCAGAACGACATGCAGGGGCCGGAGTATTCCGGCCCCTTTTTTGTGCCTCACGCATCCGGTAAAAAAGCCGAAGGATCAACGCGTGTCGGAAAAGCCTGTACAATGACAAACGTCCCTTCAGGGAAGGCGCGTCCGGCATACCTGCCATCCCTGAAGGGCAGGGAATGCTCAGTTCCGAAAACCGGGAGCGCCCTGCTCTCTAAGAGAGGTATGGTCAGTTCCGTCCTTTTTGCAGGCGCCGGGCCCGTATGCGGATGCGCGCTTCCGTCAAGGCCCTTTTCGTGCAGCCACTCTTCCAGCATGTCGGCAATGTCGAGATTGTTCCTGTCCGCAAAGGGCGCGTGCGTATTGCCCATGATTCCTTCTTCGGGGAGCACGAGCAGCGTGGCGTCACCGCCGTGCCGGTTGACCGCCTCCACGAAGGCACGGGCGCGGGCCCTGGAAATACGCCACACCTCGACGTTGAAGACATCGCTCAGTTCCGTACTGATATTGTCGCCGTAAACAACCAGTATGGGCATACGCGTCAGTTTTTGAAACTCCCGTGCGGGAACGGGTATGCCCTGAAGCAGCTCCCCGGCCAGCGCATTTTTGAAGGGCACGTCAAGCATGGGTTCATCATCGGGAAAAACGAACTGCCCCGGCTCGTAGGCCACGATGGCCCCGACCTTGTCCGGGGCGATCATGCCCGTGAACCAGCCGTACTGCCCGCTGTTGGAATGCGTGACGAGAACGGCCGGTCCCGTGCGCTCCAGAAGCGCGGCCATGGTTTCCCCCATGAAGCGCCGGTGCTCGTCGGTCCGCGGTTCGTCGCCGGTATTCGGGGCCTGCTGGCGGAAAAACTGCTCGATGGACGCGGCGTCGCCCGGAAACTGACTGCCGGCAAACAGGGAAGCAGGCGCAGGGGGTACCCACACGCCGTTGCGGAAGGCATTCCATGCCGAGCTTTCCCGCGCCGTCGTGGGGACATCGCCGCTTCCTGAAGGAGAAACCTGCGTATAGCCGGCCCTGCCCCGACGCGGCTGATCGATGATATAGGTGGCCCAGCCGCGCCGGGGAAGAATGGCCTGATAGCCTTCGCGCCCGTCGGGCGTGGATTCCCAGCTTCTGCCGGACTGCCCGATGCCGTGCCAGAGAATGACGGGATAATCCCTGGACTTTTGCGGAATGTAGAACTGGGCATAGCCGTGATCGCCGTGGAAGGTGTCGCCGTCCTTTGCGTGCGTCACCGTACCGCCGAAAAACAGACTGCCCATGGTTCTGAGCGTGATGGGCCGGCTGTCCTCCCTGCCTGCAAGTTGCCCGGGAAAAAGCAGCACTACTCCCAGAAACATAACGTAACATAATGATTCCATGTACTTTTTCATATTTTCTCCCGCATGGGAAACCAAGGGAAAGGTCGCGCTTCACACGCGGGCCCGCTGCAATGCGACCACTTCTTTGCTCTTTATGTAAACGCATTTTCCTTGACGCGGAATGACCAAAAAAGATACATGCTTTTACAAAAGGTAAAAGCCGGAGGGCCCATGCTGAGCCGCCAGTTCCAGATCTTCATGCGGGTCGTTGAGTGCGGCAGTTTTTCCAGAGCCGCAAAAATAACGTATATGACCCCCGCTTCCGTCATGAAGCACATCAATGCGCTGGAAGAGCGTCTGGGACTGGTGCTGCTCGAACGCAGCAGCAGCGGCGTCAGGGTGACTTCTGCAGGAAAATCCCTCTATGAAGACGGGAAAAAACTTTTTTCAGAAGCAAATAATGCCGTAAAAAAGCACAACACATAAAAAATGACGTGATTATGCTGAGAATAGGCTCTTCACTTCTGAATCCATGCGAAACGTTGACGGGCATATGCGCAAGATATAAAGAATACTTTAAAAAATATAAATTCAGCATTGTGCCCTATGACGACGACAAGGACAATATTCTCTCCGTCATCGCCTCATTGGGAGAACGCATCGACCTGCTCGTCGGTGCGTTCAATTCCAGAAAAATGCACGCCTGTGCACATTATTTCATTCTGGGCAGTTACAGGCTGTGCGCGGCGCTTCCCGCAGGCCATCCCCTGGCAGGAAAAAAAAGCCTGCATCTCAGAGACCTGCACGGCGAACGCCTCATGATGGTGAAAACCGGGGATACGGAGCTCCTCGACGACTTCGCAACCATGCTGAAGGCGGAACATCCGCAGATCACCATAGAGGAAACGGATTACTACTACGACATGGACACCTTCAATCAGTGCGGGCAGAAGGAAGTTCTGCTTCTGACGCTGGATGCGTGGAAGCATGTCCATCCCGGCCTCGTCACCGTTCCCCTTGCCGTGAAGAGCAGGATTCCCTACGGTATTCTACATGCCCGGACTCCCTCCCGGAACGTGTCGGAATTCCTGGAAATTCTGAAAACGGTGCTCCATGAGCGTGAGGCGCACTGACGCGCGGCGAAAACAGGCGGCACGAGCTTTCCCATGACGGGAAGCAACCCTGGCCTCCGCAGGCTGCGCCTCTCCGCACACGGCCTTCAGCTTCTTTGCCCAGCCGAAGCAGGGAGGCACTTTTCCCGCAAAACACCTGCCGCCCGTATTCGGGGAAGGCACGGCGCAGGCGCCCTCAAAAACGCCGCCGTCCGCTCCCGCCGGAGAAAGGGAGCTCATGCCGAAGATTCCACGGCCCCCGTCGAAGAGCGGCCGTTCCGAAGCATCGGCATGGCGGGACCGCAAAAAAGCGCCGCCCGCCCCGGCAGGGGACGAACGGCGCATTACGCGGAAACGCTCTTTCCGCTCCGCACGCAGGGCGAACACGCGCCCGAAGTCTACATCATATAGAAAATGACGGCCTGGCCTTCCTGTGCGGCGGCCTCGAAAAATTCCTTCAGTTCCTCCACGGCGTCCCACACATAGTCGAAGAAATCCTCCTCGTCATCGTCTTCCGTCACGGGGTAGATTTCGTTCTCCAGCATTTCCTCCATGCTGAAGCGCTCGCGGAAATCCTCCCTTTTGAGCGCAAGGAGCGCAGCGGAGAGCGCCTTCACATCCTCGGGGGAAATGAGCATGGCGGAATATTCCTCGTCGCCCTCGATGAGCGTGTTGCCGCTCAGCACAAGACGGCTGAAAATATTGTCGTCTTCGCCGCCGTAGGCATTGCCGGTAAGGGTGAAGTGTATGGCGTGCCAGGCATTGTCGATATCCACGATATTCTCTTTCTGGGACTTATCGTAGATGAAGTCAGAAAGCGCAACCGCGCCCCGGCGTATATCGTCGACAGTACTTTCACTGGTTCTGAAGTAATTTCCCGACATTCCCATACCTGTTCTCCTTATCCTGAACCATGAAACCATGCAGGAAACGCTTTCGTACACGGAAGAATTCTCTTCAAGCCGTCGCCGCACGCGCCTCTTGCCGCCCTGAAGGCGGATGCAGAACGCGCTTCACAGGGCAAGGCTCATGCGGAAACATTCCGGCTCTTCGCTTTCCCTGACCCTTTATTTTCAATAAAACACTTATGATTTTCCCCGTCAATGCCTGTACCCCGCTCCCATGTAAGGCCCTTGCCCGCCGCTCCCTCTTCCGGGAGGCGGAAAACACGGCCATGCCGGAGGAAAAAGAGAAGGTTACGGAGCACCGCGCCCCCTCTCCCTCCCCTGCCGGGGCGGGAGGAAGGCTTGACATATTCGCCTGTTAAAGCTCTGCTGTCTTGCCGCGCATTTCACCCTCTTCCCGCCCCTCCGGCGGGCACGGCCCATTTCAGGTGACGTATGAAAACATTCCTTTCCCTTCTTTTCTGCCTTGTTCTCGGCCTCTTCTCCCCGGCGGGAGCCGCCGCCCGGGACGTGACGGCCTCCGTGTTTCCCGTATGGCTTCTTCTGCGGGAGGTGACGCGCGACGTGCCGGATACCGGCGTGTCCCTGCTGCTGCCCGCGGGCACGGGCTGCCCGCACGACTATGCCATGACGCCGCAGGACCGGCGCACCCTTGCCCGGGCGGACATACTCGTCATCAACGGGCTGGGGCTGGAAAGCTTTCTCGGAGAATCGGGCCGCGCAGGGGAACTCATGAAGAAGGGTTCCCTCATCATCGACCTTTCCCGGGGCATGGACGGACTCATTCACGACGATGCCGGGCAGGACGAACACAATCATCAGGGCGTCAACCCGCACATTTTCGCAAGCCCGGCCATGATGGAGCGCATGGCGCTCTCCCTTGCCCGGCAGCTTGCCGAGGCAGACCCTGAGCATGCCTCCCTCTATGAGGAAGGCGGCAGGCGCACGGCCGCACAGTATGCAGCCCTTGCCGCAGAGTGCCGGGAAACGGGCGCGCGCCTCAAAGACAGGGGCGTGCTCGTGCAGCACGACATCTTCAGCTACCTTGCCCGCGACATGGGCCTGCGCGTGGACGGCGTGATCCGTTCCCAGGAAGGGCAGGAACCTTCCGCAAGGGACATGCTGAACATGGTGCGTGCCATCCGCGAAAAGGGCACGGCCGCCGTGATCACGGAACCGCAGTACCCCGACCGCACGGGCCGCACCCTGGCTGCGGAAACGGGCATACCCTGCCTCAGTCTCGACCCCGTCGCCGGCGGCCCCGAAGACGCCGCCCCGGACTATTACGAACATGTCATGCGCGAAAACCTGCGCATTCTGGAGAATGCCTTTGGAAACTGATACGCCCGCCATCATTTTCGACCATGTGAGCGTGACCAGAAGCGGGCTGAACATCCTCGACGAAGTGAACGCCACCGTGCCGAAGGGAAGCTGCACCGTGCTCATCGGCCCCAACGGCGCGGGCAAGACCACGCTGCTGCTGGCCCTTCTCGGCGAAGTGCACTACAGGGGCCGCATCACCCTCTCCGGCGGCAGGGGCCTGCGCATAGGCTATGTGCCGCAGAAGCTCAACCTCGACAGGGGCATGCCCTTCACCGTGGCGGAATTTCTGGCCATGGGCGTGCAGAAGCGCCCGCTGTGGCTCGGCATTTCCCGCGCGGCACGGGAACAGGCCCTGGCGCTTCTGGAGCAGGTGCACGCCGCGCACCTCATCAAGCGCCGCGTGGGCACCCTTTCCGGCGGGGAAATGCAGCGCGTGCTGCTCGCCCTCGCCCTGCAGCAGAAGCCGGAACTGCTCGTGCTGGACGAACCTTCGGCAGGCGTGGACTTCGAGGGCGGCCGCCTGTTCTGCGAACTGCTGGACGATCTGCGCCGCACCAGAAAATTCACCCAGATCATGGTGAGCCACGATCTCGGCATGGTGGCCCATCACGCCACCTGCGTCATCTGCCTGAAGCGCCGCGTGGTCGCCCAGGGCGCCCCCCGGGACGTGCTCACCGGCAAGGTGCTTCAGGCCCTGTTCGGCATGCACATGGGCCTCATCTGCGCCCAGGACCACACCCACGCCATGCCCGGAACCGCCCGCCAGAACAAGGGGGAACATCATCATGCCTGACCTTTCGTGGCTTTTTTCCCTCGCCTCCCATTTCCCGCTGGACGGCATGGACATGCGCTTCATGCAGCAGGCCCTCGTTGCCCTGGTGCTGCTTGCACCCATGACGGCCGCCCTCGGCGTGCAGGTGGTGCATTACCGCATGGCCTTCTTTTCCGATGCGGTGGGCCATTCCGCCTTTGCGGGCGTGGCCATCGGCCTTGTGCTCGGCGTGGATCCGCACCTTTCCATGCCCCTTTTCGGCCTTGCCGTGGGGCTGCTCATCATGTTCATGCAGCGCTTCAGCGCCCTGCCCTCCGACACCGTCATCGGCGTGGTCTTTTCCGCCGTGGTGGCCGGCGGCCTTGCCGTGGTCAGCCGCAACAACACCATAGCCCGCGACCTGCAGCAGTTTCTCTACGGCGACATCCTCACCATGACGGAAACGGACATCGTCTGGCTCTGCGGGCTGTTCCTGCTCTTCGTGCTCTTTGAGTTTCTGGCCTTCAACCGCCTGCTCTATGCGGGCACAAGCGGCATCATCGCCCGGGCGCACCGCGTGCCCGTGGCCTTCTTTGAATACCTCTTCTCCGCGCTGCTCGCCCTTGTGGTCATGTTCTCCGTATGGGGCGTGGGCGTGCTGCTCGTCACGGCCATGCTCACCGTGCCCGCGGCCTCGGCCCGCAACTTCGCCAGAACCGCCGGAGGCATGTTCTGGTGGGCCATCGTGGTGGGCACAAGCTCCGCCGTCGCAGGACTCGCCCTTTCCGTCCAGCCCTGGATGGGCACCGCCACGGGCGCCACCATCATTCTTGTTTCCTGCTTCTGGTTCCTCATGAGCGTGGTGGCCGCCTCCGTCCGCAACGAACGCCAGTTCTGAATTCTCTTCCTTCCACAGAAAAAGGCCCGGAAGCGCACAGCTTCCGGGCCTTTTTCCTTCTCTGCCCGCACGCGCAGGACAAGGCGCCGGGCCGGACGCCCCCAGACATGCTCCGTGCCACCCATGCAGCATTCTTGATGTTTCTCTGCAACGCGCTACACTGGCTCTGTCACGCCGTGGGACTGCGCCGCCCCGTCACAGAACACATGCAGGAATTTTCCCCTTTCTTCGTGAGAGTGATGAGAAAAAAGCGCTCCTTCTTCCCCGAACATTGCCCGCGGCCCTCTTTTCCTCTATCCGCCATACGCAAAGGAGACTCTTGTGGGACATCACCTTATGCTGGAAAAACAGTCCGCCTACGGCCGCATGGTAGACAGGCTCAACCGCTTCCCTCAGGGCGCCCCCGAATCGGAAACGCTCTATTCCATCCTTAAAATGCTCTTCACGGAAAAGGAAGCCGGCCTTGTGGCGCAAATGCCCATACGGCCCTTCACCGCGGCCGACGCCGCAAAGCGCTGGAACATGTCGGAAAGCGAGGCGCACCGCATTCTGGACAACCTCGCCTCCCGCGCCATGCTCGTGGACATGGAGGTGAAAGGGGAACAGCGCTACTGCCTGCCGCCGCCCATGGCCGGATTCTTTGAATTTTCCATGATGCGCGTGCGCAAGGACGTGGACCAGAAAACCCTTGCCGAACTGTTCCACCAGTACATCAACGTGGAAGAGGATTTCATGCGCGAGCTCTTCGTCACCGGCGAAACGGGCCTCGGCCGCGTGTTCGTGCAGGAACCCACGGTGAAGGAACCCTACGCCATGGAAATTCTCGACTGGGAACGCGCCACCCACGTCATCGAAACCGCCTCACAGTGCGGCATAAGCATGTGCTACTGCCGCCACAAGAAGCAGCACCTCGGCACCGCCTGCGACGCGCCCATGGATATCTGCATGACCTTCAACACCGCCGCCCATTCCCTCATCAAGCACGGCCATGCCCGCGAAGTGAGCAAGAGCGAATGCCTGGAACTGCTGCATCAGGCCTGGGAACACAACCTCGTGCAGTTCGGGGAAAACGTGCGCGAAGGCGTGAACTTCATCTGCAACTGCTGCGGCTGCTGCTGCGAAGCGCTGGGCGCGGTGAAGCGCTTCCAGATGACGCAGACCATCCATTCCAACTTCATCATGCACATGGATGAATCCGCCTGCGTGAAATGCGGCCGCTGTGCGGAACTGTGCCCCGTGAACGCCATCACCCTGGTGCGCGATGCGGACGGCACCCGCCGCATGGACTTCAACGCCGAACTGTGCCTGGGCTGCGGCGTGTGCACGCGCGGCTGCCCCAAGGGCGCGCTCACCCTCGTTCCCCGGCCGGAACGCACCATCACGCCCCTCAACACCACGCACCGCGCCGTGGTCATGGCCACGGAACGCGGCAACCTTCAGGATCTCATCTTCGACAACCGCATGCTCTTCAGCCACCGCCTGCTTGCAGGCGTGCTCGGCTCCATCCTGCGCATGCCCGCGGTCAAGCGCTCCCTTGCGCAGAAGCAGCTCAAATCCCGCTTCATTGAAAAAATCTGCGAAAAAATCTGACGCAGGCCTTACCTGCGCATCCTCAGTTCCCGAACACGCCGGGCTGAGGATGCGCCATGCGGGCCAAACGCGGCGGAAAAGCCCCTCTGCTCCCGGAAAAGCCTGTGAAGCACAAAAGGCCCCCGGGCGCGGGAAAATCCCCCGCCTCAGCCGCGCAGAGGGCGCCCCTTCCCGCACGAAGGATACAAAAAAACGGACATGGATGACACCATGTCCGTTTTCTTTTCAAGGTGGTGGACCCGGCAGGCTTCGAACCTACGACAATCCGGTTATGAGCCGGGGGCTCTACCAACTGAGCTACGGGTCCAACAGCGGGAATATGACTCCATTCTCTTCATTTGGCAAGAGAAAAGATCGTGGCTCCGCCCAAAATGTTCCCCCGGAACAGGGCGCGCCGCCGCGTGCATCAAAGGCCTGCAAGGGGCAGCACGCACCCTTTTCCCCTTCCCGGAAGCAGCCGGAGCAAGAGCATGCGCCGGAAACCATGCGCCGCGTTTTCCCGGACAGGGAGCGCCCCCTTTCCGGGCACGCCTTCCCCCTCGCTTCCTTTCTCCCCCGGCGTTTCCCTTCCGGCATAAAAAAATCAGCCCGTCCCTGGGGTGGACGGGCTGACTGAGAAGAGGAGAGAAAGTATGGAACCGTTTCTGTCGTATGACTTTCCACGCCCTCTTTCTACAAAATGCCTGAAAAAAGTCACGTTTCAAACTCTTTCCCGTCCCGCAACACTTCGCAACGAAAGGCCGGGGCAGGCGGGCCTGCCGCACAGGGCGCTCATGTCCGCGCAGGGCCATGCCACCCCAAAACCATGGAGAACAGGGCGCAAAAAGGCCGGGCCTGCGCCGCCGAACATGCGGCCCTGCCAGGGGCGCAGGGGCTTTTTCCCCTTTTTTGCGGAAAAAGCCCGGGAAAAGGGCGTTTTTTCCAAAAAACAGGGCAGATACATAAAAAAAGAGGACCCGCCCGCGTTTTCGCGGACGGGCCGAACAAAGAAAGAGGGAAAAGGAGGAGAGTTCCCGACCATCCGGGGGAAGGACGGCCTCGATGTTTCCTTTATACACCTTACGCGGTTCAAGTCACGTTTCAAACTCTTTCCGCGCTGCAATATTGTGAAAGCTTTCTTTTAACAAGCAGCGATCCGTGGGAATTTTCTGTAAAAAAACGCCCTTTCCTCCCCTTTCTGCCGCCGGAAGCCCCATCCCCTTGCAGGGAAGCAATTGCCTTTTCATGCCCTCGCGGCTATGATGGCTCATATTCCGGCCCATCCCCGGCTTTCCACGGAACCTGTCACGGCCGGAATCTTCTTTTCTGGAAACGACAAGCACAGGAAGGAACGTGCCATGAAAAAACTCTATACTCTCGGACTCATCGCCACGCTGATGCTCGGCAGCGGCTGCGCCGGCATCCAGAGCAACACGGGCCGCGGTGCGGCCTACGGCACCGCAGGCGGCGCTGCGGCAGGCGCCATTCTCGGCCAGATCATCGGCGGCAACACCAAATCCACCCTCATCGGCACCGCGGCAGGCGCCGTCATCGGCGGCCTGGCCGGAACGGGCGTGGGCGCCATGATGGACAAGCAGGAAAACGACATGCGCCAGGCTCTGGCCAATTCCGAAGCCGTGGCCGTGCAGCGTCAGGGCGACGCCCTTGCCCTCACCTTCAAGAGCGATTTCACCTTTGCCGTGAACTCTTCCTCCATTCGTCCCGGCATGTATGCGGAAATAGACCGCATCGCCCAGGTGCTTTCCAACTACCCGCAGACCACCATCAGCGTCATCGGCCATACCGACAGCACGGGTTCGGAATCCTACAATCAGCAGCTTTCCGAACGCCGCGCTGACAGCGTGAAGAATGCGCTGGTGCAGCGCGGCATTTCGCCCTCGCGCATCACCGCCATGGGCTATGGCGAAAGCGCCCCCATTGCCGACAACAACACCGAGTACGGCCGCCAGCAGAACCGCCGCGTGGAAGTACGCATCAACCCCATGCAGCAGTAACCTGAAAAAAAGGCCCGCGGAGCGTCCGCGGGCCTTTTCATGCCGGCTTTCCTGCCCCCCCCTTCCGGGGCATGCCCCGCCTCCGCCCGGGGCGGACAAGTCTCCCCTCTTCCCCTCCCATGAAGGAATACGCCCTCATGTTTGCCGTGGCCTTTCTTGCGGCCACGCTCCTTCCCGCCCAGTCGGAAGCCGTGCTCGTGGCCCTTGTGGCGGAGGGCGACCATTCCCCGTGGGCGCTTCTGGGCACGGCCACGCTGGGCAACAGCCTGGGTTCCGCCCTCAACTGGTATCTGGGCTCTCTGGCCCACCGCTTCCTTCATGCCCGCTGGTTCCCCATCAGTGCGGAAAAGCTCCGCAGGGCCGAAGGCTGGTACCATAAGTACGGCCGCTGGTCCCTGCTGCTGAGCTGGGCTCCCTTCATCGGCGACCCGCTCACCTTTGCGGCGGGCGTGCTCAAAGAACCCTTCCCCTCCTTCATGGCCATCACCTTCGCGGCAAAGCTCGGCCGCTACCTCGTTCTTGTGGGCGTGTATCTGGCGCTTTTCTAGCCCCGCCCGCGCACAGCTTTTTTCCCTCAATCGCCCGTGCGGCCCTCCGGGGGCGCGGCCTCCTTTTCCGCCGCAAGAACCTGCGCGGAATGCCGCCCTTTCTGCGCGGGACACGGGCTTTTTTGTGCACAAAAAAAGGCCCCGCCTCCTTTTCAGGAAGCGGGGCCGGATGTGGTCTGGTGTCTTGCCGGAGGGCTTACTTCACTTCGGTGAAGTCGGCGTCGACCACGTCATCGTCCTTCTTGTCACCGCCCTGGGCCTGCTGGGTGCCCTGAGCGCCCTGAGCACCCTGCTGGGCCTGAGCGTTCTTGTAGAGCTGTTCCGCAAGCTTGTGGGAAGCCTGGGAAAGATCGTCGGAAGCCTTCTTGATGGCGGCGGTGTCGGTGCCTTCCATGGCCTTCTTCAGAACTTCGGTCTTGCTTTCCACATCGGCCTTGACCGCGGGATCAACCTTGTCGCCGAGGTCCTTGAGGGACTTTTCGGTGGCGTAGATGAGGGCGTCGGCCTGGTTGCGGGCTTCGATGTTTTCCTGCTTCTTCTTGTCTTCGGCCGCGTTGGCTTCAGCTTCGCGCACCAGCTTGTTGATTTCTTCTTCGCTGAGGCCGGAGGAAGACTTGATCTGGATGGACTGTTCCTTGCCGGTGCCGAGATCCTTGGCGGACACGTTCACGATACCGTTGGCGTCGATATCGAAGGTGACTTCAATCTGCGGGACGCCGCGGGGAGCCGCAGGAATGCCCGTGAGCTGGAAGTTGCCCAGAGTCATGTTGTCCGCGGCCATGGGGCGTTCGCCCTGCAGCACATGGATATCCACGGCGGGCTGGTTGTCGGCCGCGGTGGAGAAGGTCTGGCTCTTGCGGGTAGGAATGGTGGTGTTGCGGTCGATGAGCTTGGTGAACACGCCGCCCATGGTCTCGATGCCCAGGGAAAGCGGGGTCACGTCGAGCAGCAGCACGTCCTTCACGTCGCCGGTGAGAATGGCACCCTGAATGGAGGCACCCATGGCCACCACTTCATCGGGGTTCACGGAACGGTTGGGTTCCTTGCCGAAGAATTCGCCCACCTTCTTCTGCACCAGAGGCATACGGGTCATGCCGCCCACGAGCACCACTTCGTCGATTTCGGAAGCGGACAGGCCGGCGTCGGCAAGAGCCTTGCGGCAGGGTTCGATGGAGCGTTCCACCAGATCCATGACCATCTGTTCCAGCTTGGCGCGGGAGAGCGTCATCATGAGGTGCTTGGGGCCGGTGGCGTCAGCCGTGATGAAGGGCAGGTTGATCTGCGTTTCCAGAGAGTTGGAAAGTTCCTTCTTGGCGTTTTCGGCCGCTTCCTTCAGGCGCTGCAGAGCCATGCGGTCCTGAGAAAGGTCGATGCCGTACTGACCCTTGAACTCGTCCACCATGTAGCGGATGATGCGCTGGTCGAAGTCTTCACCGCCGAGGAAGGTATCGCCGTTGGTGGCGCGCACTTCCACGACATTGTCGCCCACTTCCAGGATGGAGATATCGAAGGTACCGCCGCCGAGGTCGTACACGGCGATCTTTTCATTGGCCTTGCGGTCGAAACCGTAGGCCAGAGAGGCGGCCGTAGGTTCGTTGATGATACGCTTCACATCCAGACCGGCGATCTTGCCGGCGTCCTTGGTGGCCTGACGCTGGGCGTCGTTGAAGTAGGCGGGAACGGTGATGACCGCTTCGGTCACAGGTTCGCCGAGGTAGGCTTCCGCGTCCTTCTTGAGCTGACCGAGAATGACCGCGGAAATTTCCTGGGGGCTGTAGTCGTGCCCGTCCACGCGCACGGCCGCGTCACCGTTGGCGGAAGCCACGATGGCATAGGGGGCGTGCTGCATCCAGTGCTGCACTTCGGGAGCGTCCGCGCGGCGGCCCATAAGGCGCTTCACGGCAAAAATGGTGCGGTCGGGGTTGGTGACGGCCTGGCGCTTGGCGGTTTCGCCGACCAGACGTTCCTTATCGGTAAAAGCGACGATGGACGGAGTGGTCCGGCCGCCATTGGGATTGGAGATGCACTTGGGCTCCTTGCCTTCCATCACATAAACGCAGCTGTTGGTGGTGCCAAGGTCGATACCAATAATCTTGCCCATACTATATTTCCTCCTCGATTCTTGCTTGGTTGGGTAAGGGGCGCCGTGCGGCGCTCTCGCTTACAGGCAATAGGTAATTCCGTTTTGTTCCCCGTCTAGGGGGAAAAGACAACTTTTTTGAAAAAAACGCCGCACAGAGGGCCGTTCCGGGCCTCCGGAGCGCTCTTTTCTGAAAAAAAGCGCCTCCTGCGGAAGGCAGGCCGTCACGCCCCCGCAAGGCATCCTCTCCCGCAGATCCGCCAGAGAGCGCTCTGCCCCGGAAAGCCCGCAGAGCAGGCAGAAACGCGCAGGAAAAGACGCGGGCCGAGCAAAAAAAATGCGGCCCGGAGGCCGCAGATTCATCAATAAAGGTAAGGAAAGGGGCTTTGCCGCCTTCCGGGAAAAGAGAATCAGGCCGAAGCCTCCTCCAGACGACGCAGCACCGCATCAAGGGCGCAGACATCCATCTGACCGGGAGCACTGGCCCTTTCCGCCGCGCCGAAGGTGGCGGCGCTGCCGAAGAAGCCGCCGCTTACGCGGCTTATCACGCCGAGAGGCCCCATGCTCATGGTGATGAGCGGCACTTCCGCCCGGGAAAAGGCCTCCTCCGTGGCGGACATGAGGGTGAGCACATCGGCCCGGCTCTGCGGCATGACGGCCATCTTGGCCACGTCCGCCCCGAGTTCATTCTGCATGAAGAGCAGGCGGCGCACGATTTCCTCCCGCGGGGGCGTGGCATGAAAATCATGGTTGCTCGCCACCACGGGCACACGGCAGGCATGGGCGCGGGCAATGATGTTCCGCGCCTCGCCGGAACGGAAAAAGGCCTCCACGTCCAGCAGATCCACAAGGCCGCTTTCGCAGAGCATGGCGCAGAGCGAGGCATAGCCTTCTTCCGAAAGGGGGCGGCTTCCGCCTTCATCCACGGTGCGGAAGGTGGCCAGAAGCGGCACGGAAAGCACCCTGCGCAGCATGAAAAGGGCCTCGCGCACGGCCGACTCGTCCACCGCGCCCGGGGCGCCGAACATGTCCACCCGCCATTCCGCCATGTCCGCAGGCAGGGAGGAAAGGCGCGCGGCCTCCTCTTCCAGCTCCTTCAGAGAGGAGGAGGTGAGCGGAACGATGATGCGGGGGCGTCCCCCGCCGATGACCAGACTGCCGACACGAATGCTTTTCACAGGCATTTGCGACAATACCCCATACCCCCGGCGCAGAAAGGCCGGAAAAGAAAACACGCGACGAAACAACCCTTCCGGCACGCGCAAAAAGCACGGCACAAAAGGAGCCGTTCTCTGCACGAAAGATGCGCAGAGAACAGACAAAGGCCCGGAAAGCACCCGCCCTCTCCCGGCAATGCGGGAAGAAGCGAAAGCACAGAGCCGGAAAGGCGCGCGTCAGAACGGCGCGTTTTCCGCACAGGCAGATTCGGGGTGCAGAAGCGCGGAAGGCTCAGAGCCAGAGTTCGTTGTCGGCCTCATCGAGGAATTTGTAGGAACGCACATAAATCTGCCGCTGGCCTTCTTCCATGACCTTGCACAGAAGTTCCACAGGGGAACCGACCATTTCGGCCAGATCCGCGCCGGCGCCGCGCGGAAAAATGGGCCATTCCTGTTCTTCGCCGTCAAGGAGCGCTACGCGGCAGGGGCCGCCTTCAAGGGGAGAAACTGTACCTCTGAGTGTGAGCGGAGCGGAACTCATGCAAAAAGCCCTCAAAACATCATGAAATCGTTGGCCCGCAAGGGCCTGTGGCGCTCTGCCGCATGGCAGGCATTCCTTGTACTGTGTTTGTTACAGTTCAGTTTTCTTGTCAAGACGGATGCGGCATAAAAAGCTCCCGGGGAACAAAATCTTTCCCCGCGCGGGCCGCCCGGCATTGACCTTTGCGTTCAAGGCGCGCTAGGAACGGAAAGGGCCCAAGGCCCGATGAACACAACCATGCGAGGGCGTATGATTACCACACAGGGCATATCCTCAAACCTTTCCTCCCTGCGCGAACTGCCCATAGGGCTTTTCGATTCCGGCGTGGGCGGCATGACGGTGCTGCGCGCCATGCGGGAACAGCTGCCCAACGAATCCTTTCTCTACCTGGGCGACACGGCCCGCATGCCCTACGGCACCAAGGGCGTGGAAACCGTGCGCAAATACGCTCTTGAAGCCGCGGCCAGACTGGTGGAACGCGGGGTGAAGCTCCTTGTCATTGCCTGCAACACCGCCACGGCGGCGGCCCTGCCCCAGCTTCAGGCCGCGCACCCCGACATCGACGTGGTGGGCGTGGTGGAACCCGGGGCCGAAGCGGCCTGCCGGGCCACCAAAAGCGGCCATATCGCCGTGATTGCCACAAGCGGCACCATACGCGGCCGCGCCTACGAGGAGGCCATACTGCGCCGCATGCCCGACGCGCGCATTTCCGTCAAGGCATGCCCGCTCTTTGTCTCCATGGTGGAAGACGGCCTGCTGGAAGGGCCGCTGGCCGAAGCGCTGGCCGCGCGCTACCTCGACCCCATTTTCCGCAATCCGCGGGAACAGGGGCTGGAAGTGCCCGACACGCTGGTGCTGGCCTGCACCCATTTCCCCCTGCTCAGAAACGCCATTGCCCGCGCCGCAGGCGAAGGCGTGACCATTGTGGATTCCGCGGGCAACACCGCGCGGGAAGTGCGCGCCCTTCTGCAGGAAAAGCACCTTGCACGCGGCTCCGGGCCCGACGTGGGCATGCCCCTCTGCCCCGGTTCCGTGCGCTTTCTCACCACCGACGACGTGCCCCGCTTCACCCGCATGGGCGAGCTTTTTCTCGGCATTCCCATTGCCCCCTGTACCGTGGAACTGGTGGAACTCTGATGCCGCGCCTCAAGCTTACCCTTGCCTATGTGGGCACCCATTATCACGGCTGGCAGATACAGGCATGGAAGGACAGGGAAGACCCGCCCACGGTGCAGGCCTTTGTGGAACAGGCCGTTTCCCAGGTGGCGGGCAGGCCCACCCATGTGCAGGCCGCGGGCCGCACCGACACGGGCGTGCATGCCGACGCGCAGGTGGCCCACTGCGACATTCCCGAAGAGCGCGCCCATGTGCGCTGGAAGCTGGCGCTGAACACGCTCCTGCCCCGCGACATCCGCGTCATGGACGCCTGCCTTGTGCCCGACGACTTCGACGCCTGCTTCAGCGTGAAGCGCAAGATCTACACCTATTCGCTGTGGCTCGATCACACCTGCACGCCGCCCAAGCTCTACCCCTTCGTGTGGGCCTGCGGCCCCTTCGACATGGACCGCTTCGACGCGGCCATTCCCTACCTTGTGGGGGAACACGACTTTGCGGCCCTGCAGAATGCGGGCACCCCGCACAAGAGCACGGTGCGCACCCTTTATTCCATTACGCGCACCCCTGCGCGCACGAAGGAGGCCGCCCTGCCCGAAGGCTGCCTGCAGGTGGATCTGCGCTTTGAGGGCAACGGCTTTCTCAAGCAGATGGTCCGCAACCTCGTGGGCCTCATGGTGGCCTGCGGCCGGGGAAGGTTCGAGCCGGAGAACATACCTGCGCTTCTGGCCTCGAAGAACCGGCGCCTTGCGCCCTTCACCGCGCCGCCCCAGGGCCTGACCATGACGCGGATATGGTATGAGGGCGAACCCATGCCCGAAGGATGGGAGGCATGAAACGCATCACCGCAACCGCGCAGGACGAAGGCGCAAGGCTCGACCATGTGCTGGAGCGCCTTGCGCCGGACATGGGGCTCAGGGGCCGCCGCCGCTTCTGCGAACTCGGGCTTGTTCTTGTGAACGGCCGCCCTGCCGCCGCCGCGCGCAAGGTGAGGGAAGGCGACAGCATCGAACTTCAAGACGAACAGGCTCCGCAGAACGCGCAGGCCCTGCCGGGAGCCGATGCGCCGCGCCTTGTGGCGCGCACGGCGGCCTTTGCCTTTCTCTACAAGCCTGCGGCCATGCACACCGAATCGCTGGCAGGAAAGCCGGGGGAAAGCCTGCAGGATGTTGTGGAATCCCTTGCCGGAGGGAAGGCCCGCCTGCTGAACCGGCTGGATTTCGCCACCTCGGGCCTTGCGGCCGCCGCCCTGAACCGTGCGGGAGAAGAGGCCTATCACAGCGCGCAGGACAGGGGACTCACGGAAAAGCGCTATCTTGCCCTTCTGGAAGGAGCGCTCACCCGCCCCGTGCTGGCCGACCGCAGACTTCTTCTGAAAAACCGCAGCCGCGTACTCGTGGAGCTTGACCGCCACCCCGACGTGCGCCGGCACACCCGCATCACGCCCCTTGCCGTCATGCCTGCCGCGCCCCTGTGGGAAAAACTCGGCCTCACCTGCCCGGCAAAGGGGCCTGAGCAGCTCACCCTTGCCGGATGCGTCATTCTGAAGGGCGCGCGGCATCAGATACGCGCGCACTGCGCCTCCTGCGGCTTCCCGCTGGCCGGGGATGCGCGCTACGGCGCGCAGAGCCGGGCCGCGGGGGATACGGAGCGCTTCTTTCTCCATCACGGCCGCCTCATCCTGCCGGAAGCGGAGGCGCTGTGCCTGCCGCCGTGGCTGGATGAACTCGGAGAGGATGCCGCCTACAGGGCAAGGCGCTGGCTTGAGGCATAAGCTTGCCCGGAA
The DNA here is from genome assembly GCF_944324615.1 of uncultured Mailhella sp. Taxonomy (GTDB): domain Bacteria; phylum Desulfobacterota; class Desulfovibrionia; order Desulfovibrionales; family Desulfovibrionaceae; genus Mailhella. The sequence continues at coordinate 21,371 of NZ_CALUWY010000018.1, forward strand.
AACGACAAAGGCCGCCGCGACATGCGCGACGGCCTTTTTTCATGCGGAAAACGCTCGGTTACTGGCGTTCCTTCTCCCATTCCTCCTGGCAGGAGAGGCAGAGGCCCACGCCGGGAATGGCCTTGAGCCGGGCCTCGGGAATGGGTTCACCGCATTCGCGGCAGCAGGGCTTGCCGTCAATCCACTCCGGGCCTTCCTGATAGCCGACATTGGCGGCCTGCCGCAGTGCGGATTCACGTTCAATTCTTTCCAGTTCCGTAGCCTGATCAAACACATCCATAACTATGCTCCTGAAAGACTCTCCCGCACAAAGGCGGGAAAAGAGCGTAAGGCAAAGCGCGCACAAGGCGCGCACGGGACCTCGGAAAACTCTCCCCGGCCGGGTTTACACGGAACGCGGAGCAGGAAGAGAGTTCGCCGGTATCTTGACCACAAGCTTCTTCACCCTGCCGCTGGAAGCTCTGAGGCAGGGCATGTGGGCCTCCCCGGGAGTGATCAGCGCGAACATGCCCGGCGTAAGGTGAACACGGGCCGCGCACCCGGGCTTGTCCTCATAAAAGGCAAGATCGCGCGCTTCATCGACCATGGACTTTCTTTCCTCTCCGCTGAGAAAGAACACATCGATGAATTCATCGCCGGAAAGCACGGCCTGCACGTCGGCCATGCGTTCATGGCTTTCGTAACGGGCCTGATCTTCCTGCCGGGGTTCGTAGCTTTCCACGGAAACCGCGACGCCGCCCTTCTCCGGGCCTCCGGCCAGAAGATAACGGCCGTCCGGCAGGTTTCCGCCCTGGCGGACAAGTTCCATGAGCTCGGGATACAGGGCGCTCCAGCACGCTCCCAGATCGTACTGTGCACCACGCTCAAAGGTATCAACAATCATCGGGGCAAACTCCACAAAAGAACATGTGCCGGATCATCCGGCCATGCCTGGTGATGGGCGAGAATGCCTTGTGCGGCAGGCAATGTCAAGAGCCGTACAGCGCTTTCCACAGGGAAATGAACCCCGGGAAAAAACCCTGTTCCGGCTCCCGCCCGCACCGCGGCGCAAAGGGCGTGAACGGCGTTCTTATACGCCCGCGCCCAGAAAGCGCAACACCCTGCCGCGCCTGGGGCGGGGAAAAGGCTCCCGGGCGCTTCTCTTCCACACCATGCATGATTTTACCAAACTGTTCCGGTATGTTACCTTCTTATTTCCCTGCCACGCCGAAAAACACGGCAGAAAAGGAGCCTTGAACGACAAGCCGACCGGACGAGTGGCCCGGCGCGACGGCACATCTGCAGGAGCAACACAGTATGGGAAACATCTACGGATACATCCGTGTATCGAGCACGGAACAGAATGAAGACAGGCAGATTCAGGCACTGAAAAAAGCCCCCCTGACCATGGACGACATCTTCATGGACAAGATATCGGGCAAGGACTTTCACCGCCCGCAGTACCGGGCCATGCTCCGCAGGCTCAAAGCGGGAGACCTCGTCTGCGTGACCAGCATCGACAGGCTGGGCCGCAACTATGAGGAAATACAAAGGCAGTGGCGCACACTCACCAAAGAAAGGTGGATATCATGGTGCTCGACATGCCCCTGCTCGACACCCGGCGCGACAAGGACCTGCTCGGCACCTTCATCGCCGACCTCGTGCTTCAGGTGCTTTCCTTCGCCGCCCAGAACGAAAGGGAGAACATACGCAGACGCCAGGCCGAAGGCATTGCCGCCGCCAGGAAAAAAGGCGTCCGCTTCGGCAGACCGCCCAAGCCCCTGCCGGCGGAATTTTCCTCCGCGCTCCGGCTGTGGAAGGAAGGAAAAATCTCGCTGGCCGACGCCGCAAGATCCTGCCGCATGGCGAAGTCTTCCTTCCGTTACAGGGCTAAGAGGGAAATGAACTTCCGCTGAGGCAGAAAAGTGTACTTTTTTGCCCCTCAGGTTGTACAGGAACTCCGGCATGACAGTAATAAAAAACTATATATATTTCCAGAAAAAAAATTCATCCTTCCCGTAAACGTGTCATATTTTCTCTTGTACAAAAAAGTACACTTTTTTGATCGCCCCTATCCATTTCGTATTTATGACGGAGGAAGGCATGAAAAAATCAATAAGACGTTAACAAAATTTATACCTTATAATAAATATCGAATAAAAAAATATTTCATGACATCATTTCTATTTTTCATCATTAATATACTATCCGCTTATTCTTCCATGTCAGAAGAATATGATAATAAATCAAAAACTCAAATATTTGACATAACGGAAAGCAATATGACTCTCGAAGAAGAGTTTGCTTATCTTGCATATGACATTACGGATACATGGGTTTATAATGGTTCATACAAAATTCCTTCTCTTCCACCGCGGACAATTATATCATCAATATTCATCAGAATACTTTTATCGATTCCACATCTTCACGCCTTATCGACATCACGGCGGATACGCAGACCTATGGAGACAGAAACTTTCCCTTCGTCACGATTCAGGGTTCTGAAGACGCGACGCTGAGCGCCTCCATTTCCTACACCCCCTACGCCTACATCACCGACAACATCTATGTCGTCGGCGCACAGAACGGCTGGCTCAACCTGGATGTGCCCCTTAAGCTTCAGATGAACTCCCCCGGGGAATCGAGAGCGACGGACTCGTCATGAAATGCCGTGGAAGCGTATGCCAGCGGCGGCGTATATCTGAAAAAAGATGTTGATATTTCAGCCTTCATGAAAAAATCGGAAGATTACGGCCTGCAGTTTTCCGGCCTGCGGGTTTTCGGGTGGCAGGACTACTCGGACGGAATCCCCTCGCGCATTCAGGCCGACGGCAACATCACCATCCACGATTCCCATCTGAGCAGCGATACGGGAACCCTGCGCTTTTACGGGCTGCATGCAAGCCTGGGCGAATACCTGGATGAGCCTTTGGAAATCACCGCTTCCGGCGATGTGACCATTTCCGGCAACACTCTGGTATCCAACGGGGGAGACGCGCTCGCCACCGGCATCAAGGCGGCGGAATATTCCAGCATTTCCCTGAACAATCTTTCCATGGAAGGCAACAGCGTCACCTCCGGGGGCAACGCGGGCTTCATCGGCATCCATTCCGCCACGGACAGCCTGGTGACGACTTCCGGGCTTGTCGACATCGCCGGCAATCATGCGGGACGACATTATTCTTTAAAAGCCGAAGGCGGCGAAATAGACATAGCTTCAGGCGCGCACCGCATCGAAGGCGACATGACGGCCGTTCTGGGCCGCCTGTACGAGGACAACTACGGAGATTTGTACCACGAAGCCAGCCCCATTCTCCCCGGAACGGTGGACATGAGCACCCCCCTTTATGAAAATGCGGGCGGCATCAGGGCATCATTCTCCGGTGCGGATTCCTTTTTTTCCGGCTTCACCAGCGACGGCGAAGCGCTGACCGATCCTTCGGGCACGGGGCAGTACGCCTCGCGTACGGTCAGCTCCATATCGCTGGCGTTCACCGATCATGCGGTATGGAATGTGATTCCCTCCAACATCGTCGCGGCCGATGCACGGGGCAGCTATGTAAGCCGTCTGACAGAGCTCAGCCTCGATGACGCCGACGTTTATGTGGGCACGACGGAAAACGCATGGCGGAACGCCTGGACGGAAAATGCAGGCTTCGCCTCATCGTTCGCCACGCTTTCCGCCACGGACAGGCCCGTGGAACTTCTTGTGCAGAACCTTTCCGGCTCCGGAAACTTTTATCTGCGCACCGACCTGCAGAAGGATATTTCCGACAGCGTCCGCATCACAAAATCCCTCTCCGGTTCCCACAAGCTGTGGGTGAAGGCCGGCGGCAGCGAACCTCTCGTCATGACGCAGACGGGAAGCTATCTTGCCAGAACGGAAAGCACCACAGCCGCCACGGGAAATGAATTCTCCCTGAAAGGCGGCGCCGTCGTGGACGGCCAGGAAGTCATCGACCTGGGCCTCTACCTCTACCACATGGAAAACTCGGAACGAAACAACGGCCGGGAATGGTATCTGGTACGCAATGTCACCCTGCCTGAGCCGGGGCCGGAAAATCCTGAAGACTCTGAGAATGAAACGGAAGAACCGGAGACTTCCGCCCCGCTTTCTCCCACCGGAGAAACGGAAGCCGCTCTTTCCGGCCTCGCAGGGCATTACGCCATGTGGTACGGCTATCAGACCGACCTGAGAAAGCGCCTTGGAGAAGTGCGCTACGGTACGCATACCGGGCTGTGGGTACGCGGCTTTGCCGATAAAACCCGTCTCAACGGTCTCGGCGGAACCGGACTTACGCAGAACCTTGTGGGCGGCTCCATAGGCTATGACACCATCATGGACGTGGACGAAATGTTCCTGTGGATTGCAGGCTTGCAGATCCGCAGCGGACATGCCGATCAGGACACCTGCGGCAGATGGGGAGGATACGGCGAACTGAGCAGCCTCGGCGGCAGCCTGTATTCCACATGGGTGCATGCGGACGGCTGGTATCTGGATGCCGTGGCCACTGCGGACTGGTTCCACCATGAAATACGCTCCGCCATGCTGAACGGCACGAAGATGTACGACGACCGCTCCACCTGCGGGCTCGGCACCTCTCTGGAAGTCGGCCGTAACATGGACTTCGCCTTCAGCAACAGGGGGCAGGATTACTGGTTCCTGGAACCGCAGCTCCAGCTTTCCTGGTTCTGGGTGAAAGGCGGCGACTTCACCAGCAGCAACGGCATGACCATCGAGCAGAGCGACATGGCCTCCCTCACGGGCAGGGCCGGACTTGTGCTCGGCAAAAAATTCTCTCTGGAGGAAAAAAACGGGGTCCGCTATGTGCAGCCTTATGTGAAGGCCGGCGTCAACCATGAATTTCTCGGCGATCAAAAGGCCCGCATCAACGGCGTGAACATGCGTTCCGACCTGGACGGCACCCGGGTCTATTACGGACTCGGCGCAGACTGGCAGGTTACGGACAATCTCCGCCTCTACATGCAGGCCGAACGGGAACACGGCGAGAACTTCACCCGGGAATACAACGTATCTGCCGGCTTGAAGTGGCGTTTCTGACGCTGCTCCCGCCCAAACGCCGCCTTCCTTTACGGCAGAGGGCCTTTCTGACTGCGTCCCCCGCAGGGGAAGGCCCTCCATCAGAACCCTGCAAAGGTTCGATGCCTTTCAGAGCGTTTTCCGCGGGAAACCCGAAAAAAAAGAGCCATGCCCGCCCTTCTGCCGGAGAAACGGACGCAGGCCCTGATCTTCCGGCCCCATGAGGAACAAAAACAACGCGGCAGGATGAAAGCGGCGGCCCTGCCGGTACATGCGGCGTTCCGCACCGGACAGGGGGGCAGCCTCCTCCTTCCGCAACAACAGATTTCGCCCCCGGCCTGACCGGGGCTTTCTTTTAACCAAAAGGGCGGGCACGCCTTGCGCATGCCCGCCCGAACAGAAGCTTTCCGACAGACTTTTCCCGGGCGGCCTAGCGCTCTACGGGAGTGCCGGAAAGAGGCCTGCCCTGAAATTCCCCGGTGAGGGTGCGCAGGAAGGCCACGATGAGGCGGCGGTCGTTGTCGGAAACGGGAATGCCCGAGAGATACCTGCCCATGACGGCCACGCTTTCATCCAGCGTGGCCACGGTGCCGTCGTGCATGTAGGGATGCGTGAGCTCCACGTTGCGCAGGTTCGGCACCTTGAAGCGGTGCAGGTCGTCTTCCTTGCCGGTAAAGCCCATGAGGCCCCTGTCGGAATTCAGCGGCGCGCCCCGGTCGGCAAAGTAGTCGGCCTTGAGATCCATGTATTCAAAGGACTGCCCGCCCGCGCTGCGGCCCACATGGCAGCTTGAGCAGCGGTACAGCTTGAAGAGCCGGTAGCCTTCCGCCTCCTCGGCCGTGATGGCCGCATCGTCGCCGCGAAGCCACTTGTCGAAGCGGCTGTCCGGGGTGATGAGCGTCTTTTCATATTCGGCAATGGCGTCGGTGATGTTCGCCGCGCTCCAGCCGTCGGGGTACACGGCAGAGGCCTCCGCCGTAAGCGCGGCATCGGCGGCAAGCTTGGCGATGATCTGATCCCAGCCGGTGGAGCCCATTTCCACGGGATTCAGGGGCGGGCCGCCCGCCTGTTCCTGAAGATCCGCGGCGCGGCCGTCCCAGAACTGACGGGTGTTGAACACGGCGTTGAACATGGTGGGCGCGTTGATGTCCCCGAACTGGCCGCGTATGCCCTCGGAGAAGCGCGCATTGTCCGTGCCCGCCTTCTCATAGGCATGACAGCCCGAACAGGCCAGCGTGTTGTCGGCGGAAAGGCGCTTGTCGTTGAACAGCTTTTCGCCGAGGGCCGCCTTTTTCCCATCCACGGCAAGGTGCGAGGGCAGAGGCTGCAGAGGCTCGTTCGCCCTCTCCGCCGAGGCCGTACCCGTGGCGTAATGCGCCGCGCGGGTGCTCCTTACCCAGTGCAGGATGTTTTCCCTGTCCTCGTCCGTGAGACGGCTGCCCCAGTGCACCACGGTGAACTTGGCCGGGGGCATGGTGTCGTTGAGTATCACCCACTCCATCTTCGCAAGAGCCACCTCGCCCACGGGCCTGTCCTTTGCCGCGCCCACCAGCTCCTGATTCAGATCCATGGCGCGCAGGCCGTCGCGGTAGTCCTGCTCGATGATCTGCCTGATGCCCGGAATCTTCGCATAGAAGGGCAGATCGTAATCCCGGCTGTGGCAGGCCATGCACTTGTCGAGCACAATATCCGACACCTCCTGAAACTTCTCCATGGAAGGAACGCCGTTCACGGCTCTTCTGGTTTCCGCGCCGTACGCGCTCTGTGCGTACGGCATGCCCAGCATGGCGGCCGCGCACAGCACGGCCAGGGACAGCGATGTCTTGTTCATGGTCTCTCCTCCGCGCGGCCGGAGCCGCGCCTTTTCGCCCCGCATGGACTCCCTGCCGCATGAAGAACGGGGCGCTTTCATGCGGCATGGGCGGCATGATAAAAAAGAACAATTTAATAGCAATAGGTATTATTACTATTAATAAACTTTCTTTCCATACTGAAGGGCGCGGAAGACGAAGGCGCTTTCCGGCAATAATGTTCCGTCATCACGGCATGTTGCCTTTCCGGGGCCGTGCCTCTGCAAACGGCGTCCCGGCCGCGCCGGAAGAGGCCGCACAGGCGCAGAAAGGCCGCGCCCCGCCCCTCCGGCCGCAGAAATCTTTGCGGAAGGCGGCCATCTCTGCCGCAGGGCACGGGCTTTTTGATGCACAAAAAAACGCCGCGACCTCTCGTTTGCGGTGTTTTTTCCGGGCCTTCGACCGGCAGGGCGTTCTTTTCCCGGAGGGGCGCATCTGCGGCCCGCTGCACGGCAAAAATCATGCTTTGCGCCCATGAAGGCCGCGCTTTTCCGGCAAAAGGCCCTGTTCCGACGCCTTCCGAAGGGCGGCGCCCCTCCGGCTGCGGGGAACATCCGGCTTTTTACGGTGTAAGACGTACCTGGGGGGCAGTTGATGTCGGCCGCGGGGAACATCCGCTTTTTTACCAGGGCATGACGAAGCGCAGGCCTGTTCCCCGCCTGAGCAGGCGCCCCCCGGCCCGGGCCTTTCCCGGAAAAAGGGCGTTCTGAACGGAGCGGAAGAGCTGAGCAATGTATATTGACGTAAACTTGCTGTCCGCATTCTCATGCCGGCTGGAAAAAAACCTTAACCCGCATGCCCAAAGAAAAAAAAGCTCCTCCGCCCCGGAGAGGAAAAAATATCTCTTTTCCTCCTGCTGCACCCAAAGACGGAAACATCCTTGGAAAGCGCAATAAAATCAGCAAGGAAGCCGGAAGGCTGCACCCCGGGAAACGCCGCTCTGCCCTCACTGCGGAAAAAAATGACCTTTTACGCACAGCGTAATTCCGTAAATGACGAAAACACCATTGAAGATGGAGGGTTGATCCATGTTTTCTCCTGTTTTTCCTGCGGGAAGGTGCATGCACTGGCTCAGAGCTACTGGCCTGCTCTGCTTTGTGGTGCTCGTTCTTGTCTGCGAAGCATCCGCCTTTTCCTTTTCCCAGATGGAACTGCACCACATCTTTCCCCGCCAGTATGCGGGCTGGTTCATGGAACGGGACATCAATCCCGATCTGTTCTGCCTTCCCCTCACCCGTCAGAAGCACACGGGAAAAGACACGGGGATTCATCATCATACCTTCATGGTATCCGGCGGCCTGTCCTACAACGACAGCTGGGGGAAGTTCTTCATCCGCAACTATCCCGACGCCTCAAGGAACGCCTGCTTCAACTTTGCCGCAACGCTGCTGGCGGAGTTCGGCATTTCCGCCACGAAGGCAACCTTTTATGATTACAAGACCAAAAATCCGTCCTCCGGGAAATTTCCCAGGACCGGATTTCTGCAAAAAGCAGCCCCCCTCCTCAATAAGGTCGTGAAAGGAGCGGGAACCTCCCTGAAGACCGCTGCGAAATATGCTCCCTGCCTCTGGACGGCCTGCGAAGTCTTTTCGTTCTTCTCCGACATGGATGACGTCTATCATGTGGAATATCTGGAGAAGGCCCTCGATTTCTCGGAAAAGGCTCTCAGCCTCGACATGACGGCATCCCCTGAAGCCGTTCTGGAAGAAACCGCCGCAAGCTATTTTTTCACGGGCATGTTTTTCTACGACAACATCAGAAGTCATGTGGGAAGCATGTCCGGGGAACTCGCCCTGTACATGGATTCCCAAAAGGAAGAAAAGCTCCGGCGCGCCATCCATGCTTTTGAACAGACCGCTTCCATCCATGAAAGACTGGGGATTCAGTATCCCGACGTCTATCTGTATCTCGCCCAGAGCTACCTGCTGCTGAAGGACAAAGAACCTGCCGTCTCGTACTATCGCAAGGCTCTGGAGGCCTTCCGCGAAAACAACGACATGAGCATGGAAGAAAGCGTACGACAGTCGCTGAACCTTTTACCCGGAGAATAACCTGTGCAGCGCATGATTTCCCTTGTTCTCGGTGTGTTTCTCATCCTCTCCTCTCCCGTTGCGCACGCCCTTGAGGCCAATGCGGAGCTGCTGGCCTTTGCGCAGGAAAAAAGGGCGCAGCTGCAACAGGATGTCATTAACATCCCCAGGTTCATGGAACTGTCCTTCTGGGACCGCCATAAATGGAAAATCATCGGCGGCGCAGCCCTTGTCGGAGCCGTTGCCGTGTCGGCAGTCACCATGGGCGCGGCCGCCCCTGCCGCCGGTGCGGGAGCATCCGGCCTGGTCGGCACTGCCGCAGCGGGTTCCGCCCTCAGTGAGGCCACCTTCGCCGGAGCTGTGAGCATGCTCTCGCTCTCGGAGGATGGGGAACTGAAGCTTACCGACGACATGCGCGCCAAGGTTCTCGATTATTACGACGAGAACTACCGAAGCTGGCTCTATCTGGCCTCCTCGGAAAAGGAGTTTGCGGAAATCGCATGGAAGAACATCGCCTCCTTCATGGATCGCAACAGCCGGTGATGACCTGTCCGGGCCATGCCCTGCAGGGTGGCGCGGCAGGTTCCGATCCCCCGGGAACCGGCCCGGAACGGCGATGTCATGCCGGTATGGCAGCAGGCCTTCTTCCGGGAAAGGCCGGAACTTTCCCCCGGAAGCCTGGGCGCCCGGCGCACGTCTTTCTGACAAGGCACGGACGAACTGCATATTAACCAGACATGTTCAACGGATATGATGCTCCGGCATCATTCCGTACGGAGAAGGACCTTGGCCCGCATACTTAAGGAAGAAAAGCTCCTCCGCCCCGGAGAGGAAAAAAATATCTATTTTCCTCTTGCTGCCCCAGACGACAGAAAAATCCTTGGAAAACGCAATAAAATCGGTGGGAAACCCGACTGGCTGCACCCCGGAAAAACGCCGCTCTGCCCTCACTGCGGAAAAGAAATGACCTTTTACGCACAGCTTGATTCCGTAAATGACGAAAACGCCGTTGAAGACGGAGGGATGATCTATGTTTTCTACTGTTTTTCCTGCGGGGAGGTTCATGCGCTGGCTCAGAGCTACTAGCCTGCTCTGCTTTGCGGCGTTCCTTCCTGCCTGCAAAGCATCTGCCTTTTCCCGGAAGAAACTGCCACGTCTTCATGATCCTGATGTCTCTCCATATCCCGCCCGGAGTTCCCTGCTGCTGAAGGACAAAGATCGTCTCGTACCATCGCAAGGCTCCGGAGGCCTTCCGCGAAAAAACGACATGAGCATGGAAGAAAGCGTACGACAGCCGCTGAACCTTTTAACCGGAGAATACCCTGTGCAGCGCATGATTTCCCTTGTTCTCGGTGTGTTTCTCATCCTCTCCTCTCCCGTTGCGCACGCCCTTGAGGCCAATGCGGAGCTGCTGGCCTTTGCGCAGGAAAAAAGGGCGCAGCTGCAACAGGATGTCATTAACATCCCCAGGTTCATGGAACTGTCCTTCTGGGACCGCCATAAATGGAAAATCATCGGCATCACAGTCATTGTCGGGGCCGTTGCCGTGTCGGCAGTCACCATGGGCGCGGCCGCCCCTGCCGCCGCAGCGGGGGCACACGCCTTTGTCGGCACTGCCACAGCGGGGGCACACGCCTTTGCCGGCACTGCCGCAGCGGGTTCCGCTCTCGGTGAGGCCGCGGTTCTCGGAGCCGTGGGCGTGGGCGCGGGCGTGGCCTCGCTCTCGGAGGATGGGGAACTGGAGCTTACCGACGACATGCGCGCCAAGGTTCTCGATTATTACGACGAGAACTACCGAAGCTGGCTCTATCTGGCCTCCTCGGAAAAGGAGTTTGCGGAAATCGCATGGAAGAACATCGCCTCCTTCATGGAGCGCAACAGCCGGTGATGACCTGTCCGGGCCATGCCCTGCAGGGTGGCGCGGCAGGTTCCGCTCCCCGGGAACCGGCCGGAACGGCGATGTCATGCCGGTATGGCAGCAGGCCTTCTTCCGGGAAAGGCCGGAGCTTTCCCCCGGGAGCCTCTTCCGGCGGGCAGAAACGCGCCCTCCGGCCGCGGGGAACATCCGCTTTTTTACCAGGGCATGACGAAGCGCAGGCCTGTTCCCCGCCTGAGCAGGCGCCCCCCGGCCCGGGCCTTTCCGGTCGGATATACCTTTTACGCGAAAGACGGGACGCGTTACCCCCGGCCGGCCTTTCCCGGAAAAAGGGCATGAAAAAACGCCATGGAAGTCCTTCCATGGCGTTTTTTTCCTTTTGAAGGAGGCGCTCTCCGGGAAAGGCGCACCCTTCAGGCCGGGACTAATCCGCGCCCTTGGCCCTGCTTTCGCAGTAGATGCAGCGGTAGACGCGGTTTTCCCTGTCGGTGAGCTTGAAGATGTGGGGCAGTTCCTGCTCCGTGGAGGTGATGCAGCGCGGGTTCTTGCAGCGGATGACGTTCACCACCCGTTCGGGAAGTTCCACGCTGAACTTGCGGTCGAGCTTGCCGTCGCGCACGATGCTCACGGTGATGCCCGGGTCCACATAGCCCAGCACCGCGAAATCAAGGTCGATGATCTCGTCGATCTTGATGATGTCCTTGCGGCCCATCTTGCGGCTGGTCACGTTCTTCAGAACGGCCACGGAGCACTGAAGCTTGTCCAGCTTGAGAATCTGGTACAGCTGCATGCTGCGGCCCGCCTTGATATGGTCGAGAACGATGCCGTTGGAAATTGCGTCGATGACCATTTATTCCACCCCCAGCAGTTTCATGATGAGCGCCATGCGCATGTATTTGCCGTTCATGACCTGCCGGAAGTAGGCCGCGCGCGGGTCGTCGTCCACAGCCACGGAGATTTCGTTCACACGGGGCAGCGGGTGCATGATGCACATGTCGCTCTTGGCGCCGCTGAGCTTCTCCGGGGTGAGGACATAGCTGTCCTTGAGGCGTACATAGTCGGCTTCGTTGAAGAAACGTTCCTTCTGCACTCGGGTCATGTACAATACGTCGAGTCCCGGCATGGCGGCCACAAGGTCGGTGGTCTCTTCGTATTCCATGCCGTTCTTTTCCATCACGTCCTTGCGGATGTAGCCGGGCAGGCGCAGTTCCTCGGGCGAGATGAGCACGAACTTCACGCCCTTGTAGCGGGACATGGCCGCAATGAGCGAATGCACGGTGCGGCCGAACTTGAGGTCGCCGCAGAGGCCGATGACCAGATTCTCAAGCCTGCCCTTCTCGCGCCAGATGGTGAGAAGGTCGGCCAGGGTCTGGGTGGGATGGTTGTGCCCGCCGTCGCCCGCGTTGATGACGGGCACCGGGGACTTCATGGAAGCCACGAGGGGCGCGCCTTCCTTGGGGTGGCGCATGGCGATGATGTCGGCATAGCAGCCCACCACCTGCACGGTGTCGGACACGCTCTCGCCCTTGGAGGCGGAAGAGCTCTGCGCTTCGGAAAAACCGAGCACCTGCCCGCCGAGTTCGTACATGGCGGCCTCGAAGCTCAGGCGGGTACGGGTGGAAGGTTCAAAGAACAGCGTGGCCAGCTTCTTTCCCGTGCACTTGTGGGCATAGGCCTCGGGATGGGCGATGATGTCCAGCGCCGTGGACAGAAGCTTTTCGATGTCCTGCGTGGACAGATCGCGGATGTCGATGAGGCTTTTCATGTTACGCACCGATCCAGCTTTCGTCGGAAGGATTGTTGCGGAAGGCGATGAGGCGCGCCACGTCTTCGCTGCGGATATAGCCGGTTTCCGCCGCCACGGCGGCAATGGTGTCGAAGTTGGTGAGGCTCACGTTCTTTACGGAAGCTTCGGCCAGACGGTCAAGGCCCTTCTTCATGCCGTAGGTGAAGATGCTGGCCACGCCGAGCACGTCGGCCCCGGCTTCGCGCAGAACCTTGACCACGTCGAGCACGCTGCCCGCGGTGGAGATGAGGTCTTCAATGACCACCACCTTCTGCCCGGGTTCCAGGCGGCCTTCAATCTGATTGCCGCGGCCGTGATCCTTGGCGCTGGAGCGCACATAGCCCATGGGCAGGCCCATGATGTGGCCCACGATGGCCGCATGGGCGATGCCCGCCGTGCTCGTGCCCATGAGCACTTCACATTCGGGGTATTCCTCGCGCACCACGGCGGCAAGGGCGTTTTCCACGTCGTTTCTCACTTCAGGCGCGGTGAGGGTGAGGCGGTTGTCGCAGTACACGGGGCTTTTGATGCCGCTGGCCCAGGTGAAGGGTTCGTCGGGGCGGAAAAACACGGCCCTGATGGAAAGCAGATCCTTGGCGATGAGTTTTTCGCGGGATTCCATGCTGGTGGCTCCTTCGTTATGTTGATGCTTGTTCATTGCTCTTGTACGCGGCCGGACCATTGCCGGAAGCGCGCCGGAAAAGACCGGTCTTTTTGCCTGAAGCGGCGCGCCGCCGCGTTTTTTCTGCCGGAAAAAGGGGAAGCATTCAGCCTCCCCTCGACATACCTCAGCCCAGAAATTCCTTCACACAGCGGCGGTAGGCCGCCACGGGATCGGCGGCCTGGGTGATGGGACGGCCCACCACGATGAAGTCGGAACCGAGTTCCCTGGCCCCTGCCGGAGTGGTCACGCGCACCTGATCGCCCTTGTCCCCTTCGGCAAAGCGCACGCCGGGAGTCACGGTAAGGAAGGAGGAACCGCACACCTCATGCACGCGGCCCGCTTCCAGCGGAGAACAGACCACGCCGTCCAGCCCGGCGTCGCGGGCGCGGGAGGCATAGTGCATGACCACCTCTTCCATGGGGCGTTCGATGAGCAGATCCTCGCGCATTCTCTCCTCGCTCGTGGAGGTGAGCTGCGTCACGGCAATGAGAAGAGGCCGCGTGCCGTCCGGCCGGGTAAGGCCCTTCAGCGCGTCCTGCATCATGGCCACGGTGCCCGCGGCATGGAGGTTGCACATGTCCACATCCAGTGCGGAAAGCACGGCCATGGCCTTGCGCACGGTGTTGGGAATGTCGTGCAGCTTGAGGTCGAGGAATATCCTGTGACCCCGGGCCTTGATGGCGCGCACGATGTCCGGCCCTTCGGCGTAGTAAAGCTCCATGCCTATCTTGACAAAGGGCTTCTCCTCGGTGAACAGGTCGAGAAAATCCATGACCTCGCGCTTTCCGCTGAAATCGCAGGCCACCATCACGTCTTTTTTCGGCAAGGTCATCAGTGCGCTCCTCCGATGATGTCTTTGAGGGACTCTATGCCGTACCGTTCCATGACGGCGGGCAGTTCTTCCAGAATATGCGGGCAGGCCCACGGGTCCACAAGGTTTGCGGAACCGATTTCCACGGCCGTGGCCCCGGCCAGCATCATTTCCACCACGTCGCAGGCGCTCGTCACGCCGCCCATGCCGATGATGGGCAGTTTCACGGCCTCATACACCTGATAGACCATGCGCAGCGCCACCGGGAAAATGGCGCTGCCGGAAAAACCGCCCATCTTGTTGGCAATGACGGGCTTTTTCGTGCGCAGGTCGATGCGCATGCCGAGCAGCGTGTTGATGAGGCTTATGCCGTCGGCCCCGGCTTCCGCCGCCGCGGCGGCAATGGGCACGATGTCCGTCACGTTGGGGGAAAGCTTCACATACACGGGCTTCGAGGTGGCGGCCTTCGCGGCCTTCGTCACGGCGGAAACCCCCAGAGGATCGGTGCCGAAGCTCATGCAGCCGTTGTGCACGTTGGGGCAGCTCACGTTGAGCTCGATGAGGCCCACCTGTTCCACCTTGTCGATCTTCGCGCAGCACTCGGCGTATTCCTCCACGGAAAAACCGCCGATATTGGCAATGACCTTCTTGTGGAAGCAGCGCGCAAGCTTCGGCAGTTCCTCGGAAATCACCTTGTCGATGCCCGGGTTCTGCATGCCCACGGCATTGATCATGCCCGAGGGCGTTTCCGCAATGCGCGGCGTGGGATTGCCGAAGCGCGGTTCCCTTGTGGTGCCCTTGAAGGAAAAGGAACCCAGCATGTTGATGTCGTAAAGCTCGGCGAATTCGTACCCGTAGCCGAAGGTGCCGCTTGCGGGAATAAGCGGATTGTCCAGTTCCCAGCCGCTCAGCGTGACTTTCAGATCTGCCATGCAAGCTCCTCCTTCTCAAAGACGGGCCCGTCCTTGCAGACGCGGCGGCTGCCCTTCTTCGTCATGATGCTGCAGCCCATGCAGGCGCCGAAGCCGCAGCCCATGCGCTCTTCCAGGCTGAATTCTCCCGCCGTGCCCTGCGTGGCCGCATACAGCGCCCGCAGCATGGGCATGGGGCCGCAGCTGTACACATAGCTGTATGCATCGGGAAGCGCTGCGGTGACAAAGCCCTTCACCCCCGCACTGCCGTCCACCGTGGTGACGGTCACCCCGGCGCCGAGAGCGGCAAATTCCTTTTCGTAGAAGATTTCCTCCGCCTTGTTGAAGCCGAGGATCACCTCGGGCCTTGCGCCCTGCGCCACAAGGCGCTTTGCCAGGTGATACAGCGGGGGCACGCCCACGCCGCCGCCCACGAGAAGCGGCTTTTCCCCGCCCTTTTCCGGCGAAAAGCCGTTGCCGAGGCCGGTGATGACATCGAGCTTCTCCCCTTCCTTCATGGCGGCCATGGCCTCCGTGCCGCGACCCACCACCTTGTAGATGATGACGAGCCCGGAAGCGTCGTAATCGCACACCGAAATGGGGCGGCGCAGGAAAAAGCCCGGCAGGCTTATTTCCACGAACTGCCCGGGCGCGCTCATGGCCGACGTGTCGCCGGCAAGGGCCATGCGGTACACGTCCTTCGTGAGGGCTTCATGCCCGGTTATGGTGAATATTCCCTGTTTCATGCTGGCTCCAGATGTTGCATTGCGCGCCCGGCCCGGCGGGCGGGAGCGTGAAAATGTTCCGGCAGAGGCGGGGCGCTTCAGCCCCTTTCGCTCCACACTTCTCTTCCGCCTGCAAGGGTGAGCACGCAGCGGGAGGAAAGCTTCATGCCGGCAAAGGGCGTGGCATGTCCCATGCTGAGGAAGTCTGCAGGGTCCACCACCCACTCGCGGAAAAGGTCGAAGGCGGCAAGGTCGGCCGGATCGCCTTCCGCAAGGCCGGTCTTCAGCCCGAAGCGCACGGCGGGACGCACGGCCATGAGTTCCACCAGCTTTTCCAGAGAGAGCACGCCCGTCTTCACGAAATGGGTGTACATGACGGCAAAGGCCGTTTCCAGCCCCACCACGCCCATGGCGCTGCCTTCCAGCCCCCGGGCCTTCATTTCGGCCTCATGGGGCGCGTGATCGGTGGCGATCATGTCCACGGTGCCGTCGAGAATGCCCTCGATGAGGGCGGCACGGTCTTCTCTGCCGCGCAGGGGCGGATTCATCTTGAAGCGGCCGTCTTCCTGAAGATCCTCATCACAGAACACAAGATAATGCGGACCCGTCTCACAGGTCACGTCCACGCCCGAGGCTTTGGCGCGCCGTATGATGTCCACGCTCTCCTTTGTGGAGATGTGGCAGACGTGGTATTTCGCCCCGGTTTCGCGCGCAAGTTCCACATCGCGCGCAATCTGCCCCCATTCGCTTTCGGAACAGATGCCCCTGTGGCCGTGGGCGCGGGCGTAGACACCGTCGTGGATATAGCCCTTGTTGAGCAGCGCGTTCACCTCGCAGTGCGCGGCGATGATCTTGTGAAGGCGCACGGACTCTTCCATGGCCGCGCGCATCATGGACTCATCCTGCACGCCCCGGCCGTCGTCGGAAAAACCGGCCACGTCCTTCGCCATGCCCGCCATGTCGGCAAGCTCGCGCCCCTTCTCCTCCATGGTGATGGAGCCGTAGGGCACCACGCGGATCACCGCATCCCTGCGGATGAGGGCAAGCTGCTCCTCCAGATGCTCCGGGGTATCGGGCACGGGGTGCAGGTTGGGCATGGCGCATACCGTGGTGTACCCGCCGCCTGCGGCGGCCATGGTCCCGGAACGGATGGTTTCCTTGTGGGAAAAGCCCGGTTCGCGCAGGTGCACATGCACGTCGATGAGGCCGGGCATGAGGTGAAGGCCCGAAAGGTCGCGCTCCTCTGCGCCCTCCACGGGGGCAATGTGCGGCGCAATGCGCGCAATGCGGCCTTCGCGGATGAGCACATCGGCCTTTTCAAAGCCTTCCGGGCGGTAGACCACGGCGTTTCTCAGGATGAGATCCATACAGACTCCTTGGGAAAAACCCGGCCCCTGCAGGGGCCGGGAAGACATCACGCGACTTCGCGCAGCACCTTTTCCAGCGCTTCGGTAAAGGCCACGAGGTCGGCCTCGTCGATGGTGAGGGGCGGCAGCAGGCGCAGAGTGGGGCCGTAGGTGAGGTTCAGGATGAAACCGCGCTCCATGAGCGTGAGCCACACCTTGCGGGCCTTTTCGTCGCTCATGTCGAGTTCCACACCGATGAGCAGGCCCATGCCGCGCACATCGCGGATCACGCCGCCGAGCTTCTCGCCGAGAGCGCGGAAGCGGGCCCTCGCCCTGTCGCCGAGCAGCGCCGCGCGCTCCACAAGGTGGTCGCGCTCCATGATTTCCAGCACCTTGCGGCCCACGGCCGTGACAAGGGCGCCGCCGCCGAAGGTGGTGGCGTGGCTGCCGTAGTCGAAGCCCTGCGCCACTTCGTCCGTGGCCATCATGGCGCCGAGGGGCAGGCCGTTGGCCATGGACTTGGCGCTGGTGAACACGTCGGGCTTCAGGTTGAAGTTCTGGAAGCCCCACCATTTGCCGCTGCGGCCCATGCCCGCCTGCACTTCGTCGCACATGACGAGCACGCCGTGACGGCGGCAGATCTCCACGATGCCGTCGGCATATTCCTGCGTGACGGGAATGATGCCGCCCTCGCCCTGAATGGCCTCAAACAGCACGGCCGCCGTGGTGGGCCTGATGGCCTTTTCCAGCGCGTCGAGATCGCCCCACTGCACACGGCCGAAACCGGGGGTTTCCGGCTCGAAGCCTTCGGTGTGCTTGCCCGTGGCCGCAAGCGTGGCCAGGGTGCGGCCATGGAAGCAGTTGGACAGGGTGATGATCTCCCAGGCGTCGCGGCCCTTCACCACGCGCTGATAGCGCCGCGCTATCTTGATGGCGGCTTCGTTGCTTTCCGCACCGGAATTGCAGAAAAACACCTTGCCCGCATGGCTGGTGGAAAGCAGCTTTTCCGCATAGTCGAGCTGCTCTTCCTGATAGAAAAGATTGCTCACATGCACGAGCTTTCGCGACTGTTCGGCCATGACTTCCGCGATTTCCTCATTGCAGTGGCCGAGGCCTATGACGGCGATGCCGGCCAGAAGGTCGACATACTCCTTGCCGTCCACATCCCAGAGTCGGGCGCCCCTGCCCCGGACTATGCCCAGCGGATACCGCGAATAGGTCCGGCACATCAGGGATTTTTCCCTCTCCTTCAGTCTTTCCAAAGCTTCGCTCATGATCGTGTCCTTATGGAACTTAATGGTGGTCCCGCGTAACATGACGCAGGGAACGCGGGGAATGATACTCCATTTGCGCGCGATAGCCAAGAGCGGGCCCGCCCCCTCTCCTGCTTTCCCCTCCCCTCCCGGAAGACGGGAGAGCACGGGGCATGTTCCCCGTTTCCGCGGCATGGCGGCCTTCCCCATATACCGCGGCCCCTTCCCTGTCCGTGACCGGATACGCAAAAAAAACTGCCCGGGCGCAGGCGGCGCTCCTCCTCTGCCGTTTGCACGCCGGAAGAGTTAAGCGTACCCTGCCCGCATCACACGCCTCCCTTCCGGAGGCAGTCTGCAACATCACGGAACCCTCATGAAACACGCCTTTTCCATGCTCCGGCCCCTTGTGCTCGCCTCCGGCTCCCCCAGACGCAGAGCCTTTCTGGAAAGCGCGGGCGTCAGCTTCACCTGCATGCCCGCATCCTGCCCCGAACCCCGTCCCCTGCCCGGGGAGGAACCGCGCGCCTACGCCCTGCGCAGCGCCGCTTCCAAGGCCCGCTCCGTGCTCGAATCCCTCCCCGGGAACCTGAAGGGCGCGGCCGTGCTCGCGGCGGACACCATCGTCATCCTGCCCGGGGAAGACGGGCCCTCCATTCTGGGCAAGCCCCGCGACGAAGAGGAGGCCCTTGCCATGCTCTGCCGCCTTTCCGGCCGCAGTCACGAGGTGGCCACGGCCTGCTGTCTGGCCATGGATGAGCACATCGAATGCTTCGACGACATGACCAGGGTCACCTTTGCGCCCTGGCCGCGCTCCGTGCTCAGAGCCTATGCGGCAAGCGGCGACCCGCTGGACAAGGCCGGGGCCTACGGCATACAGGATGGAGGGGCCTTTCTTGTGCGCGGCATAGAAGGTTCCTGGTCCACCGTGGTGGGCCTGCCCCTCGACCTTGTGCTGGAACAGCTGCTCCGGCACGGCGTGCTTGCCCTGAAAGAGGAAAAAAACCGCGCCGTTTTCAAGTAAGACGGCCTGTGCGCCGCCGAAACATTCCCAAGGAATCATGATGAAGGAAAAGATTCTCGCCGCCATAAGCGCCGTTTATGCCAGAAAGCCCCTCGTGCACAGCATCACCAATTTCGTGGTCATGCAGGTTTCGGCCAACGCCCTGCTTGCCGCGCACGCCTCGCCCCTCATGGCCCATGCCGCCGAGGAAATGGACGACCTCACCAGCATCGACGACGCTCTTGTGCTCAACATAGGCACCCTCGACCCCGACTGGCTCTCCAGCATGGAACTTGCCGGCACGCTCATGAAGAAAAAGGGCAAGCCCGTGGTGCTCGACCCCGTGGGCGCCGGCGCCTCGGGCCTGCGCACCCGCGCGGCGCTCCGTCTGCTGGATCTGGTGCGGCCCGACATCCTGCGCGGCAACGCCTCGGAAATCATGGCGCTGGATGCGGAAATCCGCGCCGCCGACAAGGTGCTCACCAAGGGCGTGGACAGCCGCAACGAAAGCGCGGACGCGCTCTCTTCCGCCCGTAATCTGGCCCTGCGCTTCGGCTGCACGGTGAGCGTGAGCGGAGAAACCGACTTCATCACCGACGGGCACGAAACCCTTGCCGTGGAGGGCGGTTCCCCCCTCATGCCCCTCGTCACGGGCATGGGCTGCTCCGCCTCCGCCATCACCGGGGCCTACGCCGCCGCAGGCGATCCCCTCACGGCGGCCTGTGCGGCCATGGCCGTCATGGCCTCCGCCGGAGAAAAAGCCGGGAAAAAGGCCGCGGGCCCGGGGAGCTTCCTGCCCGCCTTCCTCGACGAGCTGTACCTGCTGGATGCCGAAGATGCGGCCCGGCGCGTCCGCAGGGTATGACGGCAGAACGCCCCTCCGCATCCGGCATCCCGCCGTGCGGAGGGGAAAAGCATGGAGGAGAACACCATGAAAAACTGGCGGGCATACCGCAATTACGGCGTGTACCTCGTCACGGACAGGGAACTTTGTCTGGGAAGGCCCCTCGATGAGGTGGTGCTTGCCGCCGTGCGCGGCGGAGCGGGCGCCGTGCAGCTCCGGGAAAAGCACGCCGACTCCCGGGAATTTCTCGCCCTCGCCCGGGCGCTGGTTTCCCGCCTTCAGCCCATGGGCATTCCGCTCATCGTGAACGACAGGGCCGACATCGCCCTTGCCGCGGGCGCGGCCGGGCTGCATGTGGGCCAGAGCGACCTTCCGCCCGAAGACGCCCGCCGCCTCATGGGGGAAAACGCCATCATCGGTCTTTCCGTGGAAACGCGGGAGGAACTTCTTGCGGCGGAGAAGCTCGACATCGACTATGTGGGCATAAGCCCCGTATTCGCCACGCCCACCAAAACCGACACCCTCGCGCCCTGGGGACTCGACGGCCTGCGCTGGGCCAGGGAACATTCCCCCCTCACGCTGGTGGCCATAGGCGGCATTCACAGGGAAAACGCCGCCGCCGTGCTGGAGGCCGGTGCCCACAGCCTTGCCGTGGTGTCGGAAATATGCTCCGCAGACAGCCCGGAAGAGGCGGCGCGCGGCCTGAAGGCCCTTTTCCGCTAGATCCCCTTTTGCACAGGACCGCAGCGCTCTGCCCCGGCATGCCGCCGGAACAGGCCGAACCATGAAGGAATGCGCCGTGAATCATCTTTCCCCGCACGCTCCCGGACACATTCTCATCCGGGGAGCAAGAGTACACAACCTGAAGAACGTGGATGCGGACATTCCCCTGAACGCCGTGGTGGCCGTGGCCGGGGTGTCGGGCTCCGGCAAGTCGTCGCTGGCCCTCGGCGTGCTCTATGCCGAAGGTTCGCGCCGCTATCTGGAGGCGCTTTCCGCCTATACGCGGCGGCGCATGACGCAGGCGGCAAAGCCGCAGGTGGACGAGGTGCTGTATGTGCCCGCCGCCCTGGCCCTCAGGCAGAGGCCGGGCATTCCCGGCATACGCAGCACCTTCGGCACGGGCACGGAGCTGCTGAACAGCCTGCGCCTCATGTTCTCGCGTCTGGCAAGCCATGTGTGCCCGGCCGGACACCATGTGCCGCCCTCCCTGGCCGTGGCGGCGGAAAAGCCCCTGGTCTGCCCGGTGTGCGGGGCCGTGTTCCACGGGCCGGCTGCGGAAGATCTGGCCTTCAACAGCAGAGGAGCCTGCCGCACCTGCGAAGGCACGGGCCTTGTGCGCACCGTGGACATGGCCTCCCTTGTGCCGGATGATTCCCTCACCATCGACGAAGGGGCCGTGGCCCCGTGGAACTCGCTCATGTGGTCGCTCATGACGGACGTGTGCCGCGCCATGGGCGTGCGCACCGACGTGCCCTTCCGCGACCTTACGGAAGAGGAAAAGAACATCGTCTATCACGGCCCGGCGGAAAAGAAACATATCTTCTACAAGGCCAGAAGCTCCAATCAGGCCGGAGAGCTGGACTTCACCTATTACAACGCCGTCTACACCGTGGAAAACGCCCTTGCCAGGGTCAAGGACGAAAAGGGCATGAAGCGGGTGGAAAAATTCCTGAAGCAGGACATCTGCCCCGACTGCGGAGGCACGCGCCTTTCCGCCGCCGCACGGGCGCCCCTGCTCCACGGCCTCACCCTGGACAGGGCCTGCGCCCTGCCCCTTTCCGAACTGGTGCAGCGCGTGGCCGAAGTGCCCGGCACCCTGCCTGCGGACATGGTGCCCATGGCGGAAAGCATCTGCACCGCCTTTCAGGATACGGCACGCCGGCTGCTGGAACTGGGACTCGGCTACCTTTCCCTCGACCGGGCCGTTTCCACCCTCTCCACCGGGGAGCGGCAGAGAATGCAGCTTGCCCGCGCCGTGAAAAGCCGCACCACGGGCGTTCTCTATGTGCTGGACGAACCTTCCATAGGCCTGCACCCCTACAATCTCGCAGGTCTTTCCGGCGTGATGCGCGACCTTGTGGCGGACGGCAATTCCGTGGTTCTCGTGGACCACGACACAAGCCTTCTCGCCGGGGCGGACTGGCTCATCGAACTCGGGCCGGGAGCGGGCGCCGGGGGCGGGCGCATCATTGCCGAAGGCACCGTGGATGACGTGGCAAAAAATCCTTCCTCGCGCATAGGCCCCTTTCTTGCCGATGCGGAAAAGGTGGAGGAAAAACGCAGTGACGAAGCGCTCTTTTCCCAAGGGCGCATACACCTGCGCACCTCTGAGATCCATACGGTGAAGCCCCTCGACGTTTCCTTCCCCCGGGGCAGGATGACCGTGGTCACCGGCGTTTCCGGTTCGGGCAAGACCACCCTCGTGCTGGAAAGCCTCGTGCCCGCCCTTCAGGCCGCCATACAGAAAAGCCCCCTGCCCGCCCATGTGCTTTCGGTGGAAGCCGGGGACATCGCCCATGTGAAGCTCATCGACGCCGCGCCCATAGGCGTGAACGTGCGCTCCACCGTGGCCACCTATGCCGACGTGCACGACGACATGCGCAAGCTCTTCGCCCGCCTGCCCGAAGCGAAGAGGCGGGGATACAAGGCCGGGGATTTTTCCTACAACACCGGAAAACTGCGCTGCCCCACCTGCGACGGCACGGGCACGGTGAGCCTCGACGTGCAGTTTCTGCCCGATGTGGACATTCCCTGCCCGGACTGCCGGGGAAGCCGCTTCGCCCCCGAAGCCGGAGAGGTGAAGTACACGGACTCCCGGGGCCGGGAATACTCCCTGCCCGAGCTCATGGCCATGGACGTTCATACCGCACTGGAGGCCTGTGCGGACATGAAGCTGGTGCGTCAGCGCCTTTCGGTGCTGGAACAGCTGGGACTCGGCTACCTCACTCTCGGGGAGGGCACGCCCGGCCTTTCCGGCGGCGAGGCCCAGCGCCTCAAGCTGGCCGGTGAAATGGGGCGCGGGCAGGCCGATGCCGTGTTCGTGTTCGACGAACCCACCACGGGCCTGCATCCGCTGGATGTGGAAACCCTGCTTTCCGTGTTCCGCGCCCTCATGGACAGGGGCGCCACCGTCATCGTCATCGAGCACGACCTTGCCGTGATGCGCAGCGCCGACTACATCGTGGACATGGGCCCGGGCGGCGGCAGGGACGGCGGAACCATCGTGGCGACGGGCACGCCGTGGGAAATCACGCAGGTGCCTTCGAGCCTCACCGGAGCCTGCCTTGCCGGACGCCTGAAGACGGACGCATAAGCCCCGCGCTTTTGGGGAAGGCGGCCGTGCAACAGCCCGGGGAGCCTTCCCCTTTCCTCCTCTGCCGTCGTCTTCTCCGGCAAAAAGGCCCCCCTTCGCCGGGCACGAGGCCCGGAAAAGGCAGAAAACAAAAACAGGGCGGATGCGGCATCACACCGCATCCGCCCTGCATGCTTTCAGGAAAGAATCAGTACTTCTTGGGCTTGAAGAAGTTCGACGGCGGCCTGCATTCCGGGTCGCCGGGCATGCAGGTATTGTCTTCCGCACGAAGGGCAAGGAAGAGGAACACGGCCGCCACCGTGCAGCCCGTGAAGTCGGCAATGGGAATGCTCATCCACACGCCGTCCAGCCCGAAGAACAGGGGCATGATGAGCAGCGCGGGCACAAGGCATATCATCTGACGGCAGAGGGACACCACGCTTGCGATCTTGGCCTGACCTATGGACTGGAAATAGGTGCCGATGATGATCTGCGGCCCCACGAAGATGAACAGGCCGCCGGTGATGCGCAAGGCTCTTGCCGAAACCTGCGTGAGTTCGGCGTGATCGGTGAAGATGCGCACCAGAAGTTCGGGGATGAACCAGGCGCCCAGCATGCCCGCCAGGGTGATGATGGTGGCGCTGATCATGCCGTACTTCAGGGCGAGGCGCACGCGGTCGGGCCTTTTGGCGCCGAAGTTGAAGCCGATGATGGGCTGCATGCCCTGCCCCAGCCCGATGACGCTCAGCGCAAAGAGCATGAGCAGACGGTTCAGGATGCCGAAGGCGCCGATGGCCATGTCGCCGCCGTACTTCTGAAGGGCGCGGTTGATGACCACCACCACGATGCAGGCGCAGAAGTTGATGAGAAAGGGCGCCATGCCTATGGCCAGAATCTTGCGTATGCTCTTCATCCTGAGCTTCCAGATATCCTTCTGGAAATGGATGAGGGAACTTTTGCGGGCGAAATGCGCCACCAGCCAGATCACCGACATGGTCTGCCCGGCTATCTGCGCCCAGGCCGCGCCGTACATGCCCCAGCCCCACCAGAAAATGAAGATGGGGGAAAAGGCCACGATGCCCAGAGCGGAAAGCAGGGCCGTCATCATGGCCGTCTTGGGGTAGCCCGTGGCGCGCGCCAGGAAGTTGAAGCCCAGCATGAGGAAGCCTATGGGCGAAAGCACCACCAGAGGCAGCATGAACTCGTGGGCATAGCGCAGCGTGTCGCCGCTTGCGCCGAAGAACATGAGCAGCGGATCAAGGAAAATCCAGAACAGCACGCCGAAGATCAGGCCGAAGATGATTTCCAGCATCACGGAATGCCCCAGCATGCTCCGCGCCTTGATCATGTTCTTGCGCCCGAGTTCTATGGAGCACAGCGCCGCGCAGCCCACGGCCACCAGCTGACAGAAGGCCATGAGCAGGTTGATGAGCGGAAAGGTGACGGCCATGGCCGCAAGGGCCAGATGCCCCACGCCGTGGCCGATGTAGATGGCGGAAATGATCTGGTTGAGGGCCACGATGATCATGCCGAGAATGGCGGGAATGGAATATTCGAGAAGAAGGCGGCCCACGCCCTTCGTTCCCATTTCATTGGCTTTGTCGTTGGTCTGCGTCACTGTCCCCTCCCCGGTCCGCTCGCAGGACCGGCCCGGGAATACAGGCCCCGGATACCCCGCCTCAGGGAACCGGCTCCCCCTGCGCAGCCCTCTCAGGGCGCGCCGTGAAGCCGATGCTCCGGCGAAACACATTTTTTCTGAAAAACGCACGTTCTGAAGCCGCGCGGCAACATGCCGCCGAAAACAAAGGCGCAGGGCCTGCGGCCGCACCGCGGCACTCGGCGGCCGCCCGCACAGCCCGGGGAGCCTTCCCTCTCGTGCGCGGGCGTCTTACTTCCGCCCTTCACGGCCGCACGAAACGCGCACAGGCCGGAAGTGCTCCATGATTATTCCATAATCACAGGCTCAGGAAAAAAAGCAAGTCCTCACGCCTCTTCCGGAGCAGATTCCTCCTTCTCCTCCCGGGCTTCTTCCTCGGCGGGAGCCTCGGCGGAAGCAGCCTTCCGCGTCGTGCGGCGGGGGCTTCTGCGCACGGCCGCAGAAGCGCGCCTCTTTGCGCGCGGCTCCTCATTAAGGAAGGGCATGGGCGCATCCCAGTCCAGCAGGGAAACGCCGATGAGGTACGAAATCCAGGCCGCGTATTCCTCAGGCTCCCAGTTGAGCACCTTGGTCAGCCTGCGGTGCATGCCCGGCGTGGTGATGCTCCAGTAAAGCTCCGTGGCGCGCTCTTCGGAAAGGCCGGGACGAAGCATGCCGTCCTCCGCCATCTTGTGCACGGACTTGCGGCACTTTTCCAGCAGCATGAGGCTCTGATCCCTCTC
Organism: uncultured Mailhella sp.; assembly: GCF_944324615.1. GTDB lineage: Bacteria > Desulfobacterota > Desulfovibrionia > Desulfovibrionales > Desulfovibrionaceae > Mailhella. The sequence goes on from NZ_CALUWY010000018.1 coordinate 47,164, forward strand.
CTGCTCGGCAAATTCCGGGGAAAGCACGCTCATGCCCCGGATGATGTCGAACACGGGCATGGCGTCTTCCATGAGCAGGGCCGTGAAATGGCCTATTTCCTGCACCCGCTCCTTGCCCGTCATGATCTGCGGGATGGAATCGCGCAGCTTGTCGTAGCGCTTGGCCTCCACGGTGGTTTCCAGTATGGCCGCCAGTACGCCCTTCTTGGAACCGCACACGGCATACACCGTCTGCGGCGCGACACCGGCTTCCCGGGCTATGGCTTCCAGCGTCATGTCGGCGTAGCCCTTTTCCTTCATGAGCTGCATGGCGGCCGCGACGATACGCGCCTTCGTCACATTTGCCTGTTCCTTTCTGCGGGGCGAATGGTAGGAGCGCGTCTTCTTCACGGATTCCTGGACGCCGTCTGCGGCTTTTCTGGCCATGTGGAATTCCTCAATATTGAATAGAATTTAATAAGATAAACTGACATTACCCTATCCATTACCGATAGGCAATGTTAAAAAATGTCTTTGAAGCGGCAGAGAAAAACAGCGCGCCGTGGCAGAAAAAAATGGCGCGTCGCCGTGGACTCATACGCCTTGACTTCGTTCCCTGCAAGTCCCCCCGAAGGTGGGGGAAAAGGCGGCATCCGGGGGACGAAGCGGCCGGAAACGCTTCCCCCGTCTGCAAAAAAGGACGGACCATTCCTCCGGTGAAGCGGTGAACGAGCCCGGAAAAAATCGCAGGCGCACGGAAATTTCCGCCCCTACCCCCGTTTTTCCGTGCGCCCGGGCCTTCTCCGGCAAAAGGCCCGTTTCCGCCCCCTGCCGGAAACACGGCGCACAGCATGGAAAAAACGGCCCCTTCCCGGCGTGTGCCGCGCGGAAAAAAAGCCCTGCGCGCCCCTCCGGCAGAGGCGTTTCCGCGCCTGACGAATCTTGACAGGAGAGGTGATTTTCACTAGAATGAAAATCTATTAAATATGTTTTCCCCAGAAAGGGAAAAACCGGCCTTCCGTTGCCATATTCCCTGTTTTCTGGTGAAATACCGCGCAGGCCGCAACCTTTCCGCCGGGCATTCCGGCAAGGCCGCTTTTCCGGCCCGGACATACAGAATTTCTAACCGTTATGGAGTTTTGCCATGGCCATCACTCTCTACAGGGCTCCCAACTGTATCCGTTGCCGCATCACGCATGAATTCATGGATGCCAGGGGCATCAACTACGGCAGCTATGACCTCGAAGCCGACAAGGACATTGTGAACGGCTTTTACCGTGCCAACCGCAAATACCTGCACCGCAACGAAACCGGCGTGGAATTCCCCATGTTCCATGACGATGACGGCGACGTGGTGCTTCAGGGCACGGGCGTCATCATAGCCTATCTTCTTTCCGGCAAGGCCCTCGGCGACGCCGGCGCCGTTTCCGAAAGCAAGATGCTGCACGGCTGGATTTCCGGCCTGAACGTCTCCAAGGTTCCCGCCGGTGAGGAAGATCACTTTGTGGAACTCATCACCGCACTGTCCAAGGGCGGACTTCAGGTGGTGCTCGACAGCGACGGCCGCAATGCCGACCTGCTGGAAAGGCTCATCAACACCGGCTGCCTCACCCGCATCCGTCTGAACATCCCCGGCCCGGCCTCCGTGTACCCCGCCGCCGTGGGCGGCGAAGCCCCCTCCAGGGAAGAACTCGGCAAGAGCATCGCCCTTGTGCGCGCCTTCAAGGACAACGTCATCCGCCTCTACCTTGAGCCCATTGCTCAGGCCGACGGCTCCCTCGCCTGGCTTTCCCCCGCCGACGCGGCCCTGGCCGGCAAGATGGTGGCCGAAGCCTGCGGCGACATGATGCTGCCCTTCGGCATTCAGGCCAGCACCGAACCCGTGAAGGGTCTGGATGCGCTCACCAACCTGCTGCCCTACCGCTCCAAGGTGCGCGCCGCCCTTCCCAAGACCGACATCATCAAGAGCGAATAAAAGGCGCCGCTTCCTCCCCACAGGCGGAAGCAGCCCGGAACCGGCCGCCCGAAAGGCGCTCCTTTCCCCGAAAGGGCGGCCGTCCCGGATGAAACGGGCCCGCAAAGCCGGGCCTGAAACATAGTTATCAAGGCAGGCAACAAATGGCTCTTCGCATCACCGTCATCGGTGCAGGCCCCGGCGGCTACACTGCCGCCTTTGACGCCGCAAAGCGCGGCGCGGAAGTCACCCTCGTGGAATCCACCTGGCTCGGCGGCACATGCCTCAA
>NZ_CALUWY010000019.1 GCF_944324615.1 uncultured Mailhella sp.
GAGACCGACAAGCGTCACTACGCTCACGTTGACTGCCCCGGCCACGCCGACTACATCAAGAACATGATCACCGGTGCTGCTCAGATGGACGGCGCCATCATCGTGGTGGCCGCCACCGACGGTCCCATGCCTCAGACCCGTGAGCACATCCTGCTCGCTCGTCAGGTGGGCGTGCCCTACATCATCGTGTTCATGAACAAGTGTGACCAGGTCGACGACCCCGAACTGCTCGACCTCGTCGAAATGGAAATGCGCGAACTTCTGACCGCCAACGGCTTCCCGGGCGACGATGTGCCCGTGATCCGCGGTTCCGCTCTGAACGCTCTGAACTGCGACGACTGGCAGGCTGAAGATGCCAAGTGCATCCTCGAACTGCTCGACGCCTGCGACAGCTACATTCCTGATCCCGTTCGCGAAACCGACAAGCCCTTCCTCATGCCCATCGAAGACGTGTTCTCCATCTCCGGCCGTGGCACCGTGGTGACCGGTCGTGTGGAACGCGGCGTGGTGAAGGTCGGCGACACCGTGGAAATCGTGGGCATCCGTCCCACTCAGACCACCACTGTGACCGGCGTTGAAATGTTCCGCAAGCTGCTCGATCAGGGCCAGGCCGGTGACAACATCGGTGCTCTGCTCCGCGGCATCAAGCGTGAAGACGTGGAACGCGGCCAGGTGCTCGCTGCTCCCAAGTCCATCACTCCTCACACCAAGTTCAAGTCTGAAGTGTACGTTCTGAGCAAGGACGAAGGCGGCCGCCACACTCCCTTCTTCTCCGGCTACCGTCCTCAGTTCTATTTCCGCACCACCGACATCACCGGCGTGATCAAGCTGGCTGAAGGCGTGGAAATGGTTATGCCCGGCGACAACGCCACCTTCACCGTTGAACTCATCAACCCCATCGCCATGGCTCCCGGTGAACGCTTCGCTATCCGCGAAGGCGGCCACACCGTCGGCTCCGGCGTGGTGACCGAAATCTTGGAGTAATACCATGCGCGTGAACATCCTGCTCGCTTGCACCGAATGCAAGCGCCGCAACTACGCCACGGTTAAGAACAAGAAGAACACTACCGGTCGCCTTGAAGTCAAGAAGTATTGCCCCTGGGACAAGAAACACACGACTCATCGCGAAGCGAAGTAGTGCTTCATAGCGCAGGCCAGTAGCTCCAACGGCAGAGCGGCGGTCTCCAAAACCGCATGTTGGGGGTTCGAATCCCTCCTGGCCTGCCATTTCTTTTGTCTTTTCAGTTTTGAGGCTAACATGAGCAAAAAACAGAGTGACGCCGCGGAAACGAATTCGCAGGCCAAAACGGCTCCCGCCGCCGCCTCCAGCAAGTCTGGCCAGACCGCTGGCGAAAATCGTAGCCTGACGGCGCGCTTTGCTGCATTCAGGGATTATCTTCTCCTGTCTCGCGTTGAGCTGCGCAAGGTCAGCTGGCCCAACTGGAAAGAAACCCGTACCACCAGCATGGTGGTGCTCGGCTTTGTTGCCGTCATGGCCATCCTTCTCGGATTGGTGGATCTCATCCTTTCCAGTGTGGTTCGTCTGATCCTCGCCTGAGGGGATTCTCGTTCACACTTTCTCCACATCCGCAAGGGTACATACAATGGCTGAGCAAGAAAGCATCACCGACTTCCCCGTCCATTCTGAACCTGCTTCCAGCCAGGATGCCGGTCACTGGTACATCCTGCACACCTACTCCGGTTTTGAACAGAGAGTAGAGCAGATGATCCGGGAACTGATGCGCACCGGCCAGGACAAGGGCTGCATCCATGATGTGGTTGTCCCCACCGAGCGAGTCATCGAACTCGGCAAGGGCGGCCAGAAGCGCACCACGACCAGAAAGTTCTACCCCGGTTATGTCATGGTCCGCATGACGATGACCGATCTTTCCTGGCATCTGGTTCAGAATATCCCCAAAGTCACCGGCTTTGTGGGCGGGAAAAATCGTCCTGCACCTATGGGTCCTGGTGAAGCGGAGCGCATTCTTTCGTTGATGGAAACCCGCCAGGAACAGCCCCGTCCCAAGTTCAACTTCGATCGCGGCGACGAGGTCCGGGTCATTGACGGCCCGTTCGGCGGTTTCAATGGCGTTGTGGAAGAGGTCAACTACGACAAGGGCAAGCTCAAGGTGTCCGTGTCCATTTTCGGCCGCCAGACGCCGGTGGAGCTCGATTTCATCCAGGTGACCAAGGGCTGAGCCCTCACCGGATACGTCCGCTCTGAAATATTTCATCGACAGCAGTCAGGCCTGTGCCTGAGACCGCAAAATAAGGATTAACGACAATGGCCAAGAAAGAAGTTGCCAAGATCAAACTGCAGATTCCTGCTGGTGCTGCCAACCCCTCCCCGCCCGTCGGTCCCGCTCTGGGCCAGCACGGCGTGAACATCATGGGGTTCTGCAAGGAATTCAATGCTCGTACTCAGGATCAGAAGGGCATGATCATCCCCGTGATCATCACGGTGTATGCCGACCGCTCCTTCACCTTCATCACCAAGACGCCTCCGGCCCCCGTTCTGCTGCTGAAGGCCGCCAAGGTGGAAAAGGGTTCCGGCGAGCCCAACCGTACCAAGGTTGGTTCCGTCACCATGGCTCAGGTCGAGGAAATCGCCAAGCTGAAGATGCCCGACCTGAACTGCAAGGATCTCGAAGGCGCTGTGCGCAACATCATGGGCACCGCGCGCAGCATGGGACTGGACGTCAAGTAATTCGTCCAGGCGGCAAGACGGCGTCCGTACGTGTGATATGTGGGCGCGTTCATCGCGCCGCGCCTATTTCGTTGGATTCGGCCGTACTGCCGGCACCCGATGCCGGCAGGAGATTCGAGACGACAAGCGCAAAGAAAGGAATACCATCATGCCTACGCATGGAAAAAAATATCGCAATTCGCTGGAAGGCATTGATCTGACCCAGCGTTTTTCCGTGGAGGACGCGGTTGCCAAGTCCCTTGGCGCTTCCTTCGCCAAATTTGATGAAACGGTCGACGTCGCCCTCCGTCTGGGTGTCGACCCCAAGTACTCCGACCAGATGGTCCGCGGTGCTGTTTCCCTTCCCCATGGCCTCGGCAAGACCGTGCGCGTGGCCGTGTTCTGCAAGGGCGACAAGCAGGCTGAAGCCCGTGCCGCCGGCGCCGACGTGGTGGGTGCTGAAGACCTCGTTGCCCAGATCAAGGGCGGCTGGCTGGAATTCGACGCCGCCGTGGCTGCTCCTGACGTCATGGCTCTGGTCGGCCAGGTCGGCCGTGTGCTCGGCCCCCGCGGCCTGATGCCCAACGCCAAGACCGGCACCGTCACCTTCGACGTGGCCAAGGCCGTTCAGGAACTGAAGGCCGGTCGTGTGGACTTCAAGGTGGACAAGGCCGGCGTGCTGCACGCTCCCCTCGGCAAGGTGTCCTTCGGTCCCGAAAAGATCATGGGCAACCTCAAGGCTCTGCTCGACGCCGTTCAGCGTCTGAAGCCTTCCGCCGCCAAGGGTCAGTACATGCTCTCCATGACGGTTTCCACCACCATGGGCCCCGGCTTCAAGGTCGACATGGCCCAGTGCAAGAAGTTTATTGAAGGCTAGTGACGGGCACCCCGCAGAGGGGTGCCTTTCCGCCTTTTTTCATATTTTAGGCTAGGGAAGGAATTTCGGGTCGAAGACGGCAGGAGGCGCAAGCCTTAATATCCTGCTCAGACAGATTCTTTGGCTCGGCATTCCACAAGACAAACACCCAATCGTGAGGAGCATCACGTGAAGAACAGGTCTGAAAAAGCCGTAATCATCGAGCAGGTGAGGGAAGTCGCTTCCCGTGCTTCGTTTGCGGTTGTGACCGACTTCAAGGGTATGTCGGTGGAAGAGCTGACCGGGCTCCGTGTGGCGCTGCGCGCCGCCGGCGGCGAATATCACGTCGTCAAGAACACGCTTGCCCGCATCGCGTTAGCAGACACCGAACACAGCTCCATCTCTTCTTCTCTGAAGGATAACTGTGCCATCGCCCTTGGATTCAAGGATCCCGTCGGTGTGGCCAAGGCTCTCACGGACTACGCCAAGACCAACAGCAAGCTGGAAATCCGTCAGGCCAGCCTTGACGGCAAGACTCTGAGCCCCGCTCAGATCTCCGAACTCGCCAAGCTGCCTTCCAAGGAACAGCTGCTTGCTCAGGCCCTGGCGACCATGAACGCCGTGCCCACCAATTTCGTGTCTCTCATGGCCAATATGGTTCGTCCTCTTCTGTACGCCCTCAAGGCTATCGAAGAAAAGAAGGCCGCGTAAGCGTTCCTTCGACTGCCATTTCGCCCCAAACCATCAAAAGTCAAAGAATTTTAAGGAGTCATTACCATGGCCGATATCACCAAGGAACAGGTTGTTGAGTTCATCTCCAACATGACCGTGCTCGAACTGGCTGAATTCATCAAGGAACTCGAAGAAAAGTTCGGCGTGTCCGCTGCCGCTCCCGCCGTGGCCGTTGCCGCTGCTCCCGCCGCTGCTGCTCCCGCTGAAGAAGAAAAGACCGAATTCGACGTTATCCTGAAGGAAGTCGGCGCCAACAAGATCGGCGTCATCAAGGTCGTGCGCGCTCTGACCGGCCTCGGCCTCAAGGAAGCCAAGGAAAAGGTGGACGGCGCTCCCTCCACCCTGAAGGAAGGCGTGTCCAAGGAAGACGCCGAAGCCGCCAAGAAGGAACTCACCGAAGCCGGCGCTACCGTCGAAATCAAGTAAGTTTCCTTCACCGCCAGGTGAATATGAGGCCCCTCCCCGGAGGGGCCTTTTTTTGTGCCTGAAAAGCCCTGCCTTCCCGGGGCACGAAGCTTCCGCCTGTGCTTTGCCGGTGCGGAGGTTTTGGCGTTTTTGCTGAAGCCGGCATTGCGGCACCCGATCCCGGCAGAAGATGCAGGGCGTGAACACAGGAAGCGAAACACCGTCCTGCCTGAGCAGGGGAAAGGCTCCGGCGTCCGGGGGATAATCGGGCAACGCTCCCTCTTTTTTTAACGGAAGTGCGGCAGGTTCGGAGACTTTTTCGGGCAGGGCGCTTCCGTGCGGCCGGGAGTGGGGCGACTGAGGCGGGTTGTAACTTCGGTGCTGGAGGAGCTTCCGGGAAAATCGGCATCCGGGGAGTGCACGGGGGATTCTCCCGCTCCTCGGCAGGCCGATGGTATCGGAACGCTTCGCCCGATGGCTTCGGCCGGTGCGGAGTGTTTGCATCCTTCCCCCGGAGCACGCGGTGCATGGTCGGGAAAGGTGGGGGTCGGCAGAAAAGAGGGCGATTTTTGAGGGCGGAACCTTCCGGCGTCTGGGCGCAGGGGGACAATCGGGCAACGCTCCCTCTTTTTTAACGGAAGTGTGGCAGGTTCGGAGACTTTTTCGGGCAGGGCGCTTTCGTGCGGCCGGGAGTGGAGCGACTGAGGCAGGTTGTGCCCTCCGGTGCGGGAGGGCCTTCCGGGAAAATCGGCATCCGGGGGTGTGCACGGGCCGAACCTTCTGCTCCTCGGCAGTCCGATGGTATCGGAACGCTTCGCCCGGGGCTTCGGCCGGTGCGGCGCGTTTGCATCCTTCCCCCGGAGCACGCGGTGCATGATCGGGAAAGGTGCATCGTGATACCTGAGCCGATGCTGCAGGGAAAGCATGGTATGCCTTTTTCTGGTGCATCCCGGGTAATGCAGCGCTGCACAGGGGGACAGGTACGCCGCAGGAAAGGTCTGCACATGGGCGCGGGAAGATGCCTGCACCGTCTTCCGCAATACAGGAGGAGGGGAACATGCGGAGCTTCTTCTTTGGTGAACGCCTGTTATGCGGTGCCGGGACAGGAAAAAAGGCGGCGGGGGATGTGCCGGGGGGAAGCGGCACGGCAGCAACATGCCGGGGGCCGCGTTCCAGAGAGATCTGACAGTGGCCTTAATCTTTTTTTACAGCCTTCCGGAAGGGAAAAAGTTGAAAAAGCGGGAAAATTTTCTTTGTCAACCAAAGGGGGGAATTGTTTTTTCTGAAAAAATAGGTTATCCTGAAATATGGAAAAGGTGTCATGAAAACACTTGCTATTTGCCTGATAAGGGGTTAGTCTGACTGACTCATTAGGATAATCTCTACGGACGGATATGCAGGCATCACACATTGAACGTTCTCTCTAGCCAGATGTCATAAAGGACAGGCAACGCCCCATCCGGGCCAGGGATGGGGATTTTGTTGTCTGTTTTTCCGCGTCTGTTCGTTTGTGTCAGGGCTTTCTTCCGTTACGTCACATTTCCGGCGCAGGGCCGGACAACTGCCATTCTTGAGGTAAAGTAATGGGTCAGCTTACGAAGCAATTCGGCAAAATCAAAGTGTCCATTCCCATTCCGCACCTTTTGAATCTTCAGGTGGACTCGTACAGCGCCTTCCTGCAGGAAGGGCGCAAGGAATCGGAACGCGATCCCCATGTGGGGCTGGAAGGCGTCTTCCGTTCCGTGTTCCCCATCGAAGATTTTAATCGCACCGCCAGCCTGGAATATCTGGGTTATGACATAAGCGAGCCAAAGTACGACCAGGCCGAGTGCATTTCCAAGGGCCTGACCTACGAAGCTCCCGTGCGTATCAAGGTACGTCTCGATATTTATGACGTCGACGAAGCAGCCAACACCCGCACCTACCGCGACGGCAAGGAGCAGGATATTTATTTCGGCACGCTTCCGCTGATGACCGAAAAGGGCACGTTCATCGTGAACGGCACGGAACGCGTCATCGTCAATCAGCTCCAGCGCTCCCCCGGCATCATCTTTGAACACGACGGCGGCAAGACGCACACTTCCCGCAAGGTGCTCTATTCCTGCCGCGTCATTCCCATGCGCGGTTCCTGGCTCGATTTCGACTTCGACCACAAGGATATCCTCTACGTCCGCATCGACCGCCGCCGCAAGATGCCCGCGACCATTCTCTTCAAGGCCATGGGCATGTCCAAGACGCAGATTCTCGACACCTTCTACAAGAAGGAAGAGTATCGTCTGGAAGGTTCCCGCCTGCTCATGCGCGCCGATGCCGAGCTGTTCGCCAACGACAAGGACCGCACCGCCTTCAACGACATTCTGGATGCCGACGGCAACATCGTCGTCAAGGCCGGGAAGAAGCTGAACAAGCGCGACTGGAGAAAGATCTCCGGTGCGGGCATTGAATATATCGAAGTTGCTCCCGATTCTCTGAACGGTCTTTTCCTCGGCGAAGACGTGGTGAACGCCTCCACCGGTGAAATCATCGCCGAAGCCGCCGACGAAGTGACGCCTTCCCTGCTTGAGCAGATTCTGGAAGCGGGCGTGACCAGCCTTTCCATCCTGCACACCAAGGGGGCCGACGCCTCTTCCTCCATCCGCGACACCCTCATGCTCGACAAGACCACGAGCACCGAGAAGGCCCAGGAGGAAATCTACCGTCGTCTGCGTCCGAGCTCTCCGCCCACGCCCGAAATTGCGGCCAGCTACTTCGACAACCTGTTCCGCAATCCCGACTACTACGACCTGTCCGCCGTGGGCCGCTACAAGCTCAACCTGCGCCTCGGCCTCAACACCGACAAGGACGTGCTGACCCTCACCGATGAGGACATCATCACGGCCATCAAGGTGCTCGTGACCATGAAGGACAGCAACGGTGCGCCCGACGACATCGACCATCTGGGCAACCGCCGCGTGCGTCTTGTGGGCGAACTGGTGGAAAACCAGTACCGCATCGGCCTTGTGCGCATGGAACGCGCCATCAAGGAACGCATGAGCATTCAGGAAGTCGCTTCCCTCATGCCGCACGACCTCATCAATCCCAAGCCCGTGGCGGCCGTGCTCAAGGAATTCTTCGGCACCTCCCAGCTGTCGCAGTTCATGGACCAGACCAACTCCCTGTCGGAAGTGACGCACAAGCGCCGTCTTTCCGCTCTGGGCCCCGGCGGTCTGACCCGTGACCGCGCCGGCTTTGAAGTGCGCGACGTGCACACCTCCCATTACGGCCGCATCTGCCCCATTGAAACGCCTGAAGGCCCGAACATCGGTCTTATCGTTTCTCTGACCACCTACGCCAAGGTGAACGAATACGGCTTCATTGAAACGCCGTACCGCGTGGTGCGCGACGGCCGCAAGACCGATGAAATCGTGCATCTCGACGCCTCCTGCGAAAAGGATCAGATCATCGCCCAGGCCAACGCTCCCGTGGATGAAACCGGCCGCTTCATTGAAGAGAACATGACCGTGCGTTCCACCGGCGGCGACGTGCTCATGGCGAGCCGCGACGAAGTCACCCTGCAGGACATTTCGCCCAGCCAGATGGTGTCCATTTCCGCCGCGCTCATTCCCTTCCTGGAACATGACGACGCCAACCGCGCCCTCATGGGTTCCAACATGCAGCGCCAGGCCGTTCCGCTTCTGCGTTCCGAACGTCCCCTGGTGGGCACGGGCATGGAATACGACGTGGCCCGCGACTCCGGCGCCTGCCTTCTGGCCGAAGGCGACGGCGTGGTCCGCTATGCCGACGCCGAGCGCGTCATCGTGGCCTACGACGATCTGTACATGGAAGACCGCGGCGGCGTGCGCAGCTACGACCTTCTGAAGTACCACAAGTCGAACCAGAACTCCTGCTTCGGCCAGAAGCCCACCTGCTACCCCGGCCAGAGAGTGAAGAAGAACGACGTTCTGGCCGACGGTCCCGGCATTGAAAACGGCGAACTGGCTCTCGGCAAGAACCTGGTCGTGGCCTTCATGCCCTGGTGCGGTTACAACTACGAAGACGCCGTGCTCATTTCCGAGCGCGCGGTGAAGGACGACATCTACACGTCCATCCACATCGAGGAATTCGAAGTGGCCGCCCGCGACACCAAGCTCGGACCGGAAGAAATCACCCGCGATATTCCCAACGTGGGCGACGACATGCTGCACAACCTGGACGGCAGCGGCGTCATCCGCATCGGCGCTTCCGTGAAGCCCGACGACATTCTCGTGGGCAAGATCACTCCCAAGGGCGAAACGCAGCTCACTCCTGAAGAGAAGCTGCTGCGCGCCATATTCGGCGACAAGGCCCGCGACGTGAAAAACACCTCCCTCAAGGTTCCCCCGGGAATCGAAGGCACCGTCATCGACGTGAAGGTGTTCAACCGCCGCTCCGGCGAGAAGGACGACCGCACCCGTGAAATCGAGGCCTATGAGATCGCGAAGCTCGACCGCAAGGAAGCGGATCATGTCCGCGCCCTCACCGAGCGTACCCGCGAACGCATGCGTCCTCTCATGGAAGGTCAGATTCTGGCCGTTGCCATTGCCGGCAAGCGCAAGGGTGAAGTCCTGGCCGAGGCCGGGAGCGAACTCACCTGGGAAGTGATGCAGGAGTTGCCCATCAAGCGCCTGGCCGACATCCTGCGCAACAAGGAAATCAACGAGCAGATCGCCCACATGCTGGAAGCCTACGACCTTCAGCTGGAAGTGGTGAAGAAGCTCTATGACTCCAAGCGCGAAAAGGCCACGGAAGGGGACGATCTGCCCCCCGGCGTCATCAAGATGGTCAAGGTGCACATAGCCATCAAGCGTAAGCTTTCCGTGGGCGACAAGATGGCCGGCCGCCATGGTAACAAGGGTGTCGTGTCCATGATCCTGCCCGAGGAAGACATGCCCTTCTTCAAGGACGGTCGTCCCGTGGACGTGGTGCTGAACCCCCTGGGCGTGCCTTCCCGAATGAACATCGGTCAGATCATGGAAACGCATCTGGGCTGGGCCGCCAAGGAACTCGGCAGGCAGCTTGCGGAAATGGTGGACAACGGCATCGCCATGGAAGAACTGCGCAAGCAGGTGAAGGACATCTTCGCCGCCGATCTGTCCGCGGCCCGTGCCGACGGCATGACCATCGACGAACTGGTGGACAGCATGGATGACGAAGCGCTGCGCAAGGCCGTGCTCGGCCTGCGCAAGGGCATCATCACCAAGACCCCCGTGTTCGACGGTGCGGAAGAAGACCAGATCTGGTCCTGGCTGGAACGTGCGGGCCTGCCCAACGACGGCAAGACCGTGCTTTACGACGGCCGCACCGGCGAGCCCTTCGCCAACCGCGTGACCACGGGCGTGATGTACTACCTGAAACTGCATCACCTCGTCGACGAAAAGATCCATGCCCGTTCCACCGGCCCCTACAGCCTGGTGACGCAGCAGCCGCTCGGCGGCAAGGCCCAGTTCGGCGGCCAGCGTCTCGGTGAAATGGAAGTGTGGGCTCTGGAAGGCTACGGCGCGTCGTACCTGCTGCAGGAATTCCTGACCGTGAAGTCCGACGACGTGGCCGGCCGCGTGAAGATGTATGAAAAGATCGTCAAGGGAGACAACTTCCTTGAAGCCGGTCTGCCCGAATCCTTCAATGTTCTGGTCAAGGAACTCATGTCCCTGGGCCTCAATGTGAACCTTGAACAGGAAGAGACGAAGAAGCCCGCCAAGCCCCGCTTCTTTGTGAACACTCCTGTCATTGAAGAATAGAGCGGGGAGCTTCCCGCACCGTGAGGGGGCTTTCCCCTCCGGCCCTCCGGGAAAACGGAGGGCCGGCCGGAACGATGCCGGCGGGTGCGGGGAGCTTTTCCACACCTGCCTCTTGCTCAGGCAAAGATGAATCCAACCCTCTTGCCAGGGAGATATAGATGAGTCTGGACGATCTGTTTACTGTCCGCGACACGGCGGCCGCTTCCAGCGTGTCCAATATCCGCAATCTGAACTCCATTCAGATCACGCTTGCGTCGCCGGAAAACATACGGGAATGGTCTTACGGCGAAGTGAAGAAGCCTGAGACCATCAACTACCGTACCTTCAAGCCCGAACGCGACGGCCTGTTCTGCGCCAAGATCTTCGGCCCCGTGAAGGACTACGAGTGCAACTGCGGCAAGTACAAGCGCATGAAGCACCGCGGCATCGTCTGCGAAAAGTGCGGCGTGGAAGTCATTGCCTCCAAGGTGCGCCGTGAACGTATGGGCCATATCGAACTTGCCGCCCCCGTGGCCCATATCTGGTTTTTGAAAACGCTTCCCTCCAAGATCGGCACCCTGCTCGACATGACCATGGCCGACCTTGAGAAGGTGCTCTATTTCGACTCCTATGTGGTTCTGGATCCGGGTTCCACCAACCTGAGCCGCATGCAGGTCATTTCCGAAGACCAGTATCTTCAGATCATGGAACGTTTCGGCGACGAAGCCCTCAAGGTGGGCATGGGCGCCGAGGCCATCCGCGGCCTTCTGGAAGAGCTCGACCTTCCCACCCTCAAGGTGAAACTGCGTGAGGAATCGCAGGAAACCAAGAGCCAGACCAAGAAGAAGAAGCTCACCAAGCGCCTGAAGATCGTGGAAGCCTTCCTGGAATCCAACAACAAGCCCGAATGGATGATCCTGGAAGTCATTCCGGTCATTCCGCCGGACCTGCGTCCTCTGGTTCCGCTGGACGGCGGCCGCTTCGCCACCTCCGATCTGAACGACCTGTACCGCCGCGTCATCAACCGCAACAACCGTCTGAAGCGTCTGAAGGAGCTCGGCGCGCCGGACATCATCATCCGCAACGAAAAGCGCATGCTTCAGGAAGCGGTGGATGCCCTGTTTGACAACGGCCGCCGCGGCCGCGCCATCACCGGCACCAACGGCCGTCCGCTGAAGTCCCTCTCCGACATGATCAAGGGCAAGCAGGGCCGCTTCCGTCAGAACCTGCTCGGCAAGCGCGTGGACTATTCCGGCCGTTCCGTCATCTGCGTGGGCCCCTCGCTGAAGCTTCATCAGTGCGGCCTGCCCAAGAAGATGGCCCTCGAACTGTTCAAGCCCTTCATCTATTCCGAACTGGAAAAGAGAGGCTACGCCTCCACCATCAAGAGCGCAAAGAAGATGGTGGAACGCGAGGAGCTCGTGGTGTGGGACATCCTGGCCGAAGTGGTGCGCGAATACCCCGTGCTGCTGAACCGCGCGCCTACGCTGCACCGTCTGGGCATCCAGGCCTTTGAACCGCTGCTCGTGGAAGGCAAGGCCATCCGTCTGCATCCCCTCGTCTGTACGGCCTACAACGCCGACTTCGACGGCGACCAGATGGCCGTGCACATTCCCCTCTCCGTGGAAGCGCAGATCGAATGCCGCGTGCTGCTCATGAGCACCAACAACATTCTTTCTCCTGCAAACGGCAGCCCCGTCATCATTCCTTCGCAGGATATGGTTCTCGGCCTGTACTACATGACCGTGGACCGCTCCTTCTGCAAGGGCGAAGGCATGGTCTTCTGCGGCCCCTGGGAAGTGGAAGCCGCCTATGACGCCAAGCAGCTCGACCTGCATGCCCGCATCCGCGTGCGCATGGAAGACGGCAAGACCGTGGACACCACCTGCGGCCGCGTGCTGGTGTGGGAACGTCTGCCTCATGTGCTGCCCTTCGAGGAAGTGAACAAGGTGCTCACCAAGAAGGCCATCGGCAAGCTCGTGGGCATTGCCTACAAGGCCGCCGGCATCAAGAACACCGTCATTCTCTGCGACCAGCTGAAGAACATCGGTTACGAGTTCTCCACCCGTGCGGGCATTTCCATCGGCCTGAAGGACATGACCATTCCTTCCCGCAAGAAGGCCATCATTTCCGCCTCGCAGGCGGAAGTGGACGACATCGAACAGCAGTACCGCAACGGTATCATCACCCGTACGGAAAAGTACAACAAGGTGGTCGACGTGTGGTCCCAGACTTCCACCAACATTTCCAAGGAAATGATGAAGGAAATCTCCGTGGATCATGTGGTTGACCCGAAGACGGGCCGCGAAGCCGACGACACGAGCTTCAACCCCATCTTCATGATGTCCAACTCCGGTGCCCGAGGCAACGCGGACCAGATGAGACAGCTCGGCGGCATGCGCGGCCTGATGGCCAAGCCTTCCGGCGCCATCATCGAAACGCCTATTACCGCGAGCTTCCGTGAAGGCCTTACCGTGCTGCAGTACTTCACCTCCACGCACGGCGCCCGCAAGGGTCTGGCCGATACCGCTCTGAAGACGGCAAACTCCGGTTACCTCACCCGCCGTCTCGTGGACGTGGTGCAGGACGTCATCGTGTCGCAGGAAGACTGCAACACCGTGGACGGCATCGAGATGACCGCTCTGCGCGAAGGGAACGAAATCAAGCTTCCTCTGCGCGACCGCATCATCGGCCGTGTGCTGCTCTACCCCGTCATGCATCCCACCACCAAGGAACTGCTGTTCCCCGCCAATACGCTGGTGGACGAGAAGGTGGCCAATGCGCTGGACGAAGCCGGCGTGGGCACCGTGACCATCCGTTCCGCGCTCACCTGCCAGGCGGAACGCGGTGTGTGCGCCCTGTGCTACGGCCGCGACCTTGCCCGCGGGCATCTTGTCAACGTGGGTGAGACCGTGGGCATCATCGCCGCCCAGTCCATCGGTGAACCCGGCACGCAGCTGACCATGCGTACCTTCCACATCGGTGGTACGGCTTCGGCTCAGGTGGCCAAGTCCAGCTTTGAGGCGCAGAACTCCGGCCGCATCAGCCTGACCCGCGTCAAGGCCGTCATCAACCGCGACGGCGTGGCCATGGTCATCGGCAAGAGCGGTCAGCTCACCATCGTGGACGATCAGGGCCGCGAAGCGGAAAAGTACATCCTGCCCAACGGCGCCCGCCTCTACGTCAACGACGGCGAGGAAGTGGTGAAGGGCAAGATGCTTGCCGAATGGGACCCCTTCAACGAACCCTTCATCACGGAAGTGGACGGCTTCATCCGCTTCAAGGACATCATCGAAGGCAAGACGGTGCAGGAAAAGATGGACGAGGCCACCCGCCAGTCCACCCGCACCATCATGGAATACCGTACCACGAGCTTCCGCCCTGCCATCGACATCACGGCGGAAGACGGCACCATCAAGTCCCGCACGTCGGCGCAGGGTACGGGTTCCATCCCGGCCACCTACACCATGCCGGTGGGCGCCCTTATCATGGTGAAGGACGGCGAGGCCGTACAGGCCGGTGACATCATCGCCCGTAAGCCCCGCGAAACCTCCAAGACCAAGGATATCGTGGGTGGTCTTCCCCGCGTGGCCGAGCTCTTCGAAGCCCGCAAGCCCAAGGAAATGGCCGTGGTGTCGGAAATCTCCGGCATTGTGGAATACGCGGGCGAATCCAAGGGCAAGAGAAAGCTCATCGTGCGTCCTGAAGTGGGCGAACCCAAGGAATACCTCATTCCCAAAGGCAAGCACATCACCGCGTCCGAAGGCGACTATGTGGAGGCCGGCGAACCCGTGACCGAAGGGCATCCCGAGCTGCACGACATCCTGCATACCCGCGGTGAAAAGTACCTGGCCCGTTACCTCGTGGACGAAATCCAGGAAGTGTACCGCTTCCAGGGCGTGGGTATCGACGATAAGCACATCGAAGTCATCGTGCGCCAGATGCTGAAGAAGGTGACCATCCTCGATCCGGGTCAGACCACCTTCCTCGTGGGCGAACAGGTGGACAAGGTGGAATTCAAGGAAGAAAACGACAAGGCCATTGCCGAAGGCCGTCAGCCCGCCGTGGCCGAACCTCTGGTTCTGGGCATCACGCAGGCCTCTCTGAGCTCCCTGTCGTGGGTGGCCGCCGCCTCCTTCCAGGAAACCACCAAGGTGCTCACCGAGGCTTCCCTCAAGGGCAAGCACGACTACCTGCGCGGCCTGAAGGAAAACGTCATCGTGGGCCGCCTCATTCCTGCAGGCACCGGCTACCGCGAATACGTCAACCAGGACATCGAGGTGCCGGACCAGAAGGAACGCCCCAACAAGTACCTGCGCGACCTTGAAGAAAACCCCATCATCGCCCCTGATATCGAAACCGGTATCAACAATGCGATGAACGACTAAAAGCGGCAGGGGCATGTCCCCCACGCACCGCCCATACAACGGGGCCGATACCATTTTCCGGGTATCGGCCCCGTTTTGTATGTACTTTTCCGCAGCGGGAACACGCTGCTGTTCCCCGTAAACAGAACATGCAGGAACAGTTTGCCATTCTTTCGCCATGCGGATAGTATTTCTTGAAAATATGTATGTGGGAGGAGATTCCATGGCGTTGTTTCATCGTTTTCTTTCCTCTGTAAAGAATGAAGGCCCGCGGCTTGTCACCGCAGCAGCCATGTCTTGGTATCTTGAAAAAATGTTTGAAGAGGCAAAGAAAGTTATTATTATAGTTTCTCCCTATATAAAAATGAACACGCGTATTTATCATATTCTCAAGGAGAAAAGAGAAAGCGGTGTTGAGATAAGAATCATATATCGTGAGGATTTTTTGCACCAAGAGATTGCAACACAACTGTTTAAAAGGAAAAATCTTCATGCAAAATGCTTTCTTACGGAAAACGATATTCTTCTGTGAAGTATGAATTTATACGACTACAGTCAGGTGAACAATGATGAAATGGCAATATATTTAACAAAAAATGAAAATGAAGCTCTTTATTCGTCCATAGAAAATGAGGTCGGTAAGCTGTGCAAATCGTTCTCAGATTCCGTGCCTGCTGACAAAAAGAGGCCTTCTGTATGGAAAGGTCTGGAAGTCGGCAAAAAATATGGGAGAAAGGAGCTGGAAAAGTATTTTTCCTTTTCCAGTGATTATAAAGGCGGTATCAATCAGACAAAAAATGGTAATATCGTTCTTTTTATGTCCTCAACAAGTCAATATATGAATGAGGAAAAAGATGGTATTATCTATTATATGGGGCAGAATACGGGGACACCGGAACAAATGCTGAAGTATGGCAATAAGGCTCTTTATGATTCTTTTACTCATGGGAGAGGACGAATTTTTCTTTTTAAAGATGATATTTTTCAGGGAGAGTATATTATCTGCAGGGAACCGCATAAGGAAAAAGGAAAGTGGTATTTCCCTTTGAAGGCAAAGTTTCCCTGCTGAATTGCGCAATGATATGACATTCCCCCTTGTGGTCAGATGGGAAGTTCCTGATTTGAGAAGAGGTTGCGGGTATCCTGTTCAGCATTTCCCTCAAGGAGGATCCTTTGGGAGCTGGCGTTCATGGTATCTTGCAGGGGAAAGCTGATGCCTTACGCGGCGGATGCCGACGGAGCGACGGGAGCGCGGGCCTTGCCTTTGATGGTGACAGGGCACTTGATGGTGGGTGAGACGATCTTTCGGGAGGGCTTTCTTGACAGCGCACAGACATCTCCATAACTTTTTCATTGCGCCCGCAACGCCGCATGGAACATCGTTGCCCGGGCGCTTTTCGCATATAATGGAGGTATGAGATGACGGAAGAGAAGGGCGGGCTTGACCGGTACGGTTTAAAAGCCATATTCAACCGCAATTTCAATGTGGTGGCCGTGATCAATCTGCTCATCATGACGGCCTATTACATGATTTTCGTCACGGGCACGCTGTATGTGCGCAATGCATACGACGTGAGTCTGAGCGTGGCGGGCTTTTCCAGCGGCATCATGGTCATAGGCTGCCTTGCCGGGCGTTTCATCGCGGGGAGCCTGCTTTCCCTGTTCGGCTGTCGCCCCATCCTTCTGGCCGGGCTGGTGCTCTATACGGGCAGCGTTGCCGTCTTTTTCCTTGCCGGTTCGCTTCCGCTTCTTTTTCTGCAGCGTCTTTTCACGGGGATTGCCGTGGGTGTGACGGGAACGGCCACGGGTACCATCGTGGCCTATGTGGTGCCCCGTCAGTACCACGGACTCGGCATCAGCCTCTTCACCATGAGCACGGCCCTTGCTCTGGCCGCAGGGCCTTTTCTGGGCATCACGCTCATGAGCGGGGCGGATTACGTCACCGTGGTGTGGACGGCCTTTGCCGCCGGCGCAGGGTGTCTTGCGGTCTTCTGCGCGCTTCAGGCTCTGCCTTCCATGCTGAAGAAGCACCGTCCGCTCACGGATCTGTACAGCTACATTGATCCCCGTGTGGTGCGTTTTTCTCTGGTGGCGCTGGTGGCCTGCCTGGGATACGGCTGCGTGCAGGCCTTCCTTACCGCGTTTGCGGAGGAAAAGGGCCTTACCTGGGCTGCCGGCGTGTTCTTCCTCGTGTATGCCGCGGCGGCGCTGGGGACGAGACCCTTCAGCGGGCATATTCTCGACCACTACGGGGAAAACGTGGTCTTCTATCCCGCGCTTCTGCTCATGGCTCTGGCCATGGCGCTGCTTGCCGTGGCGGAAACGAGCGCGAGCTTTCTTTTCGCCGCGTTTCTCCTCGGCGTGGGCTTCGGCAACTTCCAGTCCGCAGGGCAGGCCGTGTCGCTGACGCTGGTCACCCGTTCGCGCTTTGCTCAGGCCACCACCACCTTTTTCCTCTTTTTCGATCTCGGCATCGGTCTTGGCCCGTATCTTTTCGGTTTTCTGGTGCCCGTGGCCGGGTATGAAGGCATGTTCTGCGGGCTGGCGGTCACGGCCCTTGTTGCGGCCTGCCTGTACTGGTTTGAGCACGGCAGGCTTCAGGGCCGCCGTTCGTAGAAGCCCGGATCCGGGTGCCGGCCGGCTCCGGCTTTGTCGTGAATCCGGCAGGTGGAAGGCAGCCCATGCGGCCAGCTGCCGGAGGTTGGTTTCCGGCGGAACGCTGCGCGCTGGAAGTGCCGGAAAGGCAGGGCACGGAATGAGGCTTCTGCAGGCCCGCAGACCGCCGTTTCAACTATTCCCGGGAACGCTCGCTTTTTTGCCTTTTGCGGCCTTTCCGGGCCGGAGAAGGGCATAAGACAGGCTGGCAGGAACGTTTCCCGTGCCGGATGCTCCGTAAAGGGCGGATGCGGGAATGTTTCCGGTGCCGCAGGGCATGACGCCGCGGTCTCCGGCATCGGCCGGAGAGACTTTCCGCCGCAGGCCCTGCTGAAGAAAAAGAATGCTGGGCGTTCTGTCGTGACAATAAAAAAAGCCCGCCTTTTCGTGAGAAAAGGCGGGCTTTCGGTTTAAAGGTTCAGCCTAGTAGGAGTGTTCGTCCTTCAGCGTTTCCCTGGTGACCTTATGGGCGAAGGTCCAGTACACCCAGGCCTGGTAGAGGAGTACCACGGGCACGGCGCAGAGCGTGACCGTGAGCATGATCTTCAGGGTAAGGGGGCTGGAGGAAGCGTTGTAGATGGTGATGCTGTAGGCCGGATCAATGCTGGAGAGAATGATGCCGGGGTACATGCCGAACACGCCGAAGAAGGTGAGGCCCAGGATGAACAGGGCGCTGCATATCCAGGCGATGAGGGTGCTGGAGTTCAGGCAGAGGCGGCTGGCCACAAGACCGATGACGGCAAGGGCAAGGGCCACATAGGCGGCGGGATGCTGAGCCAGACGGTCGAAGCTTTCGGTATAGTGCCCGGTGAGCGCGAGGAACACGAGCACCATGGAAAGCAGCAGGGGCCAGAGCACTCTGGCGGCCTTGAATGCCTTGACCTGAAGGTTGCCTTCGGACTTGAGTTCCAGCCAGAGCGCGCCGTGATAGCAGAACATGATGACGAAGAGCACGCCGCCGGCAAGGCCGTAGGGGTTCAGGAGCTTGAGGATGTTGCCGTGGTACACGCCGTTTCCGTCGATGGGAATGCCCATGAAGAGGTTGGCGAAGGCCACGCCGAGCAGCAGAGCGGGCAGGAAGCTCCCCAGAGTCATGCACACGTCCCAGCTGAAGATCCAGGTGCAGGAATCGCCCTTGCCGCGGAATTCAAAGGCCACGGCGCGGAAGATGAGACAGAACAGCAGGATGAGCAGGGGCGCATACAGCGCGCTGAACATGACGGCGTAGGCGTTGGGGAATGCCGCGAAGGTCACGCCGCCCGCGGTGATGAGCCACACTTCGTTGCCGTCCCAGTAGGGACCCTGTGCATTGTAGATGACGCGGCGTTCATGGTCGTTGGAGGCCAGGAAGGGCATGAGGCTGCCCATGCCGAGGTCGAAGCCGTCGAGAATAAAGTACACGGCCCAGAGGAGCGTCCAGAGGAAGAACCAGATTGTTTCCATGTTACGCCTCCTGAGCGGGCTTGGCGGGTTCGGGGCCCTTGCGGGAGTTGGTGTACAGAAGCCAGATGTCTATCAGGCCGAGCAGCGTGTAGATGACCAGGAAGGCGATGACGGAAAGCAGCACCGAGCTGGTGGGTACGGGAGACACCGCGTCCGAGGTACGCATGAGGTTGTAGACGATCCAGGGCTGACGGCCCACTTCCGCCACGGTCCAGCCGAACATGATGGTGATGTAGGGCAGGGGAATCATCCAGGGCAGGATTTTGGCAAGGCGCGTATCGGAAGCGATGTCCTTGCGGCGCCACCAGGCCCAGGCAGCCACGAAGATGAACAGGCAGCCCATGGCCACCATGATGCGGAAGGAAAGGAAGGTGGGCAGAACGGGCGGAATGTCTTCCTTGGCGAAATCGCTCAGGCCTTTGACCTCGGCGTTCACGTCGTTGAAGGCGATGAAGCTCATGAGGCCGGGAATGGGCAGGGCTTCGACAAGATTGCGGCTGTTTTCCTGATCGGGCCAGGCCAGAAGATACATGGGAGCTCTGGTCTGCGTGGTCCAGTGCGATTCCATGGCAGCCATCTTCGCAGGCTGATACTGGGCCACGTTCATGCCCTGCTGGTGACCGGCCACGCCCACGAGAAGGGCCATGATGAGGGTGAAGGGCGCAGCGATGCGCACGGCCTTGGTGAAGAGGGCCACTTCGTTCTTGCGGGCGAGATGCCACGCGGCGACGCCGAGCACGAAGAAGCCGCCGAGCATCCAGGCCGAGGAAACGGTGTGGAAATATTCACCCCAGGCATAGGGGTTGGAAACGACGGCGAAGAAGTCGTCGAGTTCCGCGCGGCCGTTGCGGATGACATAGCCCACGGGGTGCTGCATGAAGCCGTTGGCAAGGATGATCCACAGCGCGGAGATGTTGCCCGCAATGGCCACCATCCATATGGCGAAGCAGTGCACCTTCTTGTTCACCTTTTCCCAGCCGAAGGTCCACACGGCCACGAAGGTGGATTCGAGGAAGAAGGCCACCGTGGCTTCAATGGCCAGAAGCGAACCGAAAATGTCGCCCACGTAGGCGGAGTAGCGCGACCAGTTGGTGCCGAACTGGAATTCGAGCGTGATGCCGGTCACCACGCCGAGAACGAAGTTGATGAGGAAGAGTTTGCCCAGGAATTTGACCATTCTCTTGTAGTCATCATCACCCGTGCGCACATAGAGCGTTTCCATGATGGCGAGCAGGACGGAAAGCCCCAGCGTGAGGGGAACGAAGATGAAGTGGAAGAAAACGGTCATGGCAAACTGGAGGCGGGAAAGGAGGATGAGATCCATGCTGAGCTCCTTGGTGCTTTCTGGCGCATCCAGATGTGCGGCCTGTGCGTCGGCCGAAGCTATGTTGTTTCGTGGTTCCGGGCGGGAAGGTTCGCCTTCCGAAACGTTCCGCCCGAAGCGCGTACCCGCCGGCAGGGAGCCGGCGGGCGCGCGTCAGGCTTCAGGCGATCAGGCGCCGCACTTTTCCTTCAGGGCGCGGGCCACGGCGGCGCCGAGTTCACGGCACCTGGCGAGGTCTTCTTCCTGAGGATTGAAGTAGCACTTGAGCGGTTCGCCTACGAGTTCAACCTTCATTTCGGCAAGGGCGTCGGCCATCATCTTGGGGGCTTCGCCGGACCAGCCGTAGGTGCCGAAGGTGGCGCCCACGAGGTTCTGGGGACGCAGGCCCTTCACATGGGCAAGGCACGCCATCATGTTGACCATGGGCATGTTGTTGCGCGTGGCGGAACCGAGGATGAGGGCTCCGCTGTCGGCAAGTTCGGTCATCACGTCGCTGCAGTGGCTGTTCTGGAGGTTCACGAGCACATAGGGCACGTTTTCCGCTTCCAGGCCGTCGGCCACGGCTTCGGCCATCCTGGTGGTGCCATTCCACATGCTTTCATAGGCGATGACGGCGCGCAGCTGAGGCTTCTGTTCGGCAAAGGCCTTGTAGGAGTCGATGACGAACTTCACGTCTTCGGGGGTGCGGAAGATGAGGCCGTGATCGGGAGCGATGATGTCGAAGGCAAGGCCGAGATCGCCCACGCGCTTCAGGGTCTTGAGCACCTGGGGAGAGAAGGGCAGCACGATGTTGTAGTAGTAGCGCTTCATGGAATCATAAAGCACGGTACGGTCGCATTCATCCGCGAAACGGAAGGAGCTTGCGATGTTCTGGCCGAAGGCGTCGTTGCTGAAGAGCACCTTGTCTTCTTCAAGATAGGACACCATGCTGTCGGGCCAGTGCAGCATGCGGGTTTCCAGGAAGGTGACGTTGCGCTTGCCGATGTTCAGGCGGTCGCCGTCCTTGACGATTTCGATGGGCCACCCTTCGGTATTATAGATGTTGGTCATGGACTTGTAGCCCATGGGGGAGCAGAAGATCTTTTCCGGCTTGCACAGCTTCACGATGCGGGGAAGCGCGCCGGAATGGTCCTGTTCCAGGTGGTTGCACACGATGTAGTCGATGCTTTCCGGATCGGTGATTTCGGAAATGTGCTTCACCAGCGTTTCGAACTCGTGCGCGTTCACGGTATCGAAGAGCACCTTCTTCTCGTCGCACACGAGATAGGCATTGTAGGTGCTGCCCTCGGGAGAGCGGCTGTAGTGGTGGAAGTTGCGGATGTCGAAGTCGACGGCGCCGACCCAGTAAATGTCCTTTTTCAGTTCGACAGGTCTCATCTTTTCCTCGGTTTGGCTAAAACAAAAAAGCGGGAAGCCTTCTTTCGAAGGCTGCCCGCACACGGATGTGTCGGAAATTATTCGGCCTCAAAATCGGCCTTGGAAGCGCCGCAGACGGGGCAGACCCAGTCTTCGGGGATGTCTTCAAAGGCGGTGCCGGGAGCGATGCCGGAATCGGGATCGCCGACGGCGGGGTCGTATTCATAACCGCAGACATTGCAGGTGTACTTTTTCATGGGAGATTCTCCTTGGTTGCGGCTCAGCGCCAGGTTTCCATATTGCAGTGTTTTACTCTGTCGTGCTCTTCCGCGCGCTTGCCGTTGTTGAAGCGGTCGGTCGTGCCCACAAGGTAGCCGGTGATGCGGCGGATGCGTTCGAACTTCACGCCGGTTCCGGCAAGTTCCTCCAGCCGGGTGGAGGAGGAAGACTTGCAGTGTATCATGAACGTGTGCCCCCGCTACGCGAGCTTCTTGAACATTTTCTTGCTCGCGCCGCAAACGGGGCAGTGCCAGTCGTCGGGAAGATCCTCAAAGGAGGTTCCTGCGGGAATCTTGCCCTTGCGGTCGCCCTTGTCGGGGCGGTAGATATAGCCGCAGTTGCCCACCTGGCACTGCCACATGGCCATATCGCTTTCCGCCTTTTCCGCTTCGCCTTCCTCGGCTTCGAAATCGGCCTTGGAAGCACCGCAGACGGGGCAGACCCAGTCTTCGGGGATATCTTCGAAGGCGGTGCCGGGCGCGATGCCGGAATCGGGGTCGCCCACGGCGGGATCGTATTCCCAGCGGCAGAGGCTGCAGACGTACTTCTTCATGATTATCCCTCGAAGGAGGCCTTCCACAGGCCGTGCTTGTTGCAGAATTCGCGGGCGGTGACCTTGTCGGCCTTCACGCAGAATTCGGCTTCGGGAGCGTCGCCGGGGTTCAGGAAGGCGAAGTAGGAAACGCCGTCGGCCAGCAGTTCGATCCATTCGATGTAATGGTCTTCAGCCATGGGATGGGCGGCGGAGCCGACCTTCACCTTGTAGCCGTTTTCCGTCTTTTCAATGACGGGAACGTGCTTTTCGCTGGCGCCGTCGGTGGAACCTTCGCGCATGAGCTTCATGGGTTCGCCGCAGCAGATGAGCGGGGCAGCGCCGCCGTGAAGGACTTCCACAATATTTCCGCAATGTTTGCACTGATATACTTCAAATCTGGCAGGCATGGTATGTCTCCTGGTAGAGGGGTGTTTCAAGGGGCGCCGGGCCGGAACCCGGCGTGCGAATAAATAATAATTATTCTTGATAAGAAGTCAAGTAAATTTTCCACAGGAGAGGGAAGGGCGGCCTGTCTTCCGGGGCCGGCGGGCCTTTCTCCCGAGGGGGAAGAGCGGGGGAACCTTGCGGGATTTTTCGAGTTGTTCCGCAGGGATGAAGCGGCAGGGCGGGGGCTTTTTTCCTGCCCTCCCGTGCGGGCATGAGGCGTGCCTTCCGGGAAAAGCCCTGAATATGGACTGGAAAAACAAAAAGTTTTGTGCTAAAAGATTTCCCGCCAAAAATTTCCCGCCCCGGTTCTCTTGGCTATTGCCAGGAAATACGATACACAGTCCCGGACTGCCATGAAAGTATATCGCGATTATTATTTTCTTAAGGCCAAAGAGGAACATTACCCTGCCCGTTCCGTGTACAAACTCAAGGAAATGGACAGGGCTTTCCGGCTTTTCAGGCCCGGCATGAAGGTGCTGGATCTCGGCGCGGCTCCCGGCTCGTGGTCGCTCTATGCTGCGGAACGGGTGGGCGAAAAGGGGCTGGTGCTTTCCTGCGACCTGCAGAGCACGGACACAGTTTTTCCGCCGAACGTGACCTTCCTTCAGGAGAACGTGTTCGAGCGTACGCCGGAGTTCGAGGCGCTGCTTGCGCAGACGGGGCCTTTTGACATGGTCATCAGCGACATGGCTCCCCGCACCACGGGAACGAAGTTCACCGATCAGGCGCGTTCTCTGGAACTGTGCCTTGAGGCCGTGGAGGTGGCCGACCGCTATCTGAAGCCCGGCGGCGGATTTATCGCCAAGATTTTCATGGGGCCGGATTTTCAGGAACTGGCAAAGGCGCTGCGTGCGCGCTTTACCACGGTAAAAACATTCAAACCCAAGAGCTCCCGCGCCGAAAGCAAGGAAATTTTTGAGGTAGGCATGGGGTTCAAGGGGCCTGTTCAAGGGTAAACACTTTTTTGTTCGGAGGCATACATGTCGGGACACAATAAATGGGCAAACATCAGACTTCGCAAGGGTGCTCAGGACGCCAAGCGCGGCAAGGCCTTCACCAAGGCCGCCAAGGAAATCATCATCGCCGCCAAGAGCGGCGGGGACCCTGCCGGCAATGCCCGTCTGCGTTCCGCCATTGCGGCCGCCAAGGCCGTGAACCTGCCCAAGGATAAGATTGAGGCCGCCATCCGCAAGGGTACCGGTCAGGATGCGGGCGGCGACATCACGGAAATCATGTACGAAGGCTACGGCGCGGGCGGCGTGGCCATCATTGTGGAAACCGCCACCGACAACAAGAACCGTACCGTGGCCGAAGTGCGCCATGTGTTCACCAAGTACGGCGGCGCCATGGGTGAAAGCGGCTCCGTGGCCTTCCAGTTCGATCACCTGGGCGTGATCACGCTGGACAAGGAAAAGTATGCCGACGAAGAGACCGTGATGAACATGGTGCTCGAAGCCGGCGCCGACGACGTGCAGGACAACGACGCTACCTGGGAAGTCCGCACCGCCATGGCCGATTTCAACACCGTGCGCGAAACCCTGGAAGGCCAGGGCGTGGAAATGATGGAAGCCCAGCTGGCCATGGTGCCCCGCATGCTCGTGCCCGTGGACGCGGAAACCGCCAAGAAGCTGGTGCGCCTCACCGACGCGCTGGAAGAACTCGACGACGTGCAGGACGTGTACACCAACGCCGACTTCCCCGAAGATTTCGATCCTGAAGCGTAAGCTTGAGGACCGACCGGGTTGTTTTTTGCCCCCTTTCCGCAAGGAGAGGGGGCTTTTTTTGTGCTTTCGGCAAAGGCGCTTGCAGGATGGGGCTCTGCAGAAGGGGCGGATTTCCCTGAAGGGCCGGGGTATTTGCAGATGTTCGGGCGGAAGCTGCCGGGCGGCCGCCTGCGCTTTTGCGTGCCTTACGCCTGCCGGGAAGTGCCGCGGGAGTGCGTCGGCAGAAGGGGAGGCACGCTTTTCTGTGCAACGGCAGGGCACGTTACCGGCCGCTCCCGGCAGGCGGGGCAGGGCGTTGCCGCGGCCTGAATACGGGCGTTTCGTGTGCGGAAGTGGCGCTTCTGAGCCAAAAAAAGGGGCCGCACCGGATACCGGCGCGGCCCCTTTGTCAGGCATTCACCACAATCTTACATGAAGAAGATGAAGGTGATGAGGGCGAACAGGGGGCAGAGGATACCCACGGACCAGGCCATGTAGCCGAAGAAGCTGGGCATCTTGACGCCCTGTTCTTCGGAGATGGCCTTCACCATGAAGTTCGGCGCGTTGCCGATGTAGGTGTTGGCGCCCATGAACACCGCACCGGCGGAGATGGCGGCCAGCACTTCGCCGTCGGCCATGAGCTGGGCGGCGTTGCCGCCTGCGGTGTTGAAGAACACGAGGTAGGTGGGAGCGTTGTCGAGGAAGGAGGACAGCAGACCGGTCATCCAGAAGAACATGGAGGTCACATGATGGCCTTCGGAGTCGATGGTCAGGTTCACCACGGAGGCGAGAGCGCCGTCGGAACCGGCCTTGAGGATGGCGATGGCGGGAATCATGCTGAGGAAGATGCCGATGAACAGCTTGGCCACTTCTTCAATGGGAGCCCAGGTGAAGTTGTTGCGGGTACGGCAGCCCATGTCGGTCATCTTCCAGGAAGCCACGGCGATCACGATGTACATGATGTCGCGCACCACGTTCTGCAGTTCCATGGGAACGCCGAAGATGTGGAAGGTGGGACCGGTCCACTGGCCGGAGAGCAGGGTGTTGGCCACGATGCAGGCGAGGAACACGAAGTTGATGCAGCCTTCAAAGCCGAGCTTTTCCTTGGAACCCACGGCATCGGCGGGAACAGGGCTGCCTTCCTTCTTGAAGAGCACGGTATCGAGCACGAAGTAGATGCTGAGCAGGATGACGGAGATGAGCAGGGTCTTCATGAACAGATGCACGGTGGTCCAGAAGAAGCTCACGCCCTTGAGGAAGCCGAGGAACAGGGGCGGATCACCCAGGGGGGTGAGGGAGCCGCCGATGTTGGCCACGAGGAAGATGAAGAACACCACCTGATGCACGCGGTACTTGCGGTGAGCATTGGCGCGCAGCAGCGGACGGATGAGGAGCATGGCGGCGCCGGTGGTACCCATCCAGCTGGCCAGAATGGTGCCCACGGCCAGGATGGCGGTATTCACGAGGGGAGTGCCCACGAGCGTGCCTTTGAGGCGGATGCCGCCGGCCACGGTGAACAGGGCGAGCAGCAGCAGGATGAAGGGCACATACTCAAGCAGCACGCTTTCGGCGGCCAGGAAGAAGGCGTTGCCGAAGCCGAAGGTGAGGGCGCAGGGGATGAGGAAGGCAAGTCCCCAGAACCCGGCCACCTTGCCGAAGTGGTGTTCCCAGAAATGGGGCACGGCCAGCGGGCAGATGGCGATGGAAAGCAGCATGCACACAAAGGGCACGACCCACATGATGGAAAGATCCTTGGGCAGCTGGAAATGTTGTCCTTCAGCGAAGCAGAGGCTGGGCACGAGCAGCATCGCCAGAAGGAGAAGGGAGGAGAATTTGAAACGGTGCATCCACGGACTCCTTTCAGGAAAAAATAGAATTAGGTTTTGTTTTATCCAAAAAAAAGCGTTCCATCAAGAACTTTAGGCGCAGCATGGCGGCTGAAGCTTGACGTGGCGCGGTTTTTGAGGGCATTGCAGAAGAAAAAATGCAACAAGGAGCGCCTTATGCAGCAGATGCCCAATGTTCTCACCATCGCCGGTTCCGATTCCGGGGGCGGCGCCGGCATACAGGCCGATCTGAAGACCATGACCGTGATGCGGACCTTCGGCATGAGCGTGATTACGGCGCTCACCGCGCAGAACGGGCTGGGAGTTACAGGCATTCACGCTCCCGAACCCGGATTCGTGGCGCTTCAGCTCAATACCGTGCTTGAAGGCTTTACCGTGCACGCGGCCAAGACGGGCATGATGTTCAATGCGGGCATCATCCATGCCGTGGCCGACATCCTGGATACGCAGAGCTTCCCTCTGGTGGTGGACCCGGTATGCGTGAGCACGAGCGGCCATACGCTCATGGAGGAGAACGGCATAGAGGCCCTGAAGGAGAGACTCATGCCGCGGGCCGCGCTGTTCACGCCCAACAGACCGGAAGCGGAGCGCTTTTCCGGGATGAAGATAGAAAGCGACGACGATGTCATCGAGGCCGGAACGCGCCTTCTCGACATGGGCGCAAAGGCCGTGCTCATGAAGGGCGGGCATTGTGAGAGCCGTCCCGTATTCGTCACCGACTGGCTTCTGGAAAAGGGACATGAACCGGTGGCCCTTCGTCAGCCCCATGTGGATACGCAGAACAGCCACGGCACGGGCTGCACGCTTTCGGCAGGCATTGCCGCGCAGCTTGCCCTCGGCATGCCGCTCCGCGTGGCCGTGACGAAGGCGCAGGAATTTCTGAACCTCGCACTCCGGCACAGTTTCGCTCCGGGCAGGGGACACGGCCCCTGCAATCACATGGCGGGCCTGAAGTAGGCGTAACGTTCTGTTTTTTCCCTCTTTGTCCGTCCTTCAGAAGGAAGGGCACGAAACAAAAACGCCGCTCCCTGCAGGAAGCGGCGTTTTTCGTGTCGGAGCCTGCCCGTTTTTCAGCTCAGCCGGTTTCTGAACAGCCAGCCTGCAAGCGGCAGGGTGACGGCGGCCACGGCCAGCATGGGGATGAAGTTCTGCGCGATGTCGGCAAGGGGCGAACCTTCAAGGTACACCCTCCGCACGCAGACCAGGGCGAAGCGCAGGGGATTGGCGCAGGTGGCGATCTGCAGAGCCTCCGGCATGGCGCTCACGGGGGTGGCAAGGCCCGAGAGCAGCACCATGGGCAGCAGCGAGACGAAGCAGTACACGAGCGCCTGCTGCATGTTCAGGGAGATGGCGGAAATGCACAGCCCTATGCCGGCGCAGCTCAGGGTGAACACGCCGAGGGAGATATAGAGGTCGGCAATGCTTCCGGCAAAGGGTATCCCGAACCAGAACAGACAGACGATGAGAATGAACGAGGACTGGACAAGCCCCACCACGATGGGAGGAATGGCCTTGCCGATGAGGATTTCCCACGGGGAAAGCGGCGTGACCAGCATCTGGTCGAAGGTACCCTGCTCCCGTTCCCGGGCCACGGAAAGGGCGGCCAGCACCATGATCTGTATGATGCTGAGGGAACCGATCATGGCGGGCATGATGTTCCAGCGTGTTTCAAGCTGGGGGTTGAACCATGCCCGGGTGACGAGGTTCACCGGCGAGGCGTTGCCGTGGCCTGCGTTCCAGGCCTCGACGATCTGGGCTATGTAGCCCTGGGCCATGGCCGCCGTGGTGGAGTTTCTGCCGTCGAGAATCACCTGTATGTCGGCGTTCTGACCGGAGAGGATGCGGTCGGCGAAGTCGGAACCGATCTGCACGGCGAGCAGGGCCTTGCCGTCGTAGATCCATGCCTCCGCCTCGGCGGAGCTTGAGAGGGTGGCCTGCCGGACGAATTTGTCCGTGCCGTCCAGCCGGGCGGCAAGGTCGCGGGAAAGGGCGCTTCTGCTCTGGTCGCAGAGCACATAGGGGATGAAGTTGAGGTCGTAGGTGGCCGCGTAGCCGAAGATCAGGGATTGAAGGATGACGGGAATGATGAGCACCAGGCGGTTGGCCGGGTCCTTGAAGATGATGAGAAGCTCCTTGATGCAGAGACTGCGGAGCCTTCGGAGCATGAGGATGATGTCCATGGCTCAGTCCAGTTTTTTGCGGGTGAAACGTATGGCCACGCCCATGAACAGGATGGCGTAGCCGATGAGGGCCGCGCAGTCGCGCAGGATGATGCCCATGTTGTCGCCGGCGAGAAAGAGCGTTTTCAGAAGTTCCATGTAGTGGGTGGCGGGCAGGATGTTGCCCACGATGCGGGCCACGAGGGGCACGCTCCTGAGATCGAAGAGAAAGCCGGAAAGGATGACGGCGGGCAGAAAGCTCACCACAATGGCGATCTGGCAGGAAAGGAACTGGCTGCGCGTCACCGAGGAAATGGCCAGCCCCATGCCGAGCGCCACCACAAGGTAGAGGGAGGAGCTGAGGAAGAAGAGCAGGAGGCTCCCCCGCATGGGCACCTCGAAAAGCCAGCGCGCCGCCCCGAGGCAGAGCAGAAGCCCGGCCATGCCCAGAAGAAAATAGGGAATGATCTTGGAAAGCAGAATTTCCGCTCTGCCCACAGGGGAGACGAAGAGCGATTCCAGCGTGCCGCGTTCCCATTCCCGGGCCATGATGAGCGCGGTGAGGAAGGCCCCCACCAGAGTCATGATGATGACGATGAGCCCGGGCACCAGATACCAGGTGCTGTTTGCGGCCTCGTTGAACCAGATGCGCCCCTGCACCACGGCGGAACCTGTGCCCGATCCTGCGTTTTTCATGCCCGCGCGTTCAAGGGCGGACTGAACGCGCAGGGCAACGGCGGCGCTCGTGTACTGGCCTATGAGTGTTGCCGTGGTGGAATCCACGCCGTGCAGAATAAGCTGCATTTCCGCATGGCCCTTTTTGAAGCGGCTGTCGAAGTCGCCGGCCGTGCGGATGATGGCGTCCACCTCGCGCCGGTTGAGCAGTTCCTCGGCCTCGTGCATGGAGGCGACGTAGCGCGGGGAGAAGTAGCGGGAGCCGTTCAGGCCCGAGAGCAGCTCGCGGGAAAGGGGGGTGGAATGCTCCATGACCACGGCGATGGGCACGTTGTTCACGTCCAGGGAAAGGCCGTAGCCGAAGATGAGAATGAGGATGATGGGCAGCACCAGCCCTATCATGATGCTGCTCGGGTCGCGCGATATCTGGCGCAGCTCCTTGACGGTGAGCGCCGCAAGGCGGCGGAGGAACGCTTTCATGCCGTGCCCTCCTTCGTGCGGTCATGGTCCCGTGCCGCGCGGGAACTCTCCACGATATGGATGAAGGCCTCTTCCATGGTGGGGGCGTCGCCCCCCTGATGCCGCACCTCGCCGGGCGTGCCCAGGGCGAGCACGCGGCCCGCGTCCTGAATGAGCATGCGGTCGCAGTATTCGGCCTCCTCCATGAAATGGGTGGTGACGATGATGGTGGTGCCTTCTTCCGAAAGGGAGGTGATGCGCCGCCAGAACATGCGGCGGGCCAGCGGGTCTATGCCGCTTGTGGGTTCGTCGAGAAAGAGGATTTCCGGCCTGTGCAGCATGCCCACGGCCATGGAAAGCCGCTGCTTGAAGCCCCCGGGCAGGTTTCCGCTCATGTCGTGTTCATGGCCTGCAAGGTCGAACTCCTCCAGCACCTCGCGGATGCGGCGGCGCAGGGCAAAGGGCCCTATGCCGTACACGCCGCCGAAGAAGTGCAGGTTCTCCAGCACGGAAAGATTGCCGTAGAGGGAAAATTTCTGGGAAACGTAGCCCACGCGGGTGCGCGCCTGGGCCGCGGCGGTGCGCAGGTTTTCCCCGGCCACGCAGAGCTGTCCGCTGGTGGCGGGCAGAAGTCCGCAGAGCATGCGGAACGTGGTGGTCTTGCCCGCTCCGTTGGGCCCGAGCAGGCCGAACACCTCGCCCCTGCGCACGGAAAAGGAGGTGCTGGCCACGGCGGTGAAGGTGCCGAACCTGCGGACGAGGTCGCGCACTTCGATGACGGTTTCCGCTTCCTCTCCCGGGGCGGGAGAGGGGGCGCTGCGCTCCGGCGTATTTTCGCGCGAATTGTCTCCGGCAGGGGCGGGCCGTTCTTCCTGCCCGGCGCTTTCGTGCCGCAGAAGCAGCATGAAGCTGTCTTCCAGACGGGGAGCGACGGGGCGGCAGGAATCCTTTCTCAGAGGGGAGTCGCCGGATGAGCAGAGCGCCGCAGGCCCCTTTTCCCGGCATTCCGGGGTGAGCACGAAGCGCACGACGCTGCCTTCGGGCACGGCGTCCATCACGGCGGCGGGCCGGTCGAGAAGCCAGGCCTGAAGCGTGCGCGCCTTCATGCCCTCGGAAAGGGGCGCGGTGTAGCAGAGCCCGTCCGTGAGACTGCGCAGGCTTTCCGGCGAGCCCTGGGCCAGAATGCGCCCTTCATGAAGCACGATGACATGGGAGCAGCGTTCCGCCTCGTCCATGTAGGCGGTGCTTATGACCACGGAGAGGTGTTCTTCCTCCACCATGCCGGTGATGATGGCCCACAGTTCCCTGCGGGAAAGCGGGTCCACGCCCACGGAAGGCTCGTCGAGAAGCAAAAGGTCCGGGGAACGCACCAGCGTGCAGGCAAGGGCGAGCTTCTGCTTCATGCCGCCGGAAAGTCTGCCCGCGGGGCGGGCGGTGAAGGCGGCAAGGTCGGTCATGTCCAGCAGGCGGGAAAAACGCTTCTTCCGCACAGCCTGCGGCACGCCGTGCAGGTCGGCATAGAGCGTCATGTTCTCCATCACGCTCAGATCCTCATACAGGCCGAAGCGCTGGGGCATGTAGCTTATGCGGTTCTGTATCTGCTGCGCCGCGTGCGAGGCATCGAGGCCGAGAACGAAGAGCGATCCGGCACTGGGGGCGAGAAGCCCGCATGCCATGCGCAGAAACGTGGTTTTTCCCGCGCCGTCCGGCCCCACGAGGGCCGTCATGCGCCCGGCGGGAATGTCCACATCCAGCGCGTGGAGGGCGGTTACGGTCTGCTTTTTGCTCTGAAACACGCGGCAGAGGGCGCGGGCGCGCACCACGGCATCTTCCGGCTCAGGAAAGATGCCGGAACATGCCCCCGTGGCCTGGGGGAGAACCGGGGTACCCGGGGGCCGGGGCGCGTCAGTTTCCATGACCGCCTTCCTCGTGCAGAAGCACGGTTACGGGCATGCCGAGGCGCAGGATGTCCTTTTCATCATCGGCAATGATGCGCACCTCATACAGAAGGGAGGTGCGCAGATCCTCCGTCTGCACGCTCTTGGGCGTGAATTCCGCCGTGGGCGAGATGTAGCCCACATGGCCGGGCACGGTTTCCGGGAAGGAATCGGTGCGTATGTCCGCCTTCATGCCGGAGCGCACGCGGCCGAGCTGCGGTTCCGTCACATAGGCGCGCACCCACTTGGGCGTGGTGAGGGAAAGCAGGAATACGGGCGTGGCGGAAGAGGCCATGTCCCCCTTTTCCAGCAGGCGGGAGGTGACCTGCGCATCGGAGGGGGCAAGCAGCCTGCCCAGGGAAATGTTGTGCTCCATGAGCGCAAGGGAGGCCTTTGCGGCGTTCAGCTGCTCTCTGGCCATGGCAATGTCTTCCTCGCGGAAGCCTTCGCGCAGCAGGGCAAGGGCATGGTGCGCCTCGTCGCGCTGGCCCTGGGCCACGCGCAGGGCCGTCTGCGCGTTTTCCCGCTCCTGCGTGCTCACGGAATTGGAACGCCGCAGGGCGGCAATGCGGGCATCGTTGCGCCTGGCCTGCTCCAGAGAGGCTTCGGCCGTGCGGAGCGCCGCTTCCGCCCGGGCGATTTCCTCGGGCCGGTTTCCGCGCTCCATCTTGAGCACGTTCTGCTCCTGCGCCGCAATGTCCGCACGCAGTTTCTGCGCCTGAAGGACAAGGGAGGTCACGTCCACTTCGGCAAGCAGCGCGCCTTCCTTCACCCTGTCGCCTTCCTCGGCAAAAAGCGCGGTGATGCGGCCGCCCTGCTCGAAGGCCAGGGAAACCTGCCGGATGTCCACGTTGCCGTACAGAACAAGATCGCCCTGCGCTTCGTCTGCGCGATGGGCGTTTTCATAATACCAGCCTGCCGCACCGAGAATGAGAACGGCGAGAATGATGAGGACTTTCTTCATGTCGGCACCCCTTCCGCGCCGGTGAGGCGGGCCTTTGCACCGCGCATCCCGCGCAGGAGATGTTGCACCATGTCCGTTTTCTGCCCGGCGGGCGCGGAATCGGACAGGGAAAAGCATGCGCTCCGGGTCTCCCTTGTGCCCAAGGTAGGAACGATTCCGGGAAAAGTCAAATACAAAGTTCAATTTTATATTTAAATTTGACATTTGAATCTTTTTCTCCTACCGTCAGCTTCATGATGGAAGAAATCTATACCAGCAGAAGAAAGCGCAGCGCGCCCCGCAGGGACGGTCTTTCCACCCGGACTACGGTGCTGGAGGCCGCCGGGCATGTGTTTGCTGAGAAAGGCTACCTCAAGACCACCCTCCGTGAGATATGCGAAAGGGCCGGGGTGAACGGCGCGGCCGTCAACTACTACTTCGGCGGCAAGGAAGGCCTGTATGAGGAAGTGCTGGTGGAGGCCCATCGCCAGCTTGTGAGTCTGGAGGAGCTGAACGCCGTCATGGCGTCGGGCGGCGCGCCGGAGGAAAAGCTCCGCGCCTATCTTGAACTTGTGGTGCGCGCGGCCATGAAGGCCCCGGAACTGTGGGGCCTGCCCGTACTTCTGCGGGAGGTGGCTTCCTCCTCTTCCGATCTTCCGGCCTCTCTGGTGGATACGGCGCTG
The DNA here is from genome assembly GCF_944324615.1 of uncultured Mailhella sp. Lineage (GTDB taxonomy): Bacteria > Desulfobacterota > Desulfovibrionia > Desulfovibrionales > Desulfovibrionaceae > Mailhella. The sequence goes on from NZ_CALUWY010000019.1 coordinate 33,227, forward strand.
CCCAAGCTGAACGTGATCCGTTCCCTTGTCTGCGAGATCACGGGCCTTGCGCCCGACTCCGGGCGGGCCGGAGAGGCGACGGCCATGCTGCTCATGCCCTGCATGATGCTGGTGCTTTTTCCTGAGAAGATACAGTCGCTGCTGCTGCCGGGCTTCATGGACAGGCCGGAACACATGGTGGATGCCATGCTCCGCTATGCTCTGGGCGGGCTGAAGGCCCTGAAGGAAGGCGTTTCCTCCTGCGGCTGATGAAACCATGCGGAAATGGCCGCCTTTTCCGCCGTATCCGTTTTTTCCCGTACAGGGGACTGCCTTGTCCGTTCCGGCCTTGCCGGGGCGGACATGTGGTATCCGTCACTGCGTCATCCCGCTCTTTCCGGGCCTGCGTGAAGAAGCGTTTCCGCAAGGCCCTTCCGCTGTGTTTTTTATCTGACGCAGGAACCTGTCCGCATGCCCGGCGTCTCTGCTTCCGGCATGAAGTACGGGCAAAGAAAAAGGCCTCCGCCGGGAGGCCTTTTTCATGAGGAGGAGTATATGCGTTGCGCTCTTCCCTCACGCCTTTGCAGGGGGAGGCGGCGTTCGGGAAGGAGCGGCTTGTTTAAGGGAGGCGCTCAGGAGCGGAACGCCTCCCGAAGTATCAGATGCCGTAGCCGTGATGGCGTCCGTAACCGTCATGATGACGGGGGCCGTAGCCGTCGTGGAAGCGGAAGCCGGGGCAGGGCAGGCCTTCCTTCTGCATCTTGGCGACAAAATCGTTGTTCACGGTGCGTATCTGGGTACGCAGACTGGTGATGTCGGCCGTGAGGGCGCGCAGCTCGTCGGGAGAGGTATTGGGGTTGCGGGAAAGGGCGTTCAGGGTCATGCGCTTTTCGGCAAGCTTGTCGTGCAGGGGGGCCACGGCGGCACGGTGTTCCTCATGGAGTTTGTCCAGCTGGGCCCGCTGAGCTTCGGTCAGGTTCGGCATGGCTGCGCAGGGGGCCATGCGCCGGCAGTCGCGGGCATATCTGCCGTGGAAGTCGGGGCTGGCCATGGCGGCGACGGGGATGCTGGCGGCGAAGGTGGCGGCGACAAGGGCGACGATGATGGGCTTTCTGGTCATGGTATTTCCTTTGAGGGAGAAGGTTGTTTCACGCATGTGGACCACACGCTCAGTATATAGAAAAACGCTTCCGCATTGTCACGTTTCAAACTATTTCGCAATGTCCCGTTCCGGAAACATGCGGCCGCTGCAGGTTACGCCCATGCAAGAGAGAGTCGTTTTTCATGCCTTCCGGGAAAGACGACGGCGCTTTTCCGAAAGAAAAGGCCGCAGAAAGGCGGCCGGTGAAGAAAAAAGCGGAAGGGAAGAGCGGACTTTTTTTTGAAAAAGAGAGGTCCCGGTGCGGAAAGTGCACGGAAAGAGCCGCCCCTCATGGTTGCGCGCTGCCTTGTCACGGGCAGATCAGGCGCACGTTTGCCTGTTCGAGCAGGCTGCACATCTGTGCCGGGGGGCGGACATCGGTGACCAGCGTGTCGATGTCGGAAAGGTTTCCCACCCGGACGACGCCGTTTCTGAGGAATTTGCTGTGATCCGCCGCAAGAATGGTATGCCGGGCATTCTGCCGCATGGCGGCGATGGTGGCGGCGATGTCGCTGTCAAATTCAAAGAACGTGCCCGAAGGGCTGACGGCGGCGGTGCTGATGAGGCAGAAATCCATTCTGTAGCGGGCGATGCACTCGCGTATGGTGTCTCCGAGAAGGGCATGGGTGCCCTTCTGCAGCCTGCCGTGGGGCACGAGTATGGTCGAATGCCTGCACTGCTGCAGGGCGAGAGCCACATGCAGGTTGGCCGTGAGCACGAAGAGCCCTTCCTTGTGGGCAAGGTACCGGGCCGCGCATTCCAGCGTCGTGCCGCCGCCGGTGAACATGGTGGCGCGGTTGGGAATGAGGGAGGCCAGAAGTGAGCCGATGATCTTCTTGCCTTCCACGTTGTTGTTTCTGCGCACCTCAAAAGGAGAATCCTGACTGATGTTTCCTCCCCCGCCGCGCAGGCGGACGATGCGCCCTTCCCGGCTCAGTTTCATGAGGTCGCGCCGTATGGTCTGTTCGGATACGCCGCACAGTTCGGCAAGTTCGCCCAGAGCGGCGAAACCCTGCTGATTGATGCGTTCTTCAAGAAGGACGTATCGCCGGGAACTGTGCATGAAAGGCTCCTTCAGGCTTGAGGATGGGCGGGCGCGGAAGCGCAGGCTGAGCCGGTATCTGCCGGGAAAGAATACAGAATACAGAAAATCCTCAGGACCGGGAACATGCCGGAAGGAAGTTTTTGTGTGATGTTTTTATAATTTATTGATATACATTATATTTTTTATTTTCTTTCAACGGGCGGCCGGGGAGGAGGGCCTTTTGAATGCCCTAGGGAGCGCGTGCGTCCGTTTTTGCAGAGCGGCGGAGAAAGAATCTTCCGGAAGGGCCGTGCCTTTCAGGCCCTGTCAGGCGGATTTTTTCCGGGGTTCGGCGCTTTTTTTGTGCAGCCTTTCCAGAATGACCGGCCCGGCCAGCACGAGAAGCACCGCGAGGCAGATCACGGCCACGCCGGAAAACACGCCTGCGTCGGCCGGTTCGTGAAAGACGAGTATGCCCACGGTGACGGCGGTGAGCGGTTCCATCACACCCAGAATGGAGGAGAGGGTGGAGCCTATGCGCCGTATGGCCAGAACCAGCGTGAGGTTGGAGAAGGCGGCGGTGATGACGGCAAGGAGCACGGCAAGTCCGGCATCCCGCATGGAGTGAAGCCCCGTGAAGGAGCCGGTGAGCACGGCGTTGAGAAACGAGGCCGCCATGCCGAAGAACAGCACCCAGAAGGTGATGCTCAGGCCGGAAATGCTGCGTATGCGGGCGACATGCAGGCCGCAGATGTACACGGCGTTGCACAGCGCCGAAACAAGCAGCAGCGCTATGCCCTTTGAGCTGACATGTCCGCCTTCCCCTCCGCCCAGCAGAAACACCCCCAGTATGGCGAAGGCCACGGAAGCGGCGGTGATGAGGGAAAAGCGCTCATGAAAGAAGACGATCATGATGAGCATGACCATGAGCGGATAAAGAAACTGCAGCGTGGCGGCCACGCCGCTCGGCAGATAATGGAAGCCGTGGAACATGAGCAGGGCGGCCAGGGCGTACATGATGCTGAACACGGCAAGAGCGCCCAGTTCGCGCGGGGGCGCGGCCAGCCGTTCATGACGGAGCACGATGATGACGCCGAGGGAGAGCGAACCGAAAAGAAAGCGGTAGAACAGCACGCATGCGGCGCTCATGCCGTCCTGCATGAGCGGAAGACTGAACAGGGGAATCAGACCGAAGGCGGCGGAAGAGAGAAGAGCGAGGAGAAAACCCATGGCGTGCTCCGTGGCGAGAAGGGGGACGTCTAAGGCGTCCGATCTGTTCCTTTTCAGAAGTTGCGCCGCGCGTCAACCGGAGAAGGGATTTTTCCTTCGTTTTTTCCGGCCCGGCCGGCCGCTCCGGAGCGTCTGCCCTGCGGCCGGACAAAGGGGGCCGCCGTGAAAAGACGCGGCCCCCGCTTCCGTGAGGAGCAGGGGCACGGAAAGGCAGCGGCTAAAGTTTCTGCAGGGCCTCGCGCAGGGCTTCGGCCTTCTTTTTCCCTATGCCGGGCAGTTCCATGAGCTTTTCCACACCGGCGGCCTTCATTTCCGCCACGGAATCGAAGTGTTCCCAGAGCAGGCGCGCCGTGTGCGGGCCTATGCCGGGCAGCTGCCGGAGTTCTCCGCTGAAGGCATGTCTGGCCCGGGCCTGACGGTGCCTGCCTATGGAAAAATCGTGGGCCGCGTCGCGCACCACCTGAAGAAAGAGCAGTTCCGGGCAGCCTTCGCGCAGGGGCAGGGGATTGCTGCGCCCGGGCACGAAGATGCGGTCGGCCACATTGCCCGCGCGGCGGTCGGCATGGCCCTTTTCATCGCGTGCCTTGGCAATGCCTGCAAGCAGGAAGGGAAGGCGGCCGTCCGTGGCGAGTTCCTCACGAAGCACCTTGTCCACGGCGGCGAGCTGACCGCGCCCGCCGTCGATGAGCAGAAGGTCGGGCCAGGGTTCGCCGTGTTCAAGGCGGCGTTTCGCCCAGAGGGTGAGGGCTGCGTAGTCGTCGCCTCCCGCGCCTTCAATATTCCATACCCGGTAGTCTTCCCGGCGGGGGCGGCCGTCTTCATACACCACGGCGCCCACCTTGGTGGATTCGCCGCCGGTATGGGACACGTCGGCACATTCCACGCGCACCACGGGCCTTTCATCGTGGAAGGCCGCGGCCAGTTTTTCGGCAAGCGAGGCCTCTTTCCTGTTTCTGGCCGATTCGCGGGCATTGCTGCGGGCCATGTCCATGAGCCGCCGCTCCTCCTCGTTTCTCGGCACGGCGATGCGCACCGGACCTCCGCGAAGTTCGGAAAGCGCCTCTTCCAGCGTTTCGCGGCCTTCGGCCTCCTCTTCTGCGGGGGAGGATTGTTCCTGCGCCTTGAGCAGGGCGAGGGCTTCTTCCATGAGCGAGGGGCCTCTGGCCTCAGTATCCTTTCCGGGGGCCTCCTTTTCGTGCGGGGAGGCGGCAAGGGTGTCCTCCCCGCAGAAGCAGGGCGTGTAGCCCCCGCCTTCCATGAAGGGAGAAGCCATGCTGGACGAAGACTGCGGCGTCACCAGCGCGCTTTGGGAATCCACGGTGAAGGCCTGACCGCTCATGCCCGCCTCCCAGGGCAGGTAGGGCAGGATGATGCGCGAGGGAATGGAGCCTTCGGCATGGTAGAACTGTCCGAGAAAGCTGACGAGCAGTTCCGAGGCGTCCTCCAGACCGAGTCCGGGCCAGAAGAAGGCGCTTCTGTCCTGCACAAGACCGTGGCGCACGAAAACGACGCCGAGCGCCAGCCCGTCGGGCAGGCTCACCAGACCGAGCACGTCCATATCCGTGCCGGTCTGCAGCACGATGCCCTGCTTTTCCACGGTTTTTTCTATGGCGCGTATCTGATCGCGCAGGGCGGCGGCCTTTTCAAACTCCAGCGCTTCGGAAGCCTCTTCCATGGCGGCGCGCAGGTGGTCGATGAGTTCGCGGGATTTGCCGGAAAGCAGAAGCGTCACCCGGCGCGTCATGTCCGCATAGGCTTCGGGCGTGATTTCTCCGGTGCAGGGCGCGGAACACAGGTGGATGTGGTGGTAGAGGCAGGGCGTTTCGCGGTTCTTCATGGCCCTGTCGGAGCAGCGGCGCAGGGGAAAGATGCGGTGTATGGTCTTCCACGTTTCCCTTGCGGCAAGCCCGGCGGTAAAGGGGCCGAAGTAGCGCGCGCCGTCGCGCTTCTTCATGCGCCGCACGATTTCCAGCCGGGGAAAGGGATCTTTTTCCGACAGGCGGAACATGACGTACTGCTTGTCGTCGCGCAGGCAGATGTTGTAGTGCGGGCGGTGCTTCTTGATGAGGCTTGCCTCAAGCAGCAGCGCCTCCTTTTCCGAGGTGGTGTTGAGAAACTCAATGTCCGCCGCGCGGCTTATCATGGCTGCGGTCTTGGCCGTGAGCTGATCTGCCGGGCGGAAGTAGGAAAGTACCCGCCTGCGCAGGTTGCCTGCCTTGCCCACATAGATGATGCGGCCCGAGGCGTCCTTGTACAGATAGACGCCGGGAGTGGCGGGAATGCTGGAAGGTGCGGGGCGTTCCATCTCCATGTTCCTCAGCGGGCGAAGCGCACGTCGCCCTTGCGGTGGTATTCCAGCGACATCTTGTCCTGTACTTCAGGCAGGGGCGTGGGATATTCGCCGCTGAAGCAGGCCGTGCAGTATCTGTCCGGCTGGGATACGGAGGCGAGCAGTCCTTCCTGCGAGAGATAGTGCAGGGAATCGAGGCCGAGCATGGCCGCGATCTGTTCCGGAGCATATTTGGTGGCGATGAGGTCCGCGGGGGAGGGGAAGTCGATGCCGTAGAAGCAGGGGTATTTGACGGGCGGGCTGCTCACGCGGAAATGCACGGCCCGCGCCCCGAGTTCGCGCAGTTTGGCCACGCGCGTGCGTATGGTGGTGCCGCGCACGATGGAGTCATCCACCACATAGAGGCTCCTGTTCTCGATCATGGAGCGCACGGGGTTGATCTTCACCCTCACGGTGAACTGCCGCATGCTCTGGGAAGGCTGGATGAAGGTGCGGCCCACATAGTGGTTGCGGATGAGCGCATGTTCATAGGGCACGCCCGCTTCCTGCGCCACTCCGAGGGCGGCGTAAATGCCCGAATCCGGGAAGGGCACCACGCATTCGGCGTCGGCCATGGATTCGCGGATGAGGTTGCGCCCCATGCACTTGCGGCACTGGTACACGTCTTCTCCGAAAATGCGCGAATCGGGCCTGGCAAAGTACACAAGCTCGAAGATGCACTGACGCACGGGCTTTTCCTCGCTGCAGAAGCGCACGCTCCGGCATGTGGGGTATCCCTGTTCGGCCACGACCATTTCCCCGGGTTCCACTTCGCGCACATAATCCGCCTCCAGCAGGTCGAAGGCGCAGCTTTCCGAGGCGAACACCCACGAGTCGCCCAGTCTTGCCATGCTCAGGGGATGGAAGCCGTGCGGATCGCGCAGCGCGTAGATGCGCCCTTCGCTCAGGATGAGCAGGCTGTAGGCGCCCTCCACCCTGTTGCAGGCCACGGTGATGGCCTCTTCCAGCGTGTGGGAGGAAAGGGCCCGTGCGATGAGATGCACGAAGATTTCGCTGTCGATGGTGGTCTGGAAGATGCAGCCGTCGTTTTCCAGTTCCCGGCGCAGGGCGGCGGCGTTGGTCAGGTTGCCGTTGTGCGCGAGGGCGAGCTGCACGCCGTTTCTCACGCGCACAAGCAGCGGCTGGGCGTTGCGCGGCTGCGGCTTGCCCGTGGTGGAATAGCGTACATGCCCTATGGCGGTTTCACCGCAGAGGTGACGCAGATCCTCCTCATGGAAGACGTCGGGGACAAGCCCCATGCCCGCATGCAGGTGACAGGCACCTTCCTTTCCGTTCCACGAGACTATGCCCGCGCTTTCCTGCCCGCGGTGCTGAAGGGCATACAGGCCGAAATAGGTGAGCCTCGCCGCGTCCTCATGACCGACGATGCCGAAAATACCGCACATGTGCGCCTCCTTCTTCAGAAGCCGGAACAAAAAAGGCCTGCCCGGACGGGCAGGCCTGACAGCTTATTCTTCTTCCGCACGCTCTTCCTGAGCGGGACAGGGGTTGTATTCCTTGGGGTCGTCGAAGATGTGGATGCCGTGCGGGTAATTGGAATGCTGCGGCCGGGGCAGCTTGTTGCACACATAGTCCACATGTTCGCGCAGATCTTCCGCCGCGCGCGTCCACAGAGGATCGAGCACGACCTTGATGCCTTCCTCGCGGGCCAGCTTCACGGCCGGCACATAGTCGGCGTCGTTGGCCACGATGACCAGGCGGTCGGTCTGCTTCTTGTAGGCGATGGCGGCGATGTCCAGCCCGAGGAGCATGTCCACGCCCTTCTGGCGGATGTCGGGGTAGATGTCCCCGGCTTCAATGTCGTTCACGCTGATTTCCCCGGCCATGAGTTCGCCGAGGCGGTTGGCGTCGAGCTGCCACTGGCCGGCCTGCCAGGCGGAACGGCCGAGGCGCAGCGTGATTTCGGGCGTGACGCGCAGCGACTGCAGAAACTGCTGCTTGCGTGCAATGAGCGGCGTCTGCGAGAAGTCCATGGGGCCGCTCAGCGGATGTTCGCCTTTGCCCGTGAAGGGCAGAGCGTCGTAGAAAAGAATACGTCCCACGGTTTCACCGGGGGCAAGGTGGGAGAGACAGTGGCGGCGTATGCCCTGTCCGTCGAAATAAAAAGCCTTGAGCGAAATGATGCGTTTGCGCATGAATTCGCCATCAACGACAAAAGTGACACGAGCCATTGTACGACCTTGTTTTTCAGGGAATTCCCGATTGTGGATATAGGTTCAACCAAAGACGTTTTACCGGAGCTGTTCCGTCATGAAAGGGGTACGACGAAGTAAGGACGATAGTGTCACTACGGCATTCTGTCAAGAATATGACGGGGTAAAGCCTATATGAGAGTTTTTTTCGCGCGCTGCAGAACAACATGGAGGCCGTGAAAAACGCGGCTTTGCGAACGTTTTTTTTCCTGAAAAAAAAGGAGGAAAAAAGGGGGAGTTTTTTCCTCTTCCCGCAGCAGGGGACGGGGAGGGAGCGCTTGCCCCCGGAACGCGTTCGGGATATTCTCTCTTCCCTCCGGCGCACGACCCCCTCCGCGGGGCCGGAACCGCCGTTGATTTTTCCCGGAGAGGTTTTGCATGTCCACAGTTTTCGTCCGTTATCTCCGCGACGCCGCAGCCCTTTACGGCGGCGGTCTTTCCTATGCCACGCCCGGTTCCGCAGGCATGGACCTGCGTGCCTGTTTCGAGGAGGAAGAGCTTGTGGTGGAGGCGGGCGGCCGCGCGGCCGTGCCTTCGGGCATCTGCGTGGAACCCGGCGTGCCCTCGGTGGCGGGCTTCATCTATTCCCGCAGCGGGCTGGGGGCCGTCAGGGGCCTTGCCGTGGCCCAGGGCGTGGGCGTGGTGGATGCCGACTACCGGGGGGAAATCGTCGTCTGGCTGCTCAATACTTCCGGCGCGGCAATTTCCATCCGGCGCGGGGAGCGCGTGGCGCAGCTCGTCTTTCAGCCCGTGTGCAGGCTGGAACCTCTTGCGGCAGAGGAACTTTCCGATACGGAACGCGGCGACGGGGGCTTCGGTCATACCGGCCGTGTCTGACCCTTTTTTTCCTGAGGTTGCATCATGTTGCCTTCACTTGAATTTCCGGCCGACCCTTCCTGGAACGTGCCCGATGAGCATCAGTGCGCCCTTTTGTGGGACAAGTACGAAATGCCGCCGCATATCCGCGATCACTGCCGCGCCGTGGCCGGTGTGGCAGTGGAAATAACGTCCCGCGCGGTTGCACGGGGCGTCATTCCTGCGGGGCGTCCGCTTTCGGTGCCGCTTGCCCGGGCGGCGGCGCTGCTGCACGATATCGCCAAGAACTACACCATCCGGCACGGCGGCAGTCACGCCCAGCTCGGCGCGGCCTGGGTACGGGAGGAAACGGGCAATCCCCTGCTTGCGCAGGCGGTGCTCTTCCATGTGGAATGGCCCTGGAGCGGCGGTGACATGGACGATGTGCGCGATCCCATGCGCCTGCCCGTCATCGTGGCCTATGCCGACAAGCGCGTGCGTCACGCCGAGGTGGTTTCCATCAGGGAAAGATTCGATGATCTTCTGGTCCGCTACGGCATAAGCGCGGACAAGGAGGAGACCATCGCCCGCAATTACGCTCATGTACAGGCCGTGGAGCAGGCCATATTCGACAGGGTAGGAACTCTTTAATGGACAAGATGCGCATTCTTCTCGTTGCCGGCGGCTGGTCCACGGAACGTGAGATTTCTCTTAAGGGGGCGGCCTCCATTGCCGAAGCGCTTCGTGCGCGCGGTCATGAGGTGACGCTCTTTGATCTTTCGGACGGCTTTGAGGCCCTGCTCCGCGAAGCGGGCAGGCACGACGCGGCCTTTCTGAACCTGCACGGCCAGCCCGGAGAGGACGGCCTGGTGCAGGCCCTGCTCGATGCGGCGCACTGCCCCTATCAGGGCAGCGGCCCCGCCGGCTCCTTCCTTGCGCTGAACAAGGCCGCAGGCAAGGCGCTCATGCGCCGCGCGGGCATTCCCACGCCCGACTATGAATTTCTGCCCTTCCGTCCCGCCGAAGGCTGGAAATGCTCCCTGCCGTATCCGCTGTTCGTCAAGTCCAATACCGGCGGCTCCAGCATCGACCTCTTCCGCGTCGGCAGCGAAGAGGAGCTGGAAAAGGCGCTGGATTCCCTCTTTTCCCGTCGGCATGAAGTGCTCATCGAAACCTTCATCCCCGGGCAGGAAGTCACCTGCGGCGTGGTGGGCCGCCCGGGAGAGGAAAAGGCCCTTCCCCCGGTGCTCATTGTTCCCCGCCGCGAGTTCTTTGACTTCCACGACAAGTACGCGCCCGACGGCGCGGCGGAACTCTGCCCCGCGCCTCTTGATCCGGCAGTCACGGCCAGAGTGCAGGAAATGGCCCTTGCCGCCCATCGCTGCCTCGGCCTTTCCGGCTACAGCCGCACCGATTTCCGCCTGCGGGAGGACGGCGAGCTGTTCGTACTGGAAGTGAACACCCTGCCCGGCATGACCGGGGCGAGCCTCGTGCCCAAGGAAGCCGCAGCCGAAGGCATCGCCTTCGGTGAACTTCTGGAAAATCTTCTGCTCTATGCCGTGAAGAACGCGCGCTGAGCCCTGTTCCGCCTTTTTTCGCGCCCTTTTCCCTTGTCAGGGAGAAGGGCGCTTTTTTTATGCCCCATTTTCTGAGGCGGAGGCCGCACGCCGGGGCAGAGCCGTTTTTTCTGCGCTTTTGCAGGCGGGAGGGAAGGTTCCGCCTGCCCGGGGGCTGAAAAAGGCGGCCTTTCCTCCGCTGAGGGGACCGGGAAAAGGCCGGAAATGCGTGCCCGCCTCCATCTGCGGGGCAGAAAGCCTGCGGGATGCGCCGTGACAGGTTCCGAGACTTCCGGCCTCCCTTTCTGCAGAAGAGGCGCCTGCCGGAGCACGGTGCGGCAGGCCCTTTTCCCGGGCCTTGCGGCGCATCGGCCGCGTTTTCTGCGCAGGTTCCCGGCAGAAGCACTTCAGCGCAGCGGAGAAAAAGTCGTTGCCCGCCGCCTTTCCGGGCCGCGGGCCTCCCTGTTTCCCCGGAAAAGCCGCAGGGAAGGGAAAAAAGAGTACAAAAATGTTATTTTGTAACATGCTGAAAAACATGATGAAAAAATGTTTTTAATTTTACAAAAATGTTAAATATAATGATTTCAACGGATAAAACAGGATGAAAAATTTCGTTTTTGTCATAAAAAGAGTTGATTCCCGGAGGAAATAGGGATAGTCGATAGTCGTCAACGCCGTGAAACACCTGTTTTTGACAAAAATGTATTACAGGCTCACGGCGAGTGGAAATGCGTATCCGGGGGACAGTCCCCTTCCATTTTTCAAGGAGCAGCGAGTCATGGGCAACAGTTATGTACGCAATGTTGTGGAAAGCGTGCGCGCCAAGTATCCTCATCAGCCGGAATTCCTCCAGGCCGTGGAAGAAGTGCTTCTTTCCATGGAGCCTCTTTTTGAAAAGGAATCCAAGTACGAGGAAAACGCCATTCTTGAGCGCATCGTCGTGCCCGAACGCCTCATCGAGTTCCGCGTCGCCTGGACGGACGACAAGGGCCGCATTCAGGTGAACAACGGCTACCGTGTTCAGTTCAACTCCGCCATCGGACCGTACAAGGGCGGGCTTCGCTTCCATCCCAGCGTGAACCAGAGCATTCTGAAGTTCCTGGGCTTCGAGCAGATCTTCAAGAACAGCCTCACCGGTCTCGCCATCGGCGGCGGCAAGGGCGGTTCCGACTTCGATCCCAAGGGCAAGTCCGAAGCCGAAGTCATGCGCTTCTGCCAGGCCTTCATGACCGAACTCGTCCGCTATGTGGGCGCCTTCAGCGACGTGCCCGCCGGTGACATCGGCGTGGGCGGCCGCGAAATCGGCTACCTCTTCGGCCAGTACAAGCGCCTGACCAGCCGCTTTGAAGGCGTGCTCACCGGCAAGGGCCTCAAGTGGGGCGGTTCTCTGGCCCGTACCGAAGCCACCGGCTTCGGCAACGTGTACTTCGCCGACAACATGCTCAAGGCCGTCGGCAAGGAAATCGAAGGCAAGACGGCCGCCGTGTCCGGTTCCGGCAACGTGGCCATCTACACCGTGAAGAAGCTCTATCAGCTCGGCGCCACCCCCGTGACCGTGTCCGACTCCAGAGGTTCCATCTACCAGCCTTCCGGCATCAATCTGGAAGTGCTCCAGCAGGTCAAGGAACGCGAGCGCGCTTCCCTCACCCGCTATGCGGAACTGTGCAAGGACGCCACCTACATTCCCGCTTCCGACTACCCCGCCGGTGAACATCCCGTGTGGAACGTGGGCGCGGACCTCGCCTTCCCCAGCGCCACCCAGAACGAAGTCACCCTCGCGGACGCGAAGAACCTCCTTTCCAAGGGCTGCATCCTGGTGAGCGAAGGCGCGAACATGCCTTCCACCCTCGAAGCCACCGCCGAATTCCAGAAGGCGGGCATCTGCTTCGGCCCCGCCAAGTGCGCCAATGCCGGCGGCGTGGCCACCAGCCAGCTGGAAATGGAACAGAACGCGGGCATGACCTCCTGGACCTTCGACGAAGTGGACAGCAAGCTCAAGGGCATCATGGCCGGCATCTTCAAGGCTGCCCATGACACCGCCGAAGAATTCGGCCAGCCCGGCAACTATGTGATGGGCGGCAACATTGCGGGCTTCCGCAAGGTGGCCGACAGCATGATCGAACAGGGCGTCATGTAAGCTTTACTCTCCTCCTCCACAGACAGAAAAACACCGTCTTCCCCACACGGGGAAGGCGGTGTTTCGTTATGCTTTTTCGGCGGCGCCGGGGAGGGCTTCCCGGAAGGCTTCCTATTTTTCCATGGGGCCGAGGTCGAAGGGCTTCTGCATGCCGAACCAGAAGAGGAAGGCCTTTTCCCATTCCGCAAAGGAGGGAACGGTTTCGTCGCCCTTCGCACCCGGGGGCAGGGCGTTGCCCCTGAGGTCGATTTCGTTGTTGGCAAGGGCCTGCACCCAGCCGTGGAAGAAGTCCAGACGGCGGCGGAAGGCGGCGTCTCCGGCAAGGGCGCTCATGCGCGCTTCAAATTCCGCGCTGCCCGGGATGACGCCCGTTTTCTCTCCCAGCCAGTGGAAGATCACATCCCTTGAGCGTTCCATGGAAATGATGTTTCCCTGCAGCGCGTCGAGGATCCCGGCAAATTCGGGTTCCTCCGCACGGGAGCGGGCGGCCGCTTCGGCGGGAAGCGCAAGCCTGGCATCCATGGATTCCACGGTCAGTTCCCGTTCCGGGGAAGACTGCATGGGCCTGTGTTCCGGCTCCTCCACATCTTCCAGAAAATAGAAGCGGAGCCAGTGTTCATAGTGCATGGCTTTCAGAAAAAGGTCGGCGAAAGATTCCGTCATGGCAGTTCTCCTCAGGGTGAAGGGCCGCAGGGCCCGGAGTGGTTTTCTGTCCGCAGGGCGGCCTTGTCAAGGAAAAAGCCCGGCCGGACCTTTTTGCCGCGGGAAAGGCTTTGCGGCAAAAGCGCGGAAAGAGCCTGGGAGAAGAAGCCCGAAAGCCTCTTCCAAGATACGGAAGCCACGGGCGGAAAAAGGAAAAAAGCTTGGGAATCCAGTATGTTTTCCCATTTTTACCCCTGCGGGACGCTTGCCATTTGACGGCTCCTTTGGCAGTATGAAATCATATCATCAAGGGGGTTACGATGGACTTTCTTCCCATCAAGCGCGCTCTTCTGAGCGTGACGCATAAGGACGGGCTTGCGGAATTCGCCGCTTTTCTTCACAAAAAGGGCGTCGAGCTGGTTTCCACCGGCGGCACCATGAAATTCCTGAAGGAACAGGGCCTTCCCGTGACGGCCGTGAGCGAAGTCACCGGCTTTCCGGAAATTCTGAACGGCCGTGTGAAAACCCTGAACCCGCGCATACACGGCGGCATTCTCGCCAACAAGGACGTGCCGGAACACATGAAGACGCTTGAGGAATTCAACATCAAGCCCTTCGATCTGGTGGTGGTGAACCTCTACGACTTCAAGTCCGCGCTGGAAAAGCATCTTGATCCTCTCGCCATGGTGGAGGAAATCGACATCGGCGGTCCCTGCCTGCTGCGTGCTTCTTCCAAGAACTTCAACAGCATTCTCGTGCTTTCCGATCCCAGCTACTATGCCGAGGCCATGGAAGAAATCGAGAAGGGCGGTGTGAGCATCGCTTTCCGCCGCCGCATGGCCGCCGCCACCTTCCGCACCACCTCCAACTATGACGACATGATCGCCACCTGGATGGCCGGAGGCGTACAATAGCCGCCCGGGTGGAAGGCAATACTGCCGGCCTCAAGCCCAGCGAGCTGAAGGCTCTCAACAGGCTGGGGCAGCGCCGTTATGCGCCTCAGGGCGGCTACAGCCCTGAACAGGCGCGGGAACTGGCGGCGCTCTCCCGCCTGTTGTCCAGACAGATAGGCCTTGCGCTGGACAGGCAGGGCAGGGTGAGCATGGTCATCGTGGGCGATGCCTCCTCCATTCTCATCCCCGAGCTTCCCCATGTCCGTACGGGCGCGGGCCGTCTGCGCGGCCTGCGCCTTCTGCATACGCATCTGGGTCCGGACGGTCTTTCCCACGAAGACCTCATGGACCTTCTTTTTCTGCGCCTCGATTCCGTGAGCGTGCTCACCGTGGATGAATGGGGCATGCCCGGCATGTTCCAGAACGCGCACCTCATGCCGCCTGCGCCGGGCCAGGAGGATTCCGGCTATGCCGTGGGCGACATGCTCTCGTGGGACAGGGTGGACATCGACTTCACCCGTCAGGCCGAAACGCTGGAAGAGGAATTCGGCCGTGTTCTCGACGACGCCGTGAGCACGGGCGAGGAGGAAGAGGGCGAGCGGGCCGTGCTGGTTTCCGTTTCGCTGGAACCGCGCGCCGTGCAGGAGCGGCACCTTGCCGAACTTGCGGAACTGGCCCGTACTGCGGGCGTGAAGGTGACGGGCAGCATGATACAGCGCGTCGCCGCCATCCATCCCCGTCACATTCTGGGCCGCAGCAAGCTTGCCGAACTGGAAGTGCTTGCCCTGCAGGGGCAGGCTTCCGTGGTCATTTTCGACGGGGAACTCAGCCCGGCGCAGCTCAACAGTCTTTCGGAACTGACCGAGCGCCGCGTCATGGACAGGACGCAGCTCATTCTCGATATTTTTGCCAGACATGCGGTGACGAAGGCGGGCAAGCTTCAGGTGGAAATGGCCCAGCTGCAGTATTCTCTGCCCCGGCTTGCGGGCAAGCACCGCTCCATGGACCGTCTGGCAGGCGGTATTTTCGGCAACAAGGGGCGCGGCGAAACCAAGCTTGAGCTGGAGCGCCGCCGCATCCGCGAGCGCATCACCCGCATCCGCAAGGATCTGGAGGAACTGCGCCGTCAGAGGTTCCACACAAGGGCCCGCCGCGCAAGGCAGGGCCTGCCCCTGGCCGCGCTGGTGGGCTATACCAATGCCGGAAAGTCCACCCTGCTGAACGCGCTCACCAAAGCCGACGTACTGGCGGAAAACAAGCTTTTCGCCACGCTGGACCCCACCACCCGCCGCCTGCGCTTTCCCCGTGAGAGGGAACTTGTGCTGGCCGATACCGTGGGCTTCATCCGTTCTCTTCCCCGGGAACTCATGGAGGCCTTCCGCGCCACGCTGGAAGAGCTGGAAGCGGCCGATCTGCTCATCCATGTGGTGGACGCCTCGCACCCCGAGAGGGACCAGCAGATGGAATCGGTGGAACGCATCCTTGCCGAAATGGGGCTTCAGCGCATTCCCCGCGTCACGCTGCTGAACAAATGGGACGCCGTGCCTGTGAACGACAGGGTGCCCCTGCTCTTGGACAGGCCGGACGCCATCCCCGTTTCCGCGCTGACGGGCACGGGCCTGCAGAAGGCGGCCGCCGCCATAGAGCGGCAGATGTTTGATGAAGGCGCATGGCAGCGCCGCGACCCGCAGACCTGGGAAGAGTTTGAAAAGGCGGGCAAGGCAAGGAAAAAGCGCGCGGATGAGGAAAAAAAGCTTGACGACACCGAGCCGTTTCGGTAATTAACACCAACGCAGCACGTCCCCATCGTCTAGCCGGCCCAGGACAGCGGCCTTTCACGCCGTCAACGGCGGTTCAAATCCGCCTGGGGACGCCA
>NZ_CALUWY010000020.1 GCF_944324615.1 uncultured Mailhella sp.
GTGCACACACGTTCTTTTCGGCCATTTGTCTCGCTGCCATTGTCATCTTTTATATTTAATGAGTCCTGAACCTAGATGGCGTCCAGAAGCATCTTTGTGGCGATGATGTAGAGGAAACAGGCAAAGAACTTCTTGAGCTTGGGTACGGGGAGCTTGTGGGCGATACCCGCGCCTATGGGGGCGGTAAGCATGCTCACGGCAACGATGCCTGCAAGGGCGGGCAGATACACATAGCCCAGCGCGTATTCGGGAAGTCCCGGAGTGTTCCAGCCGTTGGTGATGAAGCCGAGGCACCCTGCAAAAGCGATGGGGAAGCCGATGGCGGCGGAGGTGCCCACGGCCCGGCGCATATCCACGTTATGCCACACGAGGAAGGGGACGGAGAGCGTGCCGCCGCCTATGCCCACAAGGCTGGATATGGCGCCGATGAACACGCCCGCTCCCGTCATGCCCGCAAAGCCCGGCAGGGTGCGGCTGGCGCTGGGCTTTTTGTTCAGGAGCATGTTGGTGGCCACATAGTAGAGAAACACCACGAAGAAGAGCTGAAGATAGCGGCCCGGGATGCGCGCCGCGATGAAGGAACCGCCGTAGGTGCCTGCCAGAATGCCTATGGCGATGGAACGGAACACGTTCCAGTCCACGCCGCCGTGCCGGTGATGCGCCATGGCGCTGGAAACGGCGGTGAACATGATGCTGCCCAGTGAAGTGCCCACGGCCATGTGCATGGCCACATCCGGCGAGATGTTCAGCCACTGGAAGGCGAACACCAGCATGGGCACCACCACGGCGCCCCCGCCGATACCGAGAAGCCCGGCCAGAAGCCCGGCCACCGCGCCGAGGGCGCAGTAAAGAAGCATTGCAGTAATCATACATTCTCCCTGGAAAAAGATGCCCCATCATAACGGCTCACATACATACGTCAATGCCGTCCTTTCCTGCTCCGTCATGAGGTGAGGCGCGGCGTTTTCAGGCTGTTTTCAGGCTGTTCTGCGGAAATTTGACAAGGTGCTTTCCCTGTGAAAGGATTTTTCCAGAATGCAGGGAAGGGTGCGCCTTCCGATGTTGAAGCGCCCGGCGCGTGCTGTGCCGGGAGAGGGAGATTGCATGGAAGGAGCCTTTTCGGAGCTGGAATACGGGTATGCCCTGCTGAAGAAGCGCCTTGAGGGGCTTATGCCCCGGCAGGGGAGGTATGCGCCGCGCGTGGAGGGCGTGACGCTTTTTCGCGGGGAGGAATCCGTGCGGCTGGAAAGCGCCTTCTGTCCGCCTTCGGTGGGCGTGACCGTGCAGGGCTTTCAGGAAGCGGTGATGGGGGTGGAAAACCATGCCTGCGGCACGGGGGACTGCCTGCTGAACTGCGTGGGCATGCCCTGTTCCTTTCTGGTACGGGAGGCCTGCCGGGAGAAGCCCTTTTTTTCCATGGCGCTGGAGCTGCGGGCGCCGCTTCTTTTCCAGCTCATGGCCGAAGTGCCCTGCGATACCGGGGCCGCCTCCCCGCCTTCCGAAAGCGCCCTGCGCACGGCGAAGATGACGCCCGAGCTGCTGTACGCCTTTGTGCGCCTTGCCGAGGCGGCAAAGGACGAAATCAGGGCGAAGGTGCTTGCGCCCATGATCGTGAGGGAAATCCATTTCTATCTGCTCACCGGGCCTTTCGGCGCCTGCCTCAGGAATTTTTATACGCCGGGCACTCCCGCCGCCCAGATTGCGCAGGCCATAGGATACATGCGCGCCCGCTGCCGGGAGAGGCTGCGCATGGAAGTTCTGGCCCGCATGGCCAACATGGCCGAATCCACCTTCAGCAGAAATTTCCGCAGGGTCACCTCCCTGAGTCCTCTGCAGTTTCATAAACGCCTCAAGCTCTACGAGGCGCGCAGGCTCATGACGCTTGAGCGGTGCAGCGCCGCCGACGCCTGCTTTGCCGTGGGCTATGAGAGCAGGCCGCAGTTCACCCGGGAATACAAGCGCCTTTTCGGCAGGCCGCCTCTGCGCGACATCATGGAAGGGGGAGGCGCGTAGGCGGAACGCCGTTTTCCCGGGCGGCCGCATTGCGCCGCGCGCGTAAAAAAGGTAGAGCCATGGGAACGAACATACTTATTCAGGAGCCGCCATGCCCGTCATCACCCTTCCCTTCGGTCCGCTGGAAGCCAACTGTCATATCGTGCACAACGGCAGGGATGCCGTCGTCTTCGATCCTTCCGATGAAACCGACCTCGTGCTGAAAAAGATTTCGGAAAACAACCTCACCCTGCGCGCCGTGGCGCTGACCCATCTGCACAGCGACCACTGCCTGGGCTGCGCCGACATGACGAGGGCCACGGGGCTTACGGTGCTGGTGGGTATGGAAGACTGGGTGGATCGCGCCATGCTTCTGTGCAAGGGCATGTGCTTCGGCATGAACCTGAAGCCCTTTGAAGCGGAAATTCTCGCTCCGGGCGAGGTGGACTGGGGCACGCTGCACTGCCGCGTCATCCATACTCCCGGCCATTCCGCCGGCAGTCTCTGCTACTATTTCGCGGATCTCGGTCTCATCGTCACCGGCGACCTTCTCTTCTATCGTTCCGTGGGGCGCTGCGATCTGCCCGGCGGCAACAACGAGGACCTGATCCGCTCCCTGCGCGAGAGCATCTACACGCTGCCCGGCAACGTGGTGGTCTACCCCGGCCACGGCCCTGAAACCAGCATCGGTTACGAAGCCGTGCACAACTGTTACTGCCGCGCGTGAGTTTCTGCCGGAAAGGCTTCTTTCCGGCATATGCGCTTCGGAGGAGCCATGGCGGAGGACATTCTTCTTGCCGCGTGCAGTCCACGCCGCGGGGGCAACAGCGATTTTGCCGCACATCTGCTGCAGGAGGCCCTGCCCGGGCGGAGCCTTGTGCGCAGAGTGGCCGATCTTGGTGTGCGGCCCTGTATTTCCTGCGGCTTCTGTGCGCTTCACCCCGGCTTCTGCTCTCTCGATACCCCGGAAGACGGCGCAAAGGCGCTGTTTGAAGACATGCAGCGCGCGCGATTCTGCCTTGTGATTTCCCCCGTCTACTTCTATCACCTTCCGGCGCAGGCCAAGGCCTGGGTGGACAGAACCCAGCGTTTCTGGGCCTGCGGAGAGAAGCCTGCGCACGGGCGTATCCTTTCGGCCGTGCTTTTCGGGGCGCGCCCGCGGGGAGAAAAGCTTTTTGAAGGCGCGGAAAGAACGCTCCGCTACATGGCCCTTGCCCTGGGCATGAGCTGGCAGGAGCCTTTGCGTCTCTACGGGCTGGACGGGCCGGACGCGCTGGAGAAAAGCGCTGAGGCCCGGGAGCGCATTCTGGAATACGCAAAAGGCTTCGGCGGAGAGCCTGCGTGAAGGGGGCATGGTCGTTTCCGGCAGGGTGGAGAGAGGGCGCGGGCAGGCTTTTTTCCGCTCTGGGGTTCAGGGAAAGGCGCTGTGTGGCCTGCCGTGAGCCTTTTGAACCGGATGCGCTGCCGCGACATGCCGTGCCTTCCCCGGAGGAGACGGCCGCCTTTTTTCTCTGCCCCGGGTGCAGAACGCAGATCAGGCGCAGAGAGGCCGGTTTCTGCCCGTACTGCGGCGAGCCTTCGGCGCTGGAAGATGCGCCCTGTACGAGCTGTTCGGACTGCATGATGCACCTGCCGCCGTGGAACGATTTTCTGTTTTTCGGCGTGTACGAGGGACTTCTGCGCGACCTTGTGCTGCGTGCCAAGTTCGGCGGAAGCCTTGCCGCCCTTGATATGCTGGGTCTGCTTCTGGCAGGGGTATGCGCCGGGCATTATGAGGCCGCGCCTGCGCCTTCCGTGGTGATACCCATGCCGCTGCACAATGCGCGGCTCAGGGAAAGGGGCTTCAACCAGTGCCTGGAACTGGCCCGCCCGGTGGTGAAGGCCCTCGGCGTGCCCTTGTGCACCGACGTGCTGGTGAAGCGGGTTTCCCGCACGCCTCAGGCCATGCTGGGCAGGGAAGAGCGCCGGAAGCTTGCTCAGCCCTTTGAGGCCGTGCGCCGTGTGGACGGGCTGCATATCCTGCTCATCGACGACGTGTGCACCACGAGAGCCACGATGCAGAGAGCCGTGGAATGCCTCCTTGCCGCAGGCGCCTTTCGTGTGGATGCGGCCGTGGTGGCCCGTTCCTCCCGCCACGGACAGGGCGGCGGGCCAGCCTTGCCATAAGCTTTTCCGCCTGTTATGGATAACGCCGGAATATGCCGTTTTTCCGGCAACGATCCGCTGTTCTGCCGCGGCAATGTCCGCTCCGCGCCTTTTTCCCTCTTCTGTCAGCCTGTTCCCAAGGATGGTTCATGACTTCGCTTCCCCTTCGCCCCGATACCCCGTGGCTGGCTCCTCTGGCCGGCTGGTCCGATCTGTCCTTCCGTCTGCTCTGCCGGGAGATGGGGGCCGCCGTGTGCTGCACGGAAATGGTGAGCGCCAAGGGGCTGGTGTACGGGGGACGCAATACCGAGGAGCTTCTTGCCTGCACGGCCCCGGAAGGGGACAGGCTCGGCGACGGCTCCCTTGTCTGCGACAGCCCCCTTGTGGTGCAGATTTTCGGTGCGGAGGCCGAGTTCATGGAAAAGGCCGTCCGACTGCTTCAGCAGCGGGGCTTTTCCTGGTTTGACGTGAACATGGGCTGTTCCGTGCCCAAGGTGACGAAGACCGGGGCGGGCGCAGCCATGCTGCGCGATGTTCCCAACGCCCTGCGCGTGGCCGAGGCCGTCATCCGTGCGGCGGGAGAAGGCCGGGTGGGGTTCAAGATACGCCTCGGCTGGGACGGCGAACACGAGGTCTATGCCGATCTTGCCCGCCGCCTTGCGGACATGGGGGCGGGCTGGGTGACGCTGCACCCCCGTCATGCGGTGCAGGGCTTTTCCGGGCGTCCGCGTTTTTCCGCCATCCGGGAACTTGCCTCTGCGCTTCCCGTGCCCGTGGTGGCGAGCGGCGACCTGTTCACCGCGCAGGACGGCATACGCGTGCTGCGGGAAACGGGGGCGTCGGCCGTCATGTACGCGCGGGGTGCGCTGAAGAATCCCGCCATTTTTGCCCGTCACCGGGAACTTGTGGCTCAGGGCGCGCTGGAAGGGGAGCTTCCCCCGGAGGAGCCCGCGGCCCGGGAGGACGACGGGCGGAATATAGGCGTGCAGCAGGCCTTCGAGGCCCTTGACCATGTGCCCGCAGACAGGGCGGAACTGGCCCTTGTCATACGCCGTCACGCCTTTCTTGCGCGGCATTATTCGCCGCATCTTGCCCTTTTGAAAATGCGTACCTTCGTGCCCCGCTATGTGAAGAATCTCGACGGGGCAAGGGCGCTGCGCCAGCAAATCGTATCCTGTACGGGCTGGGATGAACTGGACGCCATACTGGAACGTCATTTCAGCGACACAAGCAACTGACCGCCCCGCGGCCTGAGGATATGCCATGTCCACCTCAAGCAAAGTCAATCTCTGCGATCTTCCCTATCCCGACCTCGAACGCTTCGTCGTGGAGGAACTGGGGGCGAAAAAGTTTCGCGCCGCACAGCTGTGGCAGTGGATATGGGTGAAAAACGCGGCCGGTTTCGACGTGATGACCGATATTTCCCAGGGCGACAGGGAAAAGCTTGCGCTTCTTGCCGAAATCCGCTGGCCCTCCATCGCCGACGTGCGCGTCAGTTCCGACGGCACGACCAAGTTCCTGCTGGAGCTTGCCGACGGGGAACTGGTGGAAACGGTGCTCATTCCCAGCGAGGCGCCCAAGCGCCCCAATGATCTTTCGGTACGCATGACGCAGTGCGTCTCCACGCAGGTCGGCTGCGCCATGGCCTGTTCCTTCTGCAGCACGGGCAAGCTGGGCTTTACCCGCAACATGACCATGGGCGAGATTCTGGGGCAGATTCAGGTGGCCCGCGCCTATGTGCACGACACGCAGCCGGAGAGGCCCATCATACGCAATATCGTGTACATGGGCATGGGCGAGCCGCTGCTCAATCTGAAGAACGTCATGGATTCTCTGCGCACGCTGGAACATCCCCGCGGACTGGCCTTTTCCCCCAGGCGCATCACGGTTTCCACCTGCGGCATAGAGGCGGGCATGCGGGAGTTTGGCGACAGCGGACTGGCGTTTCTCGCCGTGTCCCTCCATGCGCCCAATCAGCAGCTCAGGGAACAGCTCATGCCGCGCGCCGCGCACTGGCATCTGGATGATCTTGTCGCCGCGCTGGAGAAGTACCCTTTAAAGACCAGGGAACGCATCACGCTGGAATATCTCGTCATTGCCGGGGTGAACGACCAGAGCGAGCATGTGCGCCAGCTTGCGCGCATCTGTGCGCGCCTCAAGGCGAAGCTGAACCTCATTC
Source organism: uncultured Mailhella sp. (assembly GCF_944324615.1). Lineage (GTDB taxonomy): Bacteria > Desulfobacterota > Desulfovibrionia > Desulfovibrionales > Desulfovibrionaceae > Mailhella. Next base: position 6,317 of record NZ_CALUWY010000020.1, read on the forward strand.
CCTACAATCCCACTCCGGGCACGCCGTATCAGGCCCCCTCGCCGGAAGAACTTCTGCGTTTTGAAAAAGCTCTCTGGGCCAAGGACATCACCGCCATCGTGCGCAAGAGCAAGGGGCAGGACATCGAGGCCGCCTGCGGTCAGCTCCGCGCCGCCCACGATGCGGCAAAGGCCTGTGACGGGGAGGGACCTCTCCGTTCCGCCTGAAGCGCAGGGAAGGCCTTGTCCGTGAACGGGGCGGCACAGGCCCCGGGAGGCGGAAACGTTACTTCCGCATGACGGTGGAGCTCCAGCAGAGGAGCGAACCGAACACGATGACGGCCACGCCCTTCCAGAAGGCTCCGTCCAGACTGGCTCCTATCCACACGGTGGCAAAGAGGCAGGAAAGCACGGGCGTGAAGTAGGAGGCAATGGCCAGCACGGTGATGTTGCCCCGGGTCACGCCGTAGCTCCACGCCGCGTAGGAACCGCCCATGGCCACGGCCCCCACCACCACGCTGATCCAGCCCATGAGGGAACCGTGGGAAAGGTCGCCGTAGCCTGCCGCCCACAGGCAGGAGAAAAGCACGGTGTCGATGGCGAACACGATGAGCGTGGGGTTCTGCCCGTTGGACCAGGCCCGGGTGAAGTTGGAATAGGCGGCCCATGCCACCGCACCGCAGAAGGCTAGCACATAGCTCCACGGATTCTGCTGTACGTGCATCCAGATTTCCCCGGGCTGTATGCCCCTTTCTCCTCCGAGTACGAGCATCACGCCGAGAAAGCTGATGATGACGCCGGGAACAATCCACCAGCGCGCCTTCTGTCCGTTGAAGAGCACGGCAAAGAGCACCACGAGGCAGGGCCACAGGTAGTTGACCATGCCCACTTCCACGGTCTGCTGTCCCCCGTCGGACAGATAGAGGGAGAGGGAAAAGCAGATGGAACAGACATTGGCCAGGGGAATACCCAGAAAAAGGTATTTTTTCGGATAGTTCGAGAGCTTGGGCACACCGAGGAAAAATACCAGGAAGGCGCAGGTGGCGATATAGAGTATGCTCAGCCCGGCGGCAAGGCCGAACTGTTCCGTAATGCTCCGTACCAGTCCCACGGACATGCCCCAGCAGATGGGGGCGGTGAGACCGAGAAGCGTGGCCTTGTGACTTGCAGAGGGGAGGAAGGGCATGGAAAACTCCTTGCTGGAGCGTGTGTCCGGCACGGGCGGCACGTTCGCCGTCCCCTGATCCGGGAAGGCGCGGGGCGCACGGAAAAGGCAGGGATCAGCCCGGCATGACGCTCTGCCGGATACCCGGAAAAGCAGCCGTATTCTCCGGCATTTTTTCATCGCGCGCACGCGGCTGCACTTGTGCCATGTCTGCATATTTTGTCAAGGAGGACAGGGTGTTTGCCCAGGAAAAAAGGCGGAATGGAAGCAGAAAAGGCACTTTTTGCCTTGACAGAAGAGGGATAGTAGTTCAAATTCAAATTTAGATTTTATTTGCCGCTGCATCCGGCGGCAGGTTCCCGCTTGTCGGGAGAAATTTCGCTCGTGGCGCGCCCGGGATAGCCCTCTCCATTCCCGGGTGCGCAAACCGCTTTGCGGGGAAGGACGGCGAGACGTCATGAAGAGATACGCGTGACGTTGCCACCCCGTGCGGTTGTGTAAGGTTCTGGGGCATGGCCGTCCACGATGCCCCAGTTTCTTTTTCTTCTGTGTCCGCATGGCTCTGAGGCGCGCCGTTTTCCGCGTGCTCCATGCGGACATATCCGTCTTCCGGTGCATGTCGTCTTTTTTCCCGCCTGCCGAAGCTGCGGGGGGCTCTGTTTCTGCCGCAGAAGGCCGTTGCCCCTGTGCAGAGGGACCTTTCCCATGCATATCCGCCGGGGACGGCAGGCCGCAGGCACAGCCGGAGCCTCTCTCATGCGGTGTATCTCTGCCTCCTTCCGGTATCCGGCCGGATCTTCCGGAAAAGTGCGGATGCGCGCCCGGAAGCCATGCCTGCAGAAGGCCGATTCGGGCAGCGCGCCCGGCATGGATGTTCCGCGGCGCATGTCCGGCGAAGGTGCGGAAGATGCGGTGCCGGACCCATGCTGTCCGGGGAGAAGGGCCGTTGCGGGTCGCTTCTTCTTGCCGTATGCTGAACAATGACTTCCCGCCGCAGAACGGAAGGAGCGGGTATTCCGGCCGTTTTTCTGCGTTCTTCCGCCGGGCGGGGAATCCGCCCCGGCTTCACGCATTTCCTGCGGGAAATGCCCTATGAGAGGTTCCCGTCCATGCTGTTTTTTTCCCGTAAGAAACATTCCCGTGAAGACGGCGAAGCCACGCGCCGCCAGATTCTCGGTACGGCCGTGCGCCTTTTTGCCGAACACGGCTATACCGACACCACAAGCAAGATGATCTGCCGGGAGGCGGGCGTCAACATCGCCGCCGTGAACTATTATTTCGGCAGTCGTGACGATCTGTACCGCGCCGTGCTGAATGAGGTGCATGAACATATCGTGAATGAAAGGGAAATGGCCGTCATCACTTCGGCCGATCTGCCCGTGGAAAAAAAGCTGGAAAGAGTGCTCGACGCCTATATCGACACCGTTTTCGACGGGCAGAGCTGGTATGCGAGGATATGGGCCCATGAACTCATCAGCCCCTCGCCGCTGGGTGGTCTGGCCTTTCTTGCGGGCACCCTTTCCAAGGAGCGGAGCATAGGTGCCCTGCTTTCGGAACTCACGGGTATCCCCAGAGACGATCCGGCCCTGCAGAGCTGCATCATCACGGTCATGGCTCCGTATCTGCTCATGCTCTGCGTGCAGCGGGACATGGCCCGTACGCTGAGTACGGTGTTCACCCACCGCAAGGAAGATGTGAACCGTCATTTTAAAATTCTGCTTTTTGCGGCGCTTCGTGAATTTTCCGGGCTTTATGCCCGGGGAGAGCTCCCGCCCGTCATGCCTGCGCAGGAGGAAGAGCATGCGTAAGCGCTTTGTTTTTCTTTTTGTTCTGTGTTTTGTTCTGTGCTGTTCCTGCTCCTTTGCCCGGCAGAAGAAGGATGCGCCTTCTTTAGAGGAAATGGCCGGTGCCATGATCATGACGGGCTTTCAGGGCACGAGTGCTCCGCCTTCCGTGCTGGAGGCCGTGGCCCGGGGGCGCATCGGCGGCATCATCCTTTTCGACAAGGGGAAAAAGGCGGGGGAAAGCTACAACATCGAATCGCCCGCACAGCTCAGGGCGCTGGTATCGTCGCTTCAGCATGCTGCACCGCGCACGCTTCTGGTGGCCGTGGATCAGGAAGGCGGCAGGGTGCGCCGTCTGAAGGCGGAACGCGGCTTCTTCGCCCTGCCTTCCGCCGAGACCATGGGACGCATGAAAGAGGCTGAGGTGCGCGATCTCGGCTTCCGTGCCGGGCGGGAGATGGCCGCTCTCGGCATCAACGTGGATCTTGCCCCTGTGGTGGATCTGCGGATTTCTCCGGAAAGTCCGGGCCTCGGCGATGCGGGACGCCTCTTCGGATCCGACCCGGCGCTTGTGACACGGCAGGCTCTCGCCTTCGGCGAGGGGCTGTATCGGGCGGGCGTTCTGCCTGCGCTCAAGCATTTTCCGGGTCTCGGCAGTGCGGGCAAGGATTCCCATCACGATCTGCCGGATGTCACGGCAAGCTGGAGTGAAAAGGAACTTCTGCCCTACAGGGAGGCGTTCCGCACAGGCTGGCCGGGCATGGTGCTCGTGGCCCATATCCATCACAGAGGCATGGATGAACGGCTGCCGTCCTCCCTTTCGCCCGCCGTCATCGATGGGCTGCTCCGCCGGGAACTGGGATGGGACGGCGTGGTCATCAGCGATGATCTTCAGATGGGGGCCGTGTACAAGGGGCGTTCGCTGGAAGAGCGGGTGCGCCTTGCCATCCTTGCAGGCAACGACATTCTTCTTTTCGGCAATTATCTGAAACCCGACCCCATGCTTCATGAGAAGGTGTTTCAGGCCGTTCTCGACCTTGTGCGGAGCGGAGAAGTGAGCCGTGAACGCCTGGAAGCCTCGTGGCGGCGCATAGAAACCATGAAGGCGAAGCTTGCGGGCGGCCTGTAGGCTGGACACGCTTGGAAACAGAACATCCGCCGGGGGGCTTTCCCTCCGGCGGATGTCTTTTAAAGGTCCGGATGCGGCGGCGCAGGAACATGCGCCGGCACGGCGTTTATTTCCAGTACTGCCTGTGCGGGGCCGCGCCTGCAAGGTCTTTGAGCTTCAGGGTGACGGTAATGACGCCGTCCGCCCAGCTTGCCACCTGATAGGGACTGAAATAGAAGGTGATGCCGTCCTTTTCCAGAAGGAAGGTGCTGAAATTGTCCTCTTCGGGCATGGTGCCCGCCATCACCATGTCCTGAGGCAGGCCGCGGGCAAGAAGATCCTTGCGGGAAAGCACGCTGATGAGGTGCAGAGCCTTCCCGGTGTTCGGAAAAAGGTCGTTGAGGCCGACGGGCCTTCCGTCCGGCAGGGCGTAGGTCTGTGAAGAGAGGACAAGGCCGCCGTGGGCTCCGCCGAGGTACATGTAGTCTTCCCACAGCATGGTGACGGTCCGTCCGTTGCCGGAAAGGGTGCCTTTCAGGTTCATTTCCAGCGGGGGCGTGTCTTCTCCGCGGATTTCTTTGAGGGAGGCATGTTCCTCCCTGGCCGTGGCCCGGAATTCACGCACTTTCCGGGCCACCATGTCATCGGAAACGGCGTCGGGCTTCTCCAGGCCGGAGCGCTGCCAGGAAACCTTGATGTCGGCCGTGGCGGAGTGTTCCGTATATTCGGAGAGGGCCGTTTCTGCGGCCATGCCCGCCGCGGCGGGCAGAAGCAGGCATGCGGTCAGGGCGAGGGAGGCAAGTTTCATGGATATCTCCTTGACGGTTCAGTTCATGATGCTTCTGCAGGCGGAGTCAGTCGCTGACATAAGCGACCTTCACGCCCTGCATCACGGCGTGGAAGCGGGGACAGGAACGTTCATGGTCATTGATGATGCCGCAGGCCTGCAGCATGGAATACACGGTGATGCTGCCCAGATGACGGAAACCGCGCGCCTTCAGTTCTGCGCTGATGCGGTCGGAAAGGGCGTTTTTGGGGGGAATGATCCGGTCATGTCCGGCATAGACGAGCATGTGCCCGTCGGTAAAGTTCCAGAGCCACTGATGGAAGGAACCGAATTCCTTCTGCATGGCAAGATACGCCCGCGCGTCGGCCACCACGGATTCCACCTTGCGCCGCGAGCGGATCATGCCGGGCACAAGCAGGGCGGACTCGATGTCGCGTTCCGTGAAGGCGGCGAGATCACGCACCTGAAAATCTGCAAGAGCAAGGCGGAAGCTGTCCCGTTTTTTCAGCATGAGCAGCCAGTTCAGGCCGCACTGCATGACTTCCAGCATGAGATGTTCAAAGAGCTGCTGATCGTCATGCACGGGCACGCCCCATTCCGTATCATGATAGCGGCGCAGCAGCTCATGCGACAGGCACCATGCGCAGGCGTTTTCCATGGCTTTCCTCCTTACGGGACCGTAGCCTGTTTCCTGGGCGAAGTACAGGGCGGCTTGACAACGGCGACCGCTCCGGCCTAGAGCTTGCCCCGGGCGCGGAGGGCGCCTGATATTCCGGGTTTTCCGGAAAGAGCGGCGCTTCTGCACGGCATCACGGCCTGCGGAAAGAGTCGCTTTTCGTCCCTGTAAAGGCCGCTTCGGCGGCGGAGCATGACCATGAAGAGTCTGACCGTGGGCCCGCGCTGGGCCTGTTCGTTTTTTTTCGCCGTCACGGGGCTGGCATACGGAAGCGTGATGTCGCGCATGCCTGCGCTTAAGGCTCAGGCCCTCCTGAGTGATGCCGATGTGGGCATGGTGCTTCTGTGCATGGGGCTGGGCGGCCTTTGTTCGTTCCCTCTGGCGGGCTGGGCCATTTCCCGCACGAGCTGCCGCACCGTGCTCACCCTGGCTTCCGCCTTTCTCATCGTGCTTTTTCCCTGCATGGGGCTTGTTTCCGGTCTTTATTCCGCAGCGGCGCTGTTTGCGCTTCTGGGCTTTGCCATCGGTGTGAACGACGTGGGCATCAACGCCGGGTCCATTCTTGTGGAAAGCGCCATGCGCAGACCCGTCATTTCCTCCATGCACGCGCTCTACAGCTCCGGCGGCCTTCTGGGTGCGCTGTTCGGTTCCTGCATGGCGGCCTTGAGCGTGCCTCCGCTGGGAAATTTTCTTGCCGTGGCTCTTGTGCTTTTGTGCCTTCTGCCGTTTTTTGCCCGCAGTCTTCTGCGTGATACGCCGCGCGCCGGGGAAAAGGGCGGGCGCATGCATCGTCCGCCCCTGTGGGTGCTGGTGTTCGGCCTGCTTCTGCTCTGTTCCTATTCTTCCGAAGGTTCGGTGGGGGAATGGGGCGTTCTGCTCCTGCACGAGGTGAAGGGCGCTTCGGAACAGACGGCAGCCCTGGCCTATGCCACGTTTTCCATCGCCATGGTGGTCATGCGCTTTTTCGGCGACAGACTGCGCGAACATTTCGGCGATTCCCTGCTCATGCGCGTATGTTCAGGCTGTGCCCTCGGCGGCATGCTTACGGCGCTTCTTTCTCCCTGGCCCGTGCTCTGTCTTGCGGGCTACGCCTTCATGGGCCTGGGGCTTTCCGTCACGGTGCCCGTGCTCTTCAGCGCGGCAGGCAGGAGGCGCGATCTGCCCACGGGGACGGTGACGGCCTTTCTTTCCATGCTGGCCGCAAGCGGTCAGCTCTTCATTCCTCCGCTCATCGGCATGCTGGGTGCGGCGGTGGGCCTGCAGACGGCCATGGGCGTGGTGGTGCTTCTGTGCGCGGCCCTGTTCTTCGGTGCGGGAGTGGTGAGAAAATAGGGCATCTTCTCTGCATGGCTGCCCGGAAGGCTTTCCGGGCAAAGAAAAAGGCCGGCTTCAAAGCCGGCCTTTGCACATCCTTTCACCGGAGGGGGAGACCTTCTTCCGGAATGACGAAGAAGAAGGTCTGCGGCGAAGGATCAAACATCAGAACTTATACCGGAAGTTCAGAGCGGCGCGCCAGGCGTTGGAGAAGTCGCCGCTTTCACCGGCGGCGTTTCTCCACACGTTGCCGTCGAAGTCCTGGAAGGCGTAGCTCAGTTCCAGCACGGAAACGAAGTTCTTGTAGATCTGGTAGGTGGTGTCGAAGTCCACTTCCACCACATGATCCTTGGTGGTGAGGTAGTCGGCGGGGGAGACGGAACCGCCGTAGACGTTGTTGATGATGTTGGGCATGTTGCTGCTGTTGGTGCCCCGGAAGTAGGTCACGCGCAGATCGTGGGAAAGATCGTCAAGGAAGCTTATCTTGTTGAGCTGTGCGCTGATACCCCAGGTGCCGCCGGCACTGCCGTTATCAATGGTGTTGGCGATGTTGAAACGGCCCTTGAAGTAGGAGCTCGCGCCGGGCTTGAAGCCGCCGGAAAGGAAGAGCGGCTGTTCGGAACCGTTGGTCACCTTGCTGTCGTCACCGGAGGCATACCAGCCCTTGAGGGTGGGGACGAACCAGGGCAGCTTGTATTCGGCAAGGGCGGCCAGATACCAGCCCTGACGTTCCAGAGAAGAGGAACCGTTGTCCGTGCCGCTGTAATAGAAGTCCATGGCAAGGCGCAGCGGGTCAAACATGGTGACTTCGCCGCCGAGGCCTGCGAACCATACGGTGGAGTCGGAGCCGTCGGGCGTGGCCACCAGGGTGCCGTTATCCCAGGAGAGGCGGTTCATGCCGTTGAAGGGCAGCAGGCCGGAAGCGGTGGGGCCGGTGTTGGAGACTTCGCTGAAGTTCTTGCCCGCATGGCCGATCATGGCCCAGGGTGTGAGGCGGAAGTAATCGTACTTCAGATCGCCGATGAGGCCGAAGAGATCCACATCCGCATCGTCGTAGTCGTATTCACCGTAGGCGTTTTTCAGCGGATCGGACACGGCGCGCATCCAGAAGCCGCTGGCATGGAAGTTGTCGGTGACGGGCGCGGAAATCATCACGCCGGTGGCGGGGTCGTCCATGACGGGGCTGCCGGCCACATAGTTGGGCAGCAGAAATTCCTGCTGGCCCATGCGGACCTGAATGCTGGTCTGGGGAATCATCCAGTCCAGGTAGGCGAGGCGGGTGGTGATGTTGGCCGCACGGGTGCCCAGAGCGCCGCCGTCGTTTTCAAGCTTGCCGGCGCCCTTGTAGGGGCCGCCCCAGGTAAAGATGCCTACCTGGGCCTGATAAAAGGCGGAAAGCTGTTCCGACATGGTGAATTCCATGCCGAGGCGCAGACGCTGATAGGCATCGAAATGACGCTGATTCAGTTCCCGGCCGGTGTTGTGGCGGTAGTCGGAGGCATCCATGAAGGAGTTGGTGCCGTTGAGGTTGTTGGAACCGCTGAAGGAGAAATCATACGTTCCGCTGAACTTGACATCCACGGCGGAAGCGCCGCTGGTGGCGGCAAGAGTCATACCGGCCGCAAGCATGAGGGTAAGAAGTTTTTTCATATCATACCTTCCCTTGTTTTCCCGATATCCTTTTGCATGAAAACCTTTTATTCATGCACCATATACATTAAGGATTCAGGGTGTTCTGCCTTTTTGTGAAGGCATGAGTAAGGTATAGTTTCTTTTTTATGACAAGAACAATATGATAATGATTAGAATATTCAGTTTTTTGCACGTTATTATACAGTGATGTTTTATTTGCATTATAGATATTTTCGGAATAATGTTTTTCAGTATTATATTATAAAAGCATATATAAAATGATAATGAAGGAAATTCATGGTGTTATGATGATGTTCCGGCGGGGGAATAAGGGGCCGGATACGGCGCTGAAGGCACAAAAAAAGCCCTCCCGGAAAGGGGAGGGCCTGAAGGAGCTTTCATGCAGCCTGAGATGAGGCTTGTGCCGGAGCCTTTACAGCCTTGAGCGGAAATCCTCGTAACCGAAGGTGCGCGTGACGCGGCGCTGGTCGGTTTCCGAATCCCAGATGGCGATGGAAGGCAGGCGGAGACCGTTGAAGGTATTGGTCTTCACCATGCTGTAGATGGCCATGTCCAGAAACACGAGTCTGTCGCCGGGCTGAAGGGCCGCATCAAAGGAGTATTCGCCGATGACATCCCCCGCGAGGCAGGATTTGCCCGCAAGGCGGCAGGTAAAGTTTTTTTCTCCGGGGGCTCCTGCGCCTATGATGTGGGGGCGGTAGGGCATTTCCAGCACGTCGGGCATGTGGCAGGCGGCGGAGGCATCGAGAATGGCGACGGGCATGTCGGCCTGCACCACGTCGAGCACTGTTGCGATGAGCACGCCCGCATTGAGGGCCACGGCTTCGCCGGGTTCCAGGTAGACCTGTACGTTGTAGGTATCGCGTACATGCTCGATGCAGCGGCACAGCAGGTCGATGTCGTAGTCGTCGCGGGTAATATGGTGCCCGCCGCCGAAGTTGATCCACTTCATGGCGGAAAAATATCTGCCGAAATGCTTTTCCACGGCTTTGAGCGTGCGTTCCAGACTGTCGGCGTTCTGTTCGCACAGGGTATGGAAGTGCAGCCCGCTTATGCCGTCCAGGGCGTGCGGATCGTTTTCCAGTTCCGCATGGAAGGCGGCGGGGCGTATGCCGAGGCGGGAACCGGGGGAGCAGGGATCGTAGATGGGCACGGCCCCTTCGGAGTGTTCCGGGTTGAGGCGGAGACCGCATTCTATCTCCACGCCGCGTTCTCTGGCTGCGTTTTCCACCATGGGCCGGAACTTCTTCCACTGGGCGAAGGAGTTGAACACGATATGGTCGGCATAGCGCAGGGTTTCCGCAAGTTCCTCCTCGCTCCATGCCGCGGCAAAGGCGTGCACTTCTCCGCAGAATTCCTCGCGGGCAAGCCGCGCCTCATCGGGAGAACTCGCGCAGCAGCCGTAAAGCGGGCCGCGCATGGCGCGGGAAAGCACGGGAAAGGTCATCCACTGGGAGAAGCACTTGAGCGCAAGCATGATTTTTGCGCCGGTGCGCTTCTGCACGTCATCGAGCACGGCGGCGTTTTTCTTCAGCAGCGCAAGGTCGGTGACGAAGCAGGGGGAAGGCCAGGATTCGGGGCGGAGTTTGGCAAGATATTCGTTCATGGCGGCGGGGGTTGAGGGCTGAAGGGAGAATCAGTAGCGCTCCGGCATGTAATGCGGGGGGAGCGTGTTCGCGGGCGCATCCTGTCCGAGGGAGTCGATCAGGGTGGTCACGTTTTCTTCCAGTCGGGCGAGGCGTGTCTCCAGATCGTCCAGCTGTCGCTGCTGGCCGGTGAGGGCCTCATTGAGCTGTGAGAGCAGCTTTTCCTGAAAATAGGCCAGCTCTTCCAGCCTGGCGATCTGTTCTTCGGCTGTCATGCCGCCTCCTGAAGCGTTCGCATGTCCGTGACGGGCCGGATCCGGCGGAAGGGGCGCTTCCCGCATCCGGCAGGGATGTCGCAAAAAAGAAACCGGACGCGGACACGGCGCAGAAGGCCCGTTGTCTGAGCCTTCCGGCCGCGCGTCCGCGTCCGGCAGTGATTACAGAACAGGTTCCGTCACCTTCCAGGGCAGGCCGTACTTGCCGAGGGCTTCCAGGAAGGGATCGGGGTCCATCTGCTCCATGTTCCACACGCCGGGCTTGTTCCACTTCCCGGTGACCATCATCATGGCGCCCACCATGGCGGGCACGCCCGTGGTGTAGGAAATGGCCTGGGAACCGAGTTCCCGGTAGCATTCCTGATGATCGCAGATGTTGTAGATGTAATAGGTGTGTTCCTTGCCGTCCTTCACGCCGCGCATGAGGCAGCCGATGCACGTCTTGCCCACGGTGCGCGGGCCGAGGGAGGCCGGGTCGGGCAGAAGCTTTGCCAGGAACTGGAGGGGCACGATGTCGTGACCCTGGAACTTCACCGGCTCGATGCCGATGAGGCCCACGTTCTTGAACACCTGCAGGTGGTTCAGATACGCGTCGCCGAAGGTCATCCAGAAGCGGGCGCGGCGTATGCCGTTGAGGTTCTGCACCAGCGATTCCAGTTCCTCATGATACATGAGGTAGCAGTTGCGGCGGCCTATGCCTTCGGGGAAGTCGAAGTTCATCTTCCAGGAAAGGGGATCGGTTTCCACCCATTCCCCGCGTTCCCAGTAGCGGCCCTTGGCGGACACTTCGCGAAGGTTGATTTCCGGGTTGAAGTTGGTGGCGAAGGGAAGGCCGTGATCGCCCGCGTTGGCGTCGATGATGTCCAGCACATGGATTTCGTCCAGCAGGTGCTTCTGGGCATAGGCGCAGAACACGTTGGTCACGCCGGGATCGAAGCCGGAACCGAGCAGGGCGCAGAGGCCCGCGTCCTTGAACTTCTGCTGATAGGCCCACTGCCACTTGTATTCGAAATGCGCGTCGTTCGGCGGTTCGTAGTTGGCGGTGTCGAGGTAGTTCACGCCCGCTTCAAGGCAGGCGTCCATGATGTGCAGGTCCTGATAGGGCAGGGCGATGTTCATGACGAGGTCGGGCTGCACACGGCGGATGAGCGCCACAAGTTCCGGCACGTTGTCGGCGTCCACCTGCGCGGTTTCCATATCCCGGCCGTAGCGTTCCTTCACGCTTGCGGCGATGGCGTCACATCTGGATTTCGTGCGGCTGGCCAGCACGATGTCGGTAAATACTTCAGCGGCCTGAGCGCACTTGTGCGTAGCGACGGAACTGACGCCGCCCGCACCGATAATCAGCACCTTTGCCATGTTCTTGCTCCTTGCAGCATGAAGGCCGGGGGGCGGGCATGCCCGCCGTGGCCTTATTGAAAAAGGGGAGAACGGGGTTCTCGGCCTGGGGTGGTAGGGGGAAGGGCCGGAAGATGTCCGGCCCGCGATTTCCCTGTTCCGGCGGAAGGGCCGGAGGATTAGCGTTCAAAATAGGTGTAGCCGCGCAGGCCGTCTTCAAAGGCCTGCATGAGCTGGTAGCGCTGGGCCGGGGTGATGCGGTTTTCGCGCACGGCCCTTTCGGCGGATTTGCGTATGCCCACCAGCACGCGGTGCGGATCGTATTCCACATAGGCGAGAATGTCGGAAACGGAGTCGCCGTCGATTTCACGCACGAAGTCGTAGCTGCCGTCTTCCTGAATGCGCACGGAAACCACGTTGGTGTCGCCCAGGAGGTTGTGCAGGTCGCCCAGCGTTTCCTGATAGGCGCCCACGAGGAAGGTGCCCAGGTAGTATTCCTCGCCTTCCTTCAGCGGATGCAGTTCCAGCGTGGTCTTGAGGCCCTGCGGATCGATGAAGTGGGAGATGCGGCCGTCGCTGTCGCAGGTGAGGTCGGAAAGAATGCCCTGCCGTTCGGGGAATTCCTCCAGCCTGTGTATGGGCATGACCGGGAAGAGCTGGTCGATGGCCCAGCTGTCCGGAAGCGACTGGAACACGCTGAAGTTGCAGTAATAGATGTCGGCCAGCATGGAGTCGATTTCATGCAGCTCCTTGGGGATGTACTTCACGCGGTTCTTTTCTTCGGAAAGCACCCGCATGATGGCCCAGAAGAAGCGTTCGGCAAGGGTCCTCTGGCGGAGGGTGACGCGGCCGGTGATGAAGAGCTGGCGCATTTCATCATAATAATAGATGGCGTCGTTGTAGGCTTCCTGAAGGTTGCGCGGATTGATGTTCTGCAGCGTTTCCTTCAGGTTGCGCACGGGCTCGGGGGCGTCTTCCGGCAGTTCCTCGGGCAGGCTCCCCACCTCGATGAGGCTCACGTCGAGCACGTTGAAAAGCAGGATGGAGTAATAGGCCACCGTGGCGCGCCCCGATTCCGTGACGATGTGCGGATGCGGGATGTCCTGCGCGTCGAGAATGGTCATGACGGCTTCCACCACGTCGGTGCAGTATTCCATCATGGTATAGTTGCGGGAACTGACGTAGTTGGTGTGCGAACCGTCGTAGTCCACGGCAAGGCCGCCGCCGAGGTCGAGGTAGCCCATGGCCGCCCCTTCCTGCACGAGGCTTGCATAAATGCGCGTCGCTTCCATGACGGCCGCGCGGATGTCGCGGATGTTCGGCACCTGGGAACCCAGGTGATAGTGCATGAGCTTCAGGGTATCGAGCATGTCGTGTTCCTTGAGAATGTCCACGACATCCACGATCTGCGCGGAAGTGAGACCGAAGGCGGAACGTTCGCCGCCCGATTCCGACCAGTGGCCGCTGGCCTTGGTGGTGAGCTTGACGCGCACGCCTATCTGCGGGCGTATGCCCATGCGCCTGGCTTCATCGAGAATGACGTCGAGTTCGCCGGGCATTTCCAGCACGAAAATGACGTTGAAGCCCATGCTGAGGGCGTGCAGGCCGAGATCAATGAATTCCTCGTCCTTGTAGCCGTTGCAGATGAGGCAGGCCTCGCGGCTTTTAAGCTGGCTGATGGCCGCGATGAGTTCCGCCTTGGAACCCACTTCGAGGCCGTGATGGTAGGCGGCGCCGTACTGGGCGATTTTTTCCACCACCTGCTGCTGCTGATTCACCTTGATGGGAAACACGCCGCGGTAGTCGCCTTTGTAGCCGAGTTCGCTGATGGCGGCGCGGAAGGTCTGATGCAGAAGGGAAATCTGAGAATCAAGAATATTCTCGATGCGGAGCAGTACGGGCAGATCATAGCCGCGTGCTTTGAGCTCGCGGATGATTTCCAGTACGCTGACTTCCGGGCCTCCTTCGCGCCCGAAGGGGCGGATGACCACTTCACCTTTCGGGGAAATGTCGAAATACCCGGAACTCCAGTTGCGGATACCGTACAGATCGACGGAATCCTCCACGGTCCACTTCTGCATAGATTTCTTTTTGGCCAACGATCCTGACTCCTTATGGAAAAGAAAATAGAGGGAGCGGCAATGACTCCGGGTTGCCCTTTTTCCCGTGCAGGGGCATGATGAGAGACGGGTAATTCATCCTTAGAGAGTGCACCCCCCCTTGTCAAGGACAATCCTCGGAAGACGGCGGTCTGTAACGATATTGTCATATTTCCGGTCTTTTTTCCGTCTGCCGGGGGCCTGAGGCGGCATGGGTCCGGCAAAGGCGCCGGAGCATGCCTTCCGATGCATCAGAAGGGCGTGTCCGGAGCTTCTCTTTCCCTGAGCAACAGGCTTTTCAGGAGGTCTTCACCTTGTTTCGCCCCGGCCGCTGGATCATGCATATGGATATGGATGCCTTTTTCGCTTCCATAGAGCAGCTGGACAATCCGCAGCTGCGGGGCCGTCCCGTGGTGGTGGGCGGGGAACACAGGGGCGTGGTGAGTACCTGCTCCTACGAGGCGCGCCGCTTCGGCATCCGTTCCGCCATGCCTGTGGCCGAGGCCAGAAGGCGCTGTCCGCACGCCGTCTACATACGGCCGAGAATGCAGCGCTATGCGGAAATGTCCGCCCTGGTGCGCGAGACCATCGCCCGTTTTTCCCCCAGGGTGGAAATGGCCTCGGTGGATGAGGCCTATCTCGATGCCACGGGTCTTGAGCGCCTGTTCGGCCCGGTGGAAGCCATGGGGTATAGTCTCAAGGAGGCGGTGAAGACGGCCACGGGCGGTCTGACCTGTTCCGTGGGCATAGCGCCGGTGAAGTTTCTGGCCAAGATCGCTTCCGAACAGCGCAAGCCCGACGGGCTTTTTCTGCTTGCGCCCGAGGCCGTGCCCGCCTTTCTGGCCGCGCTCCCCGTCACCGCCGTTCCCGGAGTGGGGCGGCATTTCGCCGCAGAGCTTGCCTCCATGGGCGTGAAGAACTGTGCCGACGTATCCCGTTACGGGGCGGATTTCTGGCAGAGACGCTACGGCAAGGCGGGGGCTGTGCTGTGGGCCCGCGCCCATGGCGAGGACCCGCGGGAGGTGGTGCCGTGGTCGCCCCCCAAGTCGGAAAGCGCGGAAGTGACGCTGGATGAGGATACGCTGGACAGGGAACTTCTGCGCACCTGGCTTCTGCGCCATGCCGAAAGGGTGGGGGCATCCCTCAGGCGGCAGGGGCTTGCCGGGCGCACGGTGACTTTGAAGATCAAGTACGCCGACTTTCGTCAGATCACGCGACAGGTCACGCTGGATCGGCGCGTGTGCAGCACGGAAAGCATTTATGAAACGGCCTGCGCCATTCTCGACAGACTGGAGCTTGCCGGCAGGGTGCGCCTCGTGGGCGTGGGCGTTTCCGGCTTTGAGGCGGGCGCACCCGCGCAGCTTTCCCTCATGCCGGAGAAAGCCGCCGCCGGAGAGGAGGAGAAGAAGCGCGACAAGCTGAATATGGCCGTGGATGCGCTGCGTTCCCGCTACGGCACAAAGGCAGTGGTGCGCGGCAGGCTCTTTGAAGGCGGAAGCGGCGATCATGAGGCGGAGGCCATACAGGCCGAGCGGGCGGAAGCGCACAGAATACGGGAAAGACGCTGAGGCCGTGCCGGAAATCTGATGCCGCCCGCCTCCGGGCCTTCGGGGCGCGGAGAAATCCGGCGGTGCTTCAGGAAAAAAAAGAGGCCCGCCATGGCAGGGATTCCATGGCGGGCTGCGGCGGGGCAGGGCGTTTCTTTTTTTCCGGAAGGAGTCGGGGGAGCCGGGACGTTTCCGTCTTGTGAGTCGGAAGGAAGAGCGGAACCGGTGCCCGGCGGGCGGGAAAGCACGCCCCGCAGGCAGGGGACAGGGGCCGGGGCCGCCGAAAAGGCGGCCCCGGAAGCATTACTTGACTTCAGGGTTTTCGCGGTAGGCGATGGGCTGAGGCCAGGGGTTTTCCTTGGCGCGGGCATAGCCGGACTTGAAGGGTTCCATTTCCCAGAGGCGGACGATGGAAGGATCAATCGGCACGCCGTGGGAGAGGTCCTTGCCCTGGAAGGCGGGGTAATCCTTGGCGTAGCGGTAGACGCGGTGGATCATGTTCTTCATGTGGCCTTCCTTGATGATGTGGGACGTGGTGCTGTAGAGCACGTCGGTATCGTCAAGGTAGTTGACGGTGCGGCCGTCCTGCAGCCAGGGGCAGACGAATTCCCACACCACGCGGGGCTGCGGGCCGGGCGTGACTTCAAAGACCTGGCCGGAACCCGTGGAGCAGATGAGGGTGTTGCCGTTGGGCAGACGCTGCACGGAGCTCTGGTAGGGAGAGGTGAAGTTCTGCGGGTTGTGGGACTCGTAGGACCACACGATCTTTCCGGTTTCAATATCCACTTCCAGGGCGCGGGAACGGTTGCCCTTGGGACGGAACCAGCCGTTGTCGTGGATGAGGATGTGCTTGCCTTCGTTGATGAAGGTGCCGCAGTGGGGGCCGAAGAGCTGCTGATCGCCGTCGTCCAGCCAGCCGGGCTTGCGGCCGCGCAGATGGGTGGAGGGGTTGCCCCAGCGGTAGATGAGCTTGCCGGTCTTGCGGTCCACGATGACGAATTCGCCGAAGTTGCGGCAGGTCATGCACACGCGGTCATGGATGGGGTCGTAGTCCACGGCGTTGAAGTGCACCCAGTCCACGGTGGAGAAGTAGTGGGCCGCCGGGGGCAGGATGTAGTTCAGGTTGAATTCGTCGGGGGCGTCGCCCACATGGTCCCACAGGTGCCATTCCCAGACAACGTTGTTGTCCTTGTCGATTTCCATCAGATAGTCGAGGAACAGACCCTTGTGCTGCTTGCCTTCGAACCATTCGCCGTCTTCAGGAAGGGTTCCGGGGATGCGGCCTCTGGCGTAGGCTTCCTCGTTGCTCTTCTTTTCCAGGCAGATGACGATGGTGTTGCCGTTGGGCATGGGGCAGAAGGCGTGGGAAAGCACCTGCTGGGTTTCATGGTCGTTCTTGATGTAGCGCTGGAGCAGGTTCCCGTCCCAGTCGTAACGTTCAAAGCCGCCCGTGGTGCCGGCAAAGAGCACGGCCTGATTCGGAACGCGGATGCCGCGCACGAGGTCGCCGTTGGGCATGAGGTGCGCGAACAGGCCGGGGAAGTAGTCGGTCTTCCAGGTGTGGACGATCTCGCCTTCCATATTGATGAGGTGCGTCTCGTTCCTGAAATAGGGGCTGAACAAGTTATAACCTTCGCAAACAAGTTCCTTGTCGTAGCGATGAACACCGGTGGGAATGCCGTGTATGGCCATGATGCGCTCCTTGAAAGATTTTTTGGCTCCTCCCGCGAGGGCAGCCGGGGTGACATGCCTCCCTATGAAGCAAAATGTGTGCCATAATTAAAAAATAAATAAAAATACATAATTATGAAAAATTTTCAGAAAAACGACGTAAGCTTTTATGGAAGGATATAACAAAAAATAGTGTGTTTGTCACCAGTTTTTGTTACATTTCTTGAGTGTGACGGAAACTTGATAAAAATGGAATTTATTCTCCGGAAGAATTTTTGAGAGTTTTTGCCGCCTGCTAAAAACAGGGGTAAAAACTCTTTTTTTTATAAGAAGAAATACCAAAAAATGGTAGCAGTTTTGGTTGGAGGACTTTTCCAACCTATTGATTTTTCAGTTTTTCACAAATTGGCATGAAAAATGCTTAGGGCCGTGTATTGATTTTCGGCAACGGGAAATACTGTCTTTTTCGCGTGGTTACGCGCGAAAGAAGCGAAGGAGATAGGTTATGAACGGACAAGGATTGCAGGGAAAGAAGGCACTTGTGACCGGAGCCGGCAGGGGCCTGGGCAGGGCCATAGCCGTGACGCTGGCTTCCCGCGGGGCTGATGTGGCCTGCTGGGACATCAACGGCGAAGGGCTGACGGAAACGGCCCGCCTCATTCAGGAACAGGGCCGCAAGGCCGTCGTCCGCGTCATGGACATCACGCGGACGTCGGAAATTCCCTCCGCTGTGAACGAGAGCGCCGCCGAACTCGGCGGACTGGATATTCTGGTGAACAATGCGGGCGTCAACCGCCCCGTTCCCGCTCTGGAAGTGACGGAAGAGTGCTGGGACACCATTTTAAGCGTCAACCTGAAGGCTCCCTTCTTCATGGCGCAGGCTGCGGTGAAGCACATGGTGCACGGCGGACGCATCATCAACATCACCTCCAGCCTTTCCACCAACGTGCTGGACAAGCGCGTTCCCTATCAGACGAGCAAGGGCGGCATCAACGTGCTTACCCGCGCTCTGGCCCTGGAATGGGCTTCCCTCGGCATCACGGTCAACGCCGTGGGCCCGGCCATCGTGGCCACGGAAATGACCAAAGCCATGGGATCGAGTTCCTCCGTGCATCCCAAGATGCTGCTCGGCCGCCTGGTGCAGCCTGAGGAAATCGGGGCCGCCGTGGCCTTCCTCGCGTCCGATGAGGCGGCCATGATCACGGGCCAGGCGCTCTTTGTGGACGAAGGCTGGAGCATTCACTGATCCGGCCAGACCCTGCGCCGAAGGCCTCGGAAGGAGTGTCGGCGGTGCGGGGACCGGACGGAACCTTCCCCGCCCAGCGGGATTCTGACGAGAAATTTCAGATCGGAGAAACATTCATGTCTGAGAAAGAAGAAATCATCACCGCCATACCCTTTTCCCCGCAGAGAGCCCTGAAACTCCTTGTGGCCATTGTGGCCTACTTCGGCATTGCCTACGGCTTCGGTCCTGTGGAAGGGCTTTCCCATCAGGGTCAGTGCTCCATCGCGCTCATGGTGGCGGCCGTCATCATCTGGGTGACCGACGCGCTGCCCCTTGCCGTCGCCGCCATTCTCATGACCATGCTTCAGCCCCTTTCCGGGGCGGCGCCGTTCAACAAGGCCCTTGCCAACTTCGCAAACCCCATCGTGTTCTTCTGCTTCGGCATGTTCTGCGTCACGTTCGCCTTCACCCGTTCCGGCTTCTCCGAACGTGTGGCGCTCTGGATTTCCCGCCTCGCCGGCGGTAATCCCGCCCGTCTGCTTCTGTGCTTCATCGCGGGCGGCACCATTCTTTCCGCCTTCATGGCCGACGTGCCCGTGGTGGTCATGCTGGCCCCCATTGCCCTGAAGATCGTTGAACAGAACCGCTGCCAGGCCAACGGCAGCAACTTTGCCCGCGCCATCATGATCGGTCTGCCCATCGGCGTGCTCATGGGCGGCATAGCCACCCCCACCGGCGCTTCCATGAACATCCTGACCATGCAGTTCCTGCGCGACATGGCGGGCGTGGACATGTCCTTCCTCCAGTGGGCCGCCATCGGCATGCCGGTCGTCATCGTGCTCATCCCCGTGGTCTGGTTCATCCTTCTCAAGCTGTTCCCGCTGGAACTCGACTATCTCGAAGGCACGGAATGCTTCGAGGACGCCTGGAAGGAACTCGGCCCCATGAGCCGCGATGAAAAGAAGTTCGCCATCTTCATGCTGGTGAACATCGTTCTGTGGTGCACCGACAGCATCCATCACATTCCTCTGCCCATTCTTGCCGTGCTCGGCGGTGCGGTGCTCTTCGTGCCCGGCGTCGACCTCATCGACTGGAAGTATGCCGGTCCCCGCATGGGCTGGAGCATCCTCATGCTCATCGGCGGCGCCTGCTCGCTCAGCATGTCCCTGTGGGAAAGCGGCGCGGCTGCGTGGATGGGCAACACCCTCCTGGGCGGCCTGCTGGAACTGCCTACCTGGCTGCTCATGCTCATCATCGGCTTCTTCGCCATGTGGATTCACCTTCTGGTCACCAACTCCACGGCCATCATCGCCGTGTTCATGCCCATGATCATCGCTCTTGCGCAGAGCAAGGGCCTCAACCCCGTGGTGCTGGCTCTGCCTCTGGGCTTCCTGGCCTCCGCCTCGCTGGTGCTCGTCATCGACGCCGTGCAGCTCGTCACCTACCAGTACGGCTACTACTCCATGAGAGACTGGCTGAAGGCCGGTGTGACCATCTCCTTCATCTGGATTCCCCTGTGTGTGGCAAGCGTGCTTCTCATCGGCGGCGGCGTGCTCGGCCTGTACTGATGAAAGAAGCGGTCTGACCGCCTGAACCAACAAGGCCCGCGCTGCATTGTGCAGCGCGGGTCTTTCCTTTTAATAGGCGTCAGTCTGTGGCCTACATGCCGTCGGACTGCTTTTTCTTCTGGCGGCGCACCCGGAGCGTGTTGGGGTGCACGTTGAGCAGGGCGGCGGCTCCGTCGTCGCCGCCGATGCGCCCGCCGCTGTGGCGCAGGGCGTCGTCGATGTAGCTTTCCGTAAGATCCTTCAGGGAAGGCCACGGGGTGGAGCGGAGGAGGTTCCGCAGGGCGACGGGGCCGTCCCACTGTTCTTCTCCCGCGGCCTCAGGCTGGGGAGCGGGGCGGGCGGCGCCTGCCGCCAGGGGGCAGACGAAGCGTTCCCCGCAGCTTTGCACGGGCGAAGGCGCGGCGAGTGTTTTGTCGAGCCGGTGTATGTGGGCGAGTTCGCTGTCCAGAACATCGTCGAGCTTGAACTGGCCGCCCTTGAGCCGCACCAGAATTCTTTCCATGAGGTGCTCAAGTTCGCGCACGTTGCCGGGCCAGTTGTGCTGACAGAGCTTTTCCAGCTGTTCCGGCGTGAGGCTGGGGAAGTTCACGCCGATGATCTTGGATTTTTCGATGAGAAAGAGTCTGGCGAGGGCGGGAATGTCGCTGCGGTGGGCTCGCAGGGGAGGTACATGGAGCACGCAGACATTGAGCCGGTACCACAGGTCTTCCCGGAACTTGCCCTGACGGACCATATCCATGAGATTGCGGTGTGTGGCGGCAATGACGCGGATATCCAGGGGCACGGCATGGGCGCCGCCCACCTTGCGGATTTCCCGCTGATCCAGCACACGCAGCAGGCGGGCCTGCAGAGACAGGGGCAGGTCGCCTATTTCGTCCAGAAAGATGGTGCCGCCGTTGGCCGCCTCGAAATAGCCGGTATGGGCGCCGTAGGCCCCGGTGAAGGCGCCCCGTTCGTGTCCGAACAGTTCGCTGTCCACCAGCTGTTCGTTGATGGCCCCGCAGTTCACCTTGACGAAGGGGCGGCTTGAGCGCAGCGAAAGTTCCTGCACCGCGCTGGCCACCAGTTCCTTGCCGGTGCCCGTTTCCCCGAGGATGAGCACGGTGCAGTCGGTGGAGGCGGCCTGGGCCATCTGCGTGTAAAGATCGTGCATGCCCTTCATGGCGCGCAGGCGGTTGGAGGCGCTTCCCCCGGGGTTGCTTATCCGTTCCGCAGGGCGCAGATCGCCGTTGTTCATGAAGTCTTCCCGCAGGCTCTCCCCGAGGGGGGTGGTGAGCAGAAGCAGCTTGTCCACAAGTTTCTGCGAAAAGGTGTTGGCGATGTTGGAACAGAAGATCAGCTGAAAGGTCGCCTCGCCCACGGTGAAGAGCGGAATGCGCAGATAGGAGGCAAGATCCTCCTCACGCAGGCTCGTCTGAATGTTCTTGAGCATGGAGGCGTTGTTGATGGTGTAGGGGCGCAGGGAATCCGAGCCCATGAGCAGATTGATCTGATCCTGCGAGAAGTTCGTGGTGGCCAGCGTGCGCACGCGGTTGTGCGTGTCCGACAGCGTGTCGGCAAGGGGCGTGAAAATGGAGGTCTTGTAGCGGCGGAAGCCGCAGAAAATGCGTGTGAGGGGGAAGTGCTCGCTCAGAATGCCGAAAAGATAGGTGAGCGCGGAGCCTATGCCTATCTGACGGTTTAAAAGCACGCAGGATTTCGCGCAGAGCGCGAGTTCATCGTCGTTGAGATCAAGGCCGCAGCCGGCATGTTCTCCGGCTTTCATGCGCGGGCCTTCGGTTGGTAAGGACATGGAGTCTCCAGAAAAACGGCAGAAGCTATTCCGCGATGACGAAGAGTCCGCGATAGGTGAGGCTCAGGGAACGGGCCGCCTTTTCCGCAGTGGAGCGGGAATGGTAGGGGCCGAGCTGCACGAAGTTGAGGTCGTTGCCGTCGTGCCTTGCAATGCGGCAGCCGTAGCCCTGCGTGCGCATGAAGTCCGCGAGGTTCAGGGCGCGGGGGCGTTCCCGGAAGGAACCTATCTGCACATAGAAAAGCCCCAGCATGTCGCCTTCGGGGGTGAGCAGGGCAGGTTCTTTTCCATTTTCCAGAGCAACGATGCGCACTCGTGCCGTACCCTTGCCGAGCATGCCGAGATCCCTTGCGGCGGCGCGGGAAAGATCGATGACGCGGCTGCCCACGAAGGGGCCTCTGTCGTTGACGCGCACTTCCGTCACCCTGCCGTTTTCCAGATTGGTCACACGAAGCCGGGTACCGAAGGGCAGGAGCTTGTGGGCCGCCGTCATGTCGTTCTGGTTGTAGCGTTCCCCATTGGAGGTCCTTTTGCCGTGGAAGCCGGGGCCGTACCAGGAGGCCACGCCTGTTTCCACGAAGTTGTGGGCGGATTTGAGCGGATAATAGGTCTTGCCGCGCACCGTGTAGGGACTGGTACCCCGGTAGCGCCCGTTCTGATAGCCGGTGTTCTTGGAGGAGCACCCGCATGCAAGCGCCACGACAAGAAGACAGAGAAGAGCGGGAAGGATTCGGGAGATGGGGGGCATGGCTTTTTTAAGGATAAGATGTGAATGGGCCGCCCCCGGCGCGGCATGCTCCGGGAATGCGGGTAACTATGGTCATCATGAAACAGGTGCGCTTTTTTGTCCAGTGCATGGAGCGCAGTCTCTGCTGCCGCGCCGGAAAGGGGCGTTTTTCCCCGGGAAAGTACCGGGGAAAACGGGCCTTTCCGGAAGGAAAGCGGCCCCGGAAGAAAAATATGGCGGAAAACTCCCCCGGGAACATTTGCCAAACCGGGAGGCATGACTTATCTTCTGCCTTGTTTCAACGTCCTTTTCTGGAGATTCCCATGATCAAGTTCCTGATCGGCAAAATATTCGGCACCCGAAATGAACGCTATCTTCGTTCTCTGCGCCCCAAACTCAAGAAGTGCAACGCACTTGAACCTCAGATGAAGGCCCTCACCGACGAGGAGATTCCCGCCA
Source organism: uncultured Mailhella sp. (assembly GCF_944324615.1). Classification (GTDB taxonomy): domain Bacteria; phylum Desulfobacterota; class Desulfovibrionia; order Desulfovibrionales; family Desulfovibrionaceae; genus Mailhella. The sequence continues at coordinate 29,069 of NZ_CALUWY010000020.1, forward strand.
GACTCGCGGAATACCGCGAGGCGGTGCAGAGCGGCGCCCGTACGCTGGATGATGTCCTGCCCGAAGTGTTCGCCCTGGTGCGCGAAGCCTCCAGCCGCGTCATGGGCATGCGTCATTACGACGTGCAGCTGGTGGGCGGCATGGTGCTGCACGCGGGCAAGATCGCGGAAATGAAGACCGGTGAAGGCAAGACGCTGGTGGCCACGCTTCCCGTGGTGCTCAACGCCCTTTCCGGCAAGGGCGTGCATGTGGTCACGGTGAACGATTACCTCGCCCGCCGCGACGCGGAATGGATGGGCCGCCTGTACAAATTCCTCGGTCTTTCCGTGGGCGTCATCGTGCAGGGCCTTTCCGACGAGGAGCGCAAGGCCGCCTATGCCTGCGACATCACCTACGGCACCAACAATGAGTTCGGTTTCGACTATCTGCGCGACAACATGAAGTTCTATGCCGAACAGCTGGTGCAGCGCGGCCACAGCTACGCCATCGTGGACGAAGTGGACTCCATCCTCATCGACGAAGCCCGCACCCCGCTCATCATCTCCGGCGCAAGCGACGAATCCACGGAGCTTTATCAGGCCATGGACGCCGTGGTCCGTCACCTTTCCGCGGAAGAAGACTATACCGTGGACGAGAAGGCCAAGACGGCCATGCTCACCGACGCCGGTGTGGCCAAGTGCGAAAAGATGCTCGGCATTGACAACCTGTTCGACCCGGCGAGCATTTCCTATCAGCATCACATTCTGCAGTCCCTCAAGGCTCATCACTGCTTCAAGCGTGATGTGGATTACATTGTGAGCGACGAAGGCAAGGTGGTCATCGTCGATGAATTCACGGGCCGCCTCATGCCCGGCCGCCGTTTCAGCGACGGTCTGCATCAGGCCCTCGAAGCCAAGGAACAGGTGAAGGTCGAGGCCGAGAACCAGACGCTGGCCAGCATCACCTTCCAGAACTACTTCCGCATGTACGACAAGCTGGCCGGCATGACCGGTACGGCCCAGACGGAAGCCGTGGAATTCGACCAGATCTATCACTTGGAAACCATCACCATTCCCACCAACAAGCCCATGATCAGGAAGGATATGCCCGATCTTATTTTCCGCACCCAGCGGGAAAAGTATCAGGCCATCATCGAGTCCATCAAGGAGCTGTACAAGACGGGTCAGCCCGTGCTGGTGGGCACCATTTCCATCGAGACTTCGGAACTTCTGTCCTCCATGCTTAAAAAGGAAGGCGTGCCGCACAGCGTGCTGAACGCCAAGCATCACGCCGAGGAAGCCGCCATCGTGGCGCAGGCCGGGCAGAAGGGCCATGTGACCATCGCCACCAACATGGCCGGCCGCGGCACCGACATCGTGCTCGGCGAAGGCGTGAAGGAACTCGGCGGCCTGCATATTCTGGGCACGGAACGCCATGAAAGCCGGCGCATCGACAACCAGCTCCGCGGCCGTTCCGGCCGTCAGGGCGACCCCGGTTCTTCCCGCTTCTACCTTTCCCTGGAAGACAACCTCATGCGCATCTTCGGTTCGGAACGCATTTCCGGCCTCATGGAAAAGCTGGGCATGAAGGAAGGCGAACCCATTGAAAACCGCATGGTTTCCAAGGCCATTGAAAACGCCCAGAAGCGCGTGGAAGGCCATAACTTTGAAATCCGCAAGACGCTGCTCGATTACGACAACGTCATGAACCAGCAGCGCGAGGTGATCTACACCCTGCGCCGCGACCTCATGCAGCTTCCCGACGTGGAAGGCGTGCTGTTCGACTTTGTGGATGAACTGCTCGACAACATCTACCAGCCTGTGGAGTCCATCAAGGAAGCTCCCGACGCCGAAATGTGCGCCGAGGTCAACGGCCGCCTGCTGGAAGTGTTCAACCTTGCCCGCGCGCTGCCCGAGATGACCATGAGCGCCATTCCCGGCAAGGCGCAGGCCCGGGAAGCCGTGGTCCGCATCTTCCAGGAACTGCGCGAGGAAGCCGGCCCCGTGTACGGCGACATTCTGCGTTACTTCCTGCTCGAAGCCCTGGACCGCTGCTGGAAGGATCACCTGCGCGCCATGGATTACCTGCGCGAAGGCATAGGCCTGCGCGGCTACGCCCAGCGCGATCCCAAGCGTGAATACCAGAGCGAAGGCCTTTCCATGTTCAAGGAAATGCTCTTCCGCATCCATGAGGGCGCCCTCACCTCGCTGACCCATGTCCGCATGCGCCGCGTGGAGCCTGAGGAAATGGAAGGCCAGGGCGGCGAAGCTGCGGAAGGCGCGGAAAGTGCGGAAGGCGCCGCGGCGGAACCTGCTTCCACGGAAGAGGCGCAGGAACCTGCGCAGGAGGAAGCAAAAGAGCAGCCCGCCCCCGAAGCCCCGGCAAAGGAGCCGGAAGCCGCGGCGGAACCTGCCCTGAATCTGCGCCACAAGACGGATCCCGCCGCCATGGGCGGACCTGCCCCGGCGCAGGAGGAAGAGCGCCACACCTACAACGGCGTGAAGGTGGGCCGCAACGATCCCTGCCCCTGCGGCAGCGGCAAGAAGTTCAAGAAATGCTGCGGCAGAAACCTGTAATACACTGACATGTCCCCACGGAGCTTTTGGGTTCCGTGGGGATTTCTGTCTCTTCCGGGGAACGCCGCCACGGAGGCGCCGCTGCGTCATGGAGGAGACAGACGGCTTTTCTGCCGGGGAGGAGACGTATGATACGCAGAGCGGTGCAACGCGATGTCGATGCCGTGGAACGGCACTATGCCGAGCTTCTCGCCTTTGAGCAGGAACACGGCAGTACGACCAACTGGAAGGCGGGCGTGTACCCCACAAGGCGCGTGGCGGAAAAAGGGGTGGCGGACGGATCGCTGTATGTGCTGGAAGAGAACGGGGAGATCTGCGCAAGCATGCTTCTCAATCAGGAGCAGCTTGAGGTGTACGCCGCCATTTCGTGGGAGTATGCGGCCCTTCCGGACAAGGTGATGGTGATTCATACCCTCTGCGTTCCGCCTTCACAGTCGGGCAGAGGCGCAGGAACGCGCATGGTGCGCTTTGCCCTGGAAGAGGCGGCCCGGCGGGGCTGTGAGGTGATGCGCCTGGATACCTGGGAACACAACGAACCTGCCGCGAGGCTTTACCGTTCACTGGGCTTTCGTCTGGCGGGCAGGGCGGAGACCCTTTTTGCAGGGCATATTGCCGAGTACCTGATCTTTCTGGAAAAAAGAGTGGAACCGGTGAGTTCCGCCCTGTAGATGCGCCCCGTGCGGCAAAGGGTGCAGGGTGCGCTTATGCGGGAAGATTGCCCCCTTGCCCTTTTTTCTGTTTTACGGTGAGAGGTTGTGACCGTATGTTGCCCCTTGCTCCCGGCCTGCATGGAAAGAGGCGGGCACGAGGCTTTCAGGCAACTCCTGAGAGAAATTTGCACGGCAGCTTCCGGGGGATGTGTTCCGGCAAGGCTCATACAAAAGGGCGCCGCATGGTTGCGGCGCCCTTTTTTTGTCGGAGAAAGGCGGGGACGTTTTCCCCGCGGCAGATCAGCGCTTCTTGGACTGCTTCACGGCAGCGGCGATGAAGTCGTGGAACAGCGGGTGGGCGTGCATGGGACGGGACTTGAATTCCGGATGGAACTGGCAGCCCACGAACCAGGGATGATCGGGCAGTTCGATGATTTCCACCAGCGTGCCGTCGGGAGACGTGCCGCTGAACACCATGCCGTGCTGGCTGAGGGTTTCGCGGAAGGCGTTGTTGAACTCGTAGCGGTGGCGGTGACGTTCGGAAATGTTTTCCTGCTTGTAGGCTTCCGCGGCCTTGGTGCCGGGCAGAAGCGTGCAGGGATAGGCACCGAGGCGCAGGGTGCCGCCCTTGTTGCTGGCTTCGTCGCGCACTTCCACGGAGTTCTTGCGGAAGTCGTACCATTCCGTCATGAGGTAAATGACCTTTTCGTCGGTGAGCGGGTCGAATTCCTCGGAATTGGCCTTGGTGAGACCGGCCACGTTGCGGGCGAATTCGATCACGGCGCACTGCATGCCGAGGCAGATGCCGAAGAAGGGCACCTTGTTTTCGCGGGCGTAGCGGATGGCTTCGATCTTGCCTTCCACGCCGCGATAGCCGAAGCCGCCGGGCACGAGGATGCCGTCGCAGCCCTTGAATGTTTCGGCCGCGTTGTCCGCGGTGACCTCTTCGGAATTGACGTACTTCAGGTTCACGGAAACATGGTTGGCCACACCGGCATGAACAAGGGCTTCATGCAGGCTCTTGTAGGCTTCCTTGAGGTCGACGTACTTGCCCACGATGGCGATGGTCACCTTGCTCTTGGCGGCTTCGTCGAAGTCGTGCATGAGCTTGTGCCAGCCGGAAAGGTCGGCATTGCGGGCGGGAAGGCGCAGCATGATGGCGACCTTCTGGTCGAAGCCTTCCTCATAGAACTTGAGCGGCACGCCGTACACGTTCTTCACGTCCACGGAGGTGAACACCGCGTCTTCGTCCACGTTGCAGAACAGGGCGATTTTCTTCTTGAGGTCCGCAGGAATGGTCTGTTCGCAGCGGCAGAGGATGATGTCGGGCTGAATGCCGATGGAAAGCAGTTCCTTCACGCTGTGCTGGGTGGGCTTGGTCTTGTATTCCCCGGCGGCGTGCAGGTAGGGCACGAGGGTGAGGTGAATGTTCAGGCAGTTGTTGCGGCCGATGTCGGAACGCAGCTGACGGATGGCTTCCAGGAAGGGCAGGCCTTCGATGTCGCCCACGGTGCCGCCGATTTCGATGATGGCCACGTCGGGGGCGTTGTCGCCTTCGGTAAGGCTCAGAATGGTGCGCTTGATTTCATCGGTGATGTGCGGAATCACCTGCACGGTGCCGCCGAGGTAGTCGCCGCGGCGTTCCTTGTTGATGACGTTGTAGTAAATGCGCCCGGAGGTGGTGTTGTTGTTCTGGGAGAGGGAAACGTCGAGGTAGCGCTCATAGTGCCCGAGGTCGAGGTCGGTTTCCGCGCCGTCGTCGGTGACGTACACTTCACCATGCTGGAAGGGGTTCATGGTGCCGGGGTCGACATTGATGTAGGGGTCGAGCTTCTGGATGGTCACGGAAAGCCCGCGGGCCTTCAGCAGCGCGCCCAGCGAAGCTGCGGCCAGGCCTTTTCCGAGAGAGGAAAGCACGCCGCCGGTAACAAAAATGAACTTGGTTTTCATGAAAGAGCCCTTCTATGGAAAATGTCTGGGAGATTAAAATAAAGGAACCTTCTGCCATATTTTCGGCAGAAAGGCATCCCATTGACGCATTGCGCTCTTGTTCCTTATACTTGATCCCCCTTGGGAAAGAAAGTAATAATTCGCGCTTCCGAAAAATTTTTCCCGGGCGGAAAAAAGGAACACGGCGGGACCTCTGCGGGTCCCGCTTTTTTTATGCTCCGCGCACGGGACGGGCCTCGTCATTCTGTGGCGGGCCGCTGCGGCATCCGGCGCGTTCCGCGCCGCGCAGAGGCCGCCCGGAAAGCCCCGTTTCAAGGGCCCGGCATGGCTTCAGGCCTTTTTGTCCTTTCTGCCGCTTTCCATCTTTCTGCGCACCGCCGCCCAGGTCTTTCCCGTGAGGAAGGAGCGGGGCACGGCCCCGGCCATGGCCGTGAACACGTCGAAGGTCATGGTCAGGGAAAGTTCGTCCATGCCCATGAAGGGGCGGCAGGAGGGATCGGCTCCGCCGATGACGGCTTTTTTCTGTCCCTTTCTCTGGTAATGCAGCGGCCAGGCGAAAATGTTGGCGCAGCCGGAACCGAAGGGCATGGCCACGGCGTTGTGATCGTCCAGAGCAAAGCAGGCCAGCGTGAAAAGGCCGCCGAGTACCTCGCCCCGGCAGGAGAAGGAGACGAGCAGCGGCTCCTCTTCACAGAGCGACAGGGGCATCGCCTTGCAGAAGGGGGCGGGCGCAGGCTGTATGTCGATGTCCTTCAGAAAGCGGCGCATGGAATCGGGGGAGGGCAGATAATGTTCCCCTTCGCCACCCTGCCAGCCCGTGGTAACGAAATGCACGATGCGCTCCGGCGCAGGGAGCGTGTAGCCGAGGTACACCCAGCCGCCCATGCAGCCCGTGACGGAGGCGGAAACATGGACGCAGGTTCTTTTCGTCCGTGCAAGGCGCAGATAGTTGATGAGGCAGGCATGCCCCGTCCCCGAAGCGGGGGTGAGGGAGCGTTCCGGCGCGTGTTCCGCATAGGCTATGCCCAGCGGCTCTTCGCAGCCGAGAAGGTCGAACATGTCCTGAAAGGCCTTATTGAGCATGGGACCTCCTGAACGTGCGGGTGAAGAAGACTCCCGCGCCGTACGGAGCGTTGCCTGAACACTCCGGCCTTCGGCAGACCTTTTCTGTATCGGCGGGCATGAGCGCGGGGTGCCGCGTACGTTCTTTCAGCGTAGCGGTGCGGGCTGTGCCTGTCAACAGAGCGGGGATGCGCCGCCTTTCCCGGCGGCAGAGGCGGGAAGCGCCGTGCGGATAAAAAAAAGACTCCCGGAAGGGAGTCTCTGGCGGGTTATTCCTCCATCTGGAAGTCCACCCGGATCTTGAAGAGCTTTTCGGCAGGCAGGTTCATGACCGGCACTCCGGTGCGTTCCTCGATGCCCGCAATGGTGGCGCACACATCGTCCCAGGAAGGGCCGATGAGGGTGAACCACACGTTGAAGTGATGGTTGCGCAGGTAATTGTGCGTCACGCCGGGCAGGGCGTTCACATCGGCGATGAAGGCGTCGAGCCTGTCTTCCGGCACATGCGCGCCGCAGAGCGTGGAGCGGAAGCCCAGTTTCGCGGACTGGAAGTTGGCCCCCAGGCGGCGGATGATCTTTCGTTCCTTCATGGACTTCACGCGGGCAAGCGCTTCCTCTTCGGAAATGCCGAGTTGTCTGCCCAGCTCCTCATAGGGGCGGGGCACCAGCGGGAAGGCCGTCTGGATGATGTCCAGCAGTTTTTTGTCGATGATGTCCATGGATTCGGTTTGCGTCATCGCTTGGCTCCTTGATGCCTTGGGAAAATGCCGCCCGCTTCTGTCCTGAGGGAAGAGGCGGGCGGGGATGGCGTGCAGGGAAGGCCCCGGGTTATTTCGCGGCCCTGGGCTGATACAGGCACAGCGGTTCCTGCGCCATGGGGTCGTCGGTCATGCTGTAGGCGCGGGCGCGGCAGCCGCCGCATACCTTGTGGTATTCGCATACCCCGCATTTGCCCTTGTAGGCGCTCTGGTCGCGGAATTTGAGGAACCACGGCGTGTTTTTCCAGAGTTCGGGGAAGGGGGTGTCGCGCACGTTGCCGCAGTCGAGGGTGAGATAGCCGCAGGGCTGGAGCTGGCCGGTATGGCTGATGAAGCAGAAGCCCGTGCCGCCGAGACAGCCGCGCGTCATGGCGTCCATGCCGAAGTTTTCCATGGTCACGCTCACGCCTTCCTCATGGGCGCGCTGACGCATGATACGGTAGTAGTGCGGCGCGCAGGTGGCCTTGAGGTGCATGGAGGTGGTTTTGCGGAAATCGTAGAACCAGTGCAGCACTTCCTCATATTCCTCGGCGGTGATGACTTCTTCCTGAATTTCCGCCGCGCGGCCCATGGGCACGAGCAGGAAGATGTGCCAGGCCACGGCCCCTATGCGTTCGCACAGGTGGAAGATGTCCTTGAAGGAATGGAGATTGCTCTTGGTCACCGTGGTGTTGATCTGAAACTCCACGCCTTCGGCCTTGAGGTATTCGATGCCGCGCATGGATGCGTCGAACGCGCCGGGCACGCCCCGGAAGGCGTCGTGGCTTGCGGCGTCCGCTCCGTCGATGGAGATGGAGCAGCGCTGGAAGCCTGCTTCCTTTATTCTGCGGGCGTTTTCTCTGGTGATGAGCGTGCCGTTCGGCGACATGACGCAGCGGAGCCCCTTGTCGCGGGCATAGGCGGCAAGCTCATACACGTCGGGCCGCATCATGGGGTCGCCCCCGGTGAAGATGATGATGGGTTCGCCCACTTCCGGGAAGGTGTCGATGAGCGCCTTGGCCTCGGCGGTGGAAAGTTCCCCCTCATAGGGTTCGGGATGAGCCTCTGCCCGGCAGTGCTTGCAGGCCAGGTTGCAGGAGCGCGTCACTTCCCATGCGATGAGGCGGCACTTGGGAGAGCCGTCGGGCAGCAGGCGCGAAGGGCCGTGTCCTTTGCCTCCCATGGGGTGCCCGCCGGGATGGCAGGCGCCCAGGGAACCCATGGCGGCGTCGTGACCGGCCATCAGCGGATCCAGCCTTCGCGGAGGGCTTCCGCAGCGAAGTAGGTGATGATCATCTTGGAACCGGCGCGCTTGAGCCCGATGAGCGATTCCATGATGACGGCCTTGCGGTCGATCCAGCCGTTCTGGGCGGCGGCGCAGATGAGGGAGTATTCACCGCTCACCTGATAGGACACGAGCGGCACGTCGAAGCTGTCGTGCATGAGACGGATCACGTCCTGATAGGGGCCGGCGGGCTTGACGATGAACATGTCCGCGCCTTCCTCAATGTCGGCCTGCATTTCGCGCACGGCTTCCTGCACGTTGCCCGGATCCATCTGATAGGTGCGGCGGTCGCCGAAATGAGGGGCGGATTCGGCCGCGTCGCGGAAGGGGCCGTAGTAGGCGGAGGCGTACTTCACCGCATAGGACATGACGGGGATTTCCTCAAAGCCTGCCTTATCCAGCGCGGTGCGGATGGCGAGAACGCGGCCGTCCATCATGTCGGAAGGAGCGATGACGTCGGCGCCGGCTTCGGCCTGGGAAACGGCGGTTCTGGCCAGCAGATCAAGGGTGGGATCGTTGAGCACATGACCCGTCTTGTCGCCGTCGGCAATGATGCCGCAGTGCCCGTGGGAGGTGTATTCGCAAAGGCACAGGTCGGTAACCACCACAAGGTCGGGCCAGTTCTTCTTGATCATGCGCGTGGCGCGCTGGACGATGCCGTCCTTGGCATAGGCGCCGGAGCCCACGGGGTCCTTTTCGGCGGGAATGCCGAAAAGCAGTACGGAGCGAAGTCCCGTTTCCACGGCCTTTCCGATTTCCTTTTCCAGTTCCGCAAGGGAAAGCTGGTACTGGCCGGGCATGGAGGCGATGGGCTGACGGAAGTTTTCGTCGGGCGTGTCCACCACGAAATAGGGCATGATGAGGTCATTGGCGGAAAGGGCGGTCTCGCGCACCATGTCGCGGAGTGCGGGAGTGCGGCGCAGACGGCGGCCGCGATGGAAGGAAAGATTGGTCATACAGGTATCCTTTGCGCCGTACGGCGCGTTGGCGGTCAATGAAAACGTGAAAGAAGATAACACCGGCCCCCGGCTTTGAAAAGGGCCGCAGTCACCCGCGGCCGGACAGCCTCTTCCGGGCCGCATGGTTCAGAGCTGGAAGAGATAGACCATGAAGGGCATGGTGATCACGCAAAGCAGGGTGGAGACCACGTTGATGAGGCTCGCGTATTCGCCGTTGTGGCCGTAGAGATGCGACATCTGCGTCACGGTGGAGGCGCAGGGCGCGGCGGCCGCAAGAAAGCTGATGAGCAGTATGGTGCTGCCGTCCTTCACCCATGCGGCAAGGCCGCTGATGCGGAAGAGAAGAAGCGTGGCCAGGGGGAAGACCACAAGGCGCAGCACCACGATGAGCGGGAGTTTCTTATAGGCCAGAATGCGGCGGAAGCTCACGGATCCGATGAGCATGCCCGTGACGATCATGCACAGAGGCCCGATCATGGCGCCTGTGGCGTGCACGGCGAGTCTGGGAATTTCGGGAAAATGCAGCCCCGTGACGAAGAGCAGCGCGCCCGCCGCCATGGCGAGGATGTTCACGTTGAGCAGAATGTTCTTCAGGTGAACCTGTCCGTTCTTTTTCAGAAGCGTATAGCAGTGCGTCCAGAACAGAGCCGTCTGCCCGATGAGAAAACCGCTGGTGTACAGCACCCACTGGGGGCCGAGCACATGGATGACGATGGGAATGATGAGGTTGCCGCCGTTGGAATAGATGGCCGAGGCCTGCTCCACGGGGTCGAGCCTGAGGGGGCGGCGTATGAGCATGTTCAGAAAGATGGCGAGGCCCTGGGCAAGGGCGGCCGCCGCAAGGGAAAGGAAGAGCCCGTGCAGCTTGTCCTGGGAAAACTCCACCTGAAAGGCGTCGAGCATCATGCAGGGCCCCACGATGTACAGAGCCACGGCCGCAAGGGGCGCGCTCTGTTCGGCCCTGAGCAGGCCGAGCCGCACCACGGCATAGCCCATGAGCACCATGAGCAGCATGGCCGCGATCTGTTCGCCGAGAAGAAGGGAAATGGTCATGGAAGAAATTTCCTGGGAGTTTTCCGAAGCAGCATGAAGGAAGGCGGCCCTGGAAAAGCCGTTTTTGCGGAAAAGGAGCCTGCCCCCTGTCTCAGATGCGGCATGCGCAGGATGCGGCGCGGCGCAGCCATCGTGCGGGGGCGTCACGGGCGGCATGCAGTAAAAACGGGGAGGCTCCCGGGAGCCTCCCCGTTCTGAAGTCGGGGTTACTTGATGCCGATTTCCTCATCGGTGAGGTAGCAGGCCGGATCTTCCGCCCATTCGTCGCCGTAGTAGGCTTCGGCGCGGGAGCGGAAGTTGCCGCCGCAGATGTTGAGGAAGCGGCACTTGGCGCAGCGGCCCTTCACATGGGGCTTCTTGTCCTTGAGCTTGTGCAGCAGTTCGATGTTCGGGTCGTCCCATATTTCGGAGAAGGGGCGTTCGAGCACGTTGCCGAACACATGGTGACGCCAGAACTGGTCGGCGGAGACATCGCCGTTCCAGGAAATGCAGCCTATGCCCCTGCCGGAGCTGTTGCCCTCGTTGAACTGAAGAAGCTGGAACACTTCCTCGGCGCGTTTCGGGTCTTCCTTGAGAAGACGCATCCACACATAGGGGCCGTCGGCGTGGTTGTCCACGGTGAGCACTTCCTTGGGCGTGCCCGCATCGAAGCATTCGCGGGTCTTGTCCATGATGAGGTCCACGACGGCGCGGGTTTCCTGATGGTTCAGGTCCTCATTGATGAGTTCCGTGCCGCGGCCCGAGTACACCAGGTGATAGAAGCAGACGCGGGGAATGTCGCGTTCGCGCAGAATGTCGAAGATCTTGGGAATTTCCACGGCGTTGCGCTTGTTGATGGTGAAGCGCAGCCCCACCTTGATGCCTTCTTCGCGGCAGTAGTCCAGTCCTTCCAGGGCACGGCGGAAGGCTCCCTTCACGCCGCGGAAGTGGTCGTGCACCTCTTCCCCGCCGTCGAGGGAAACGCCCACATACGAAAGCCCCACGGCCTTGAGTTCCCTGGCCATGGCCCGGTCGATGAGCGTGCCGTTGGTGGAGATGACGGCGCGCATGCCCTTGGACGTGGCGTAGCTTGCCAGCTCGGGCATGTCCTTGCGGATGGTGGGTTCGCCGCCGGAAAAGAGCATGACCGGCGCGCCGTAGGCGGCGAGATCGTCGATCATGACCTTGGCCTGCTGCGTGGAGATGGGGTCCACCCCCTTGTCCGTTTCCGCCTGAGCGTAGCAGTGCACGCATTTAAGGTTGCAGCGGCGCGTCATGTTCCAGACCACCACGGGCTTCTTGTCGGCGGAGAACTGGAGAAGGTGGGAAGGCAGCTTGCCGGAATGGCGGCCGTAACGCAGAGCGTCGGACGGTTCCACCTGCCCGCAGTAAAGCTTGGAAATGCCAATCATGTACGATCCTCACTGGTGCGCGTTGTCATGGAGAGCGGGCGGGGGAAACGCCGCTTCCCCGCCGCGCCGTAACAGGTTCCGGGCCTTTCCCCGTGCGGGGAAGGCGGAAGAATATGGCCTTGTTGCGTTGTGCCGCCCCTTGCGGATACGGCATGGCCCCGCGGGCGTGCAGGGCCGGCATGCGCCGGAACAGCGCTTTGTCCGGGCGCGGGGTTCCCGGGAGCCTCTGAAGCTCCTTTTCCGCTTCCGGGCCGCAGTGTCTGCCCGTTGCTCTGTGCGGAGATTCAACAGAAAAACCGCGCCTGTGCGGAAAGCTCGAAGCGGAAAACAGGCGTCCGCGCCTCGGCCGCAGGCAGCCGGGGGCCGAATGGGAGGCATCATAGACGCACTGGCCGCCGGAATCAAGTGATTCCGGTCATAAATCAGGAATAATTCCTGAAAATGTCCTTTCACCTGCCGGTTATTTTTGCGGGGCGTGGAAAGACGGCAAAATTTTTCCTTCTTCCCGCTCATTGCGCTTTGATCGTATAACGAAGGAAAAGTCCATGATGATGCACGCCGGAGCAAGGTGCGGCGCATGAGCATGCAACGGCGTCTCAACCAAGGAGGGTATATGCGATTCGATCATGTGGTGGAAGGCGATATGCTGGTCGTGGGATCGGGGCTCGCGGGAGGTCTGGCGGCCATTCGTGGTCTGGACGCCGGGAAAAAGGTCATCGTGGCAACCAAGGGCAAGCTCTGCTGGTCGGGTGCATCCGCAGTCGTGGGTGGAGCGGCGACGGCTATTCCGTTTCCTGAAGACGACAAGGCCGTGTGGATGAAGGCCATTGTGGAGGTTTCGGATTATACGGCCGATCAGGAATGGGTGCGTGATTATATAGAGAACGGCTATGCCCAGATGGAGAAAATCAGCGAGATCACCCGCAGGCACGGACTGGAGGGCTTTCCCCGTGATGCTTCCGGTGGCTACTGGCGTTTTTCCAACCCGAAGTATCCGGTAAAAACACAGCTCTGCAGCCCGTATGAAATTCTGGAGGCCTTTGAGAAGGAACTGAGGCAGAGGGGCGCCGTATGCTGTGAGCGCGTCATGATCACCCATCTTCTCACCGAGGAAGGGCAGGTGAAGGGGGCGTTCGGCTTCAGCTACAGAACCGGGGAGAGCTGGCTGTTCTGTGTGCCTGTGGTGGTCATGGCGGCGGGTGGCTGCACATTCAAGGTGGATACCTATGACAACTGCGGGGAGCCTTTTGCCATGGCCTACGAGGCAGGGGCGAAGATGATGGCGTTTGACCGGGGCGGAGCGCTGGTCCGGCCGAGAAACGCCATGCGCGCAGGCGTTCTGGACAATGTTCCTCTTGCGGGTCTGCCCCAGTGGCTGGGCGCGCGTTTTGTCAATGCCGAAGGTACGGAGCTTTCCGAACTCATGACGCCCGAAGAGCTGAATTCCGGACGCCTGGGGGTGGATGCCGCCATCACCAGGGAAGTTGCAGCGGGAAGAGGCCCCATCTACGAAGACTGCACCTGCCTTTCTCCGGAAAGCAAGAAGCTCCTTTTCCGCCTGAAGAAGGCCAACTGCAGGCGCGTGCAGGTGGAATACGGCCTTGACCCCATGGAAGAGAAGATTCCCATGCGCAGGGAACAGACTGAGCAGACCTATGTTCCCGACGTGTGCAACCGCATGGGCGGGATCGATATCGACATTCACGGGGAAAGCAATATCAGGGGGCTTTTCGTGGCAGGAGACGCCTCCGCGCCCAAGGCCTGCGCCCAGCATCCCTTCCCCGGTGTGGAAATAGGCTGGGCCATGTTCAGCGGCGGCCGTATCGGTGGTTATGCCGTGCAGGCCTGTGATCGCTACGGGGCCTCCGATGTGAAGCTCTGCCGGAAACTGGCCGAACCTGCGGTTTTTGAACTGATTCAGGCCCTGAATGCCCACGGCCCGGTCACGCCTGACGAACTGAAGGAAAAGGTCATGGAAACGCTCATTCCCTACAACGTGAACCACTGCGATGAAGAGGCCATGAAGGCCTGTATCGCAAAGCTGGAAAAGGTGGCGGAAGAGATGCTTCCCGAACTCGGCGTTCGCGATTTTCACGAGCTGCGCGAGTATGTGGAGGCGAAGAGCATGCTGTGGGTGGCGCTCATGATCGTGCAGAGCGAGATACGCCGCAAGGAAAGCCGCGTGGGCGTCCATCGCAGGGATTACCCCATGATGGACAACGTGAACTGGCTGAAGTGGATAGGCTTTGTCAAAAAGGACGGCAGGCCGGAATTTTTCACGGAAGATATAGCCACTCCCTATTTCGATGTTCCGAAAACCATAACGCTGCAGACGAGGCCGCGCGTGTGAACATGCCTTTTTGCCGGAGCCGTTCCGGCCTTCGGCAACAGGCGAACGGTGTTTCAAGGAGAATGAAGATGGCGGTTCAGGGAATTGATTATGAAAAGTGCGTGGACTGCGGCAAGTGTTACGACATCTGCCCGGACGATGTTTTCGGAATGTTCTGCGGCAAGGTGTATGTGCGCGATCCCATGGGCTGTCAGAGCTGCGCGCTCTGCGCCATGGTCTGTCCTTCCGGGGCATGTCACATCAATGTCGTGAGGCCGAAGCCCCTGCCGGCGGGCCGCAGAGTCTGAGGTCCTTTTCCGGGGAGGGGCCGGAACACCGGAGAGCGGGCCTTGCCGCCCGCGTTTTCCCGGGCGGAAGGGGCCGACGGCTCCTTCCGCCGGAAGAGCGCACGTTCAACGGATCATGGAGCAGAAAAGATGATGGATACGGAAATCGGCTGGACGAAGAACAGTGCGAAAAGCTTCATTCATGTGGCTGTTGTCTTGTTTTTCATGTTCGGGTTCAAACATGTATGTCCTCCGTTCAGTACCGTCACTCCCGTGGGAGTGGCCGTGCTCGGTGTATTTTTCGGCGTGGTGTGGGGCTGGTCGACATGGTGTGCCACATGGGCCAGCATACTGGGGATCATTGCCCTCGGCTTTACGGGCTTCCAGACGGTGACGCAGGCGCTTCAGTTCGGTTTTTCCAATAACGTGGTGCTTACGCTGCTGTTCATTTTTCCCTTCATGTACACGCTTGAGCATGGCGGGATCATCAAGATCATCACCTGCAGCATGGTGAATATGAAATTCGCGCAGGGCAAGCCGTGGCTTATTTCCTTCATGCTCATGCTTTCGGCCGTGGTCATCGGGGCGGTCGTCAACGTGTTCGTCGCCATTTTCTTTGTATGGTCCGTTTTTTACAACATGTGCGAGACCTACCATATCGAAAAGGGCAGATACACGACGTATATGATATTCGGCATCACCTTCGCGGCCAATATGGGCTGCATGATTCTGCCTTTCCTCCCCTTTGTGGCCATGCCTCTCGGCGCGTATCAGAGCGTTTCGGGGGTGGAGCTGAACAGCGGCGCCTACACGGCGTTTGCCGTCATCATGAACATCGTCTACCTCGTCCTTTACCTTGTGCTCGGCAAGTATGTGCTGCGCATCGACCTTTCGGAAACAAAACTCGGCGGCATTGAAGGCGTGGAAAAGGTGACGGGCTATCAGAAGTTCGTCATGGTGCTGCTTGTGGTGCTGCTTGCCATTCTGTTCTGGCCCAGCGTCATGCCTTCCGCATGGCCTGTGACGGGTCTGTTCCGTACACTGGGCACCACCGCCACGCCCGCCGTCCTCATCGTGGTGCTGGCCATTCTGAACTTCAGAGAAGGCATTGCCATTCAGGAAATGTTCACCAAAGGCATCAACTGGGGAGTGGTGTTCCTGGTCATGTCCGTCATGACCATTCTGAACCCTCTGGGCAATCCTTCCACAGGCATTCCCGGGCTCATCACCGCCATCATGGATCCTCTGCTCAGCGGGAAGAACACCATGATGTTCCTTGTCATCGTAACGCTGCTTCCCGCCTTTTTCACCAACTTCTCCAGCAATACGGTCATGGCCGTGGTGTTCGTGCCCATCGCCTATACCTTTGCCGTCAAGGCGGGGCTGAACGGCGGTACGCTCACCGCCATACTGTGCATGGTCACCACCTGTTCGCTGATGACTCCGGCAGGCAGTGCCACGGCGGCCATCCTGCACGGCAACAAAGACTGGATTTCCTCCCGTGAGGCCATAGGCTACGGGGCGGTGAGCATGGTTCTTGTGTGGGCAAGCACCATGCTGGTGGGCTATCCTCTGGGAGGCATGCTTTTCTGATGCCGCTCTGCGACGGACAGAGGATGATTGCGGGGCGGAATCCGTCCCCGGCATGAATGACCGGAAGGGCCGCGGAAAACGGCCCTTCCTTCTTCCTGTCCTGTCCGTTTTTCGGAACACGGGGAGCATACTAAAGCGCCTGTTTGTAGAACTCCATGTATTCCTTAATGAAAAGCTGAATGATGGGATTGTGCCGGAAGGCCTTGTTGATGAGAAAGCCCGCATGGATGATGCGCTTGTCGCGTATGGGGATGGCGCTTATGTCGGGAGGCGAGACATCATACCGGGCGGGCTTGGAAGTGACGCAAAGGTACCGGCCTTCCAGCAGCAGCTGGTAAAACATCTGGAAATTGTTGACGGAAATCTGGATGTTCGGACGGCCCGTCCCCAGAAAGAGCGTGGTGAGAAACACATCGTCCGAACCGGAATGGGTGAACTCGATGAGAGGTTCCTTCAAAATGGCGGCCAGGGACGTGGTTTTGTGGGTCCTTGCAAAGGGGGAATGTCTGGCGGCGTAGACCACGGGGATCCGGGTATAGGTGGGAATGAACTCCAGTGAGTCGGGGATGAGGGGCAGCGCCTCTTCAAAGAAGAAATTGATGCCTATCTGGCACTCCGGCTGATGGAGCAGCGGATAGATGTCCTGAGCGTCCAGCTCCATGGCCCTGATCTGCAGATTCGGGAACTTCTTCTTGAAGAAAGGGATGAACTGAGGCCACTTGTCGAGAAAAAGTTCTCCTTCACGGTAGATGTGCAGTGTGCCGGCCGGTTCCTTCGAAGCTCCGCGGGTACGGAAGTCCTGTTTCAGGCCTTCGATCCTGTGCAGAAAGGGGGCAAGTTCGTGAACGATTTTCTCACCTTCCGGTGTAAGTTCCACCCCTTTGTTTTTCCTTGAAAAAATTTCGACGCCGAATTCCTGCTCCAGCGATTTCACGCTTGCGGCCAGCTGCTGGCGTGAAGTGAACAGTTCCGCGCTGGCTTTGTTGATGGAGCCGCACTGGATGATTTTGAGCAGGGCATGGAGCTGTTCTGTTCGCATGATCTTTCTGTGAGATGCCGAAGGTCACGCCGGACAGGGCCGGCGGATGCAGAGGAGCATGACCGTGCACCGGGAAAAAGGAGCCGGGAAGAGGTCTCCTTTTCGGCAGGGAACCATGCAGGTGCCGGATTGTTGCCGGAACACTCCTCCGGATAGGGTGGAGGCAGCTTAACACGCGCTCTTCCCTTAGTCCAGAATGCCGCCTGCAAGGACGAAGCCGTCGCCGTCGTACACGGCGGCCACCTGACCGGGAGCCGGAGGCTGCTGGGGCGAGGCGAAGACCATGTTCAGGCGTCCTTCGGAGACGGTGACGCGGGCCGGTACCGGAGCCTGATGGTAGCGCACGCGCACGAAAAGTTCCTCCGGCCACAGACGGGGCTCCACCATGAGGTTGAGTTCCCCGGCGGAACAGGAGGTGACGGGCAGAAGGTTTTTCGGCCCCACCACAAGGGTGTTTTCCTCACGCAGGCGCTTCAGCACATAGAGAGGTTCCTTCCACGCGATGCGAAGCCCCTTTCTCTGTCCTTCGGTGTACTGCCACAGCCCCCGGTGCTCGGCAATGATCCTGTTTTCTCCGGCAAGCAGCACCGGTCCGGGGCCGGGAAGCTTCAGTCCTCCGGCTTTCCGCTCTTCCAGCCATGCGTAGTGATCGTCGCCGGGAATGAAGCATATTTCCTGACTTTCGGAAGGCAGGGGCGGTTTCCGGCCGTGCTCCGCAAGCCAGGCGCGGATGTCGGGCTTTTTCCACGTTGCGAGGGGGAAGATGCAGCGGCGAAGGCGCGCGACGGGAACGAGGGCGAGAAAGTAGCTCTGATCCTTTGCGCCGTCCTGCCCTGCGCGGAGGGCGGGGCCGTATACGGGGTGTTCCTCCATGGAGGCATAGTGCCCGGTGGCGAAGACATCTGCGTATGTCATGGCCTCATCGAGCAGCAGGCCGAACTTCATGGCGCGGTTGCAGAGCGCGCAGGGGTTGGGCGTGCGGGCCTCGGCATGGGCGAGAGCGAAGGGTTCCTGCACGAAGCGGCGGAACGGTTCGGTAAGATCGGCCACATGCAGGGGAACACCGATGTCCCGGCACAGGGCTTCCAGCGCGGGCACGGGGTCTTCACCGTGCGTTGCGGGCAGAAAACGGGCATGCAGGGCCGTGACCGTGTGGCCCTGTTCCTTGAGGAAAAGCAGGGCGAAGAGGCTGTCGGCGCCGCCGCTGATGGCTACGGTAATATTCATGCTCCGAGTGTGCCATCAGCCCGTGCGGAGGGCAAGGCCGTTTTTCCGCACTTCAGGTACCGTTGCCAAGGCGCCCTGATAGTCTTATGATGAAATTCTCCTGAAAAAGCGGGAGAAACTGGCATGATTGCTGAAAACGAGGTGTTCTCCATGAAACATATCCTTGCCTGTGCACTTCTGGTTTCTGCGGTGCTTCTCGGCGGCTGCGCCGGAACGTCCCTCTATCGCGGCGTCGATGCTTCCAGCGGCGCCTTTGTCTCCACCTATTCCCCTGTGGTGAGTGTGAAGGCCGCTCAGGGCTATGAGCAGGTGCTCTCCGGCTATACGCTCTGCCGCGTTCCCTTTGAAAACAGCATGCTGCGCACGCTTTCCGCCGATACCTGGTTCTCCCTCCAGGCCGGAGAAGGTTCGCAGCTTGTGAGCGTGCTCGCGGAATGCCCCAATGAGTATATATGGGAAGTCCGCCCGGTAGGTGTGGATTTTCAGACGCTGAAGGTGTTCTATGAGCACAACGGCATGTCGCCCAACGACGCCACGGTGCATGTATATGTGCGCCCCGCGTCCATGGATCCGTGGACGCCTCTGTTTGCTCAGGCCGGAAAGGCCGCCTGGCAGGGCGACACCCTTGTGGCGCGCTATGAGTGGACGGGCGGAGCCGACATCAGCAAGCTCATCGTGGAATACCGTGAACCTGCGCCCGAGGTACTCCCCGGTCTTGCCATGAACGTGGAGGATCTGACGGCCTTCATCGGGCGTTCCCAGAAGGCCTTCACGCTGGAAGGCGTGACCTCTCCCGTCAATCCCCGTCCTCGTGAGACCGTGAACGTGCCCGACAGGCTCCTTGCCCCCGTGCTCGGCGTGCTGAGCACCAATCAGATCTTCACGGAACTGTAATCTGCCGTAAGATTTTGTGAAAATGTATGCTGCGCCCGGCGGAAAGATCCGTCGGGCGCTTTTTGTCTGTTCAGAAAGACCCGGGCGGGAGAATGCCGCAGCGCGCCCGCAGAAAGGCGTATGTTTTCCGCCGGAACCCGCCGCATGGGGGCTTGACAGAAAGGGCCTCCCCGAGTAAGTACAACGATTCACCTTGTTCGCCGTATGGTTTTTCCGGCAGGAAGCCGGAAGCGGCGGACCTCTGACCGTAAGGAGATCTTACATGCGCAAAATGGAAACCCTGCTGCTCCTTTCTCCGGAGCTGTCTGTGGAAGAGCGCGAAACCATCCTGAAGACCATGGATGAAGTGGTTGCCCGCGAAGGCGGCAAAATGCTTCTCGTGGATCAGTGGGGTATGCGCGACCTGGCCTATCCTGTCCGTAAGCAGATGCGCGGCTTCTATGTCCGCCTCGAATACGCCGCTCCTTCTCAGCTCGTGGCTGAACTGGAACGCATCATCCGCATCACCGACGGCGTGTTCAAGTTCATGACCGTCAAGCTGGC
>NZ_CALUWY010000021.1 GCF_944324615.1 uncultured Mailhella sp.
CCTTCATGGCATCCTCCCTATGCCGACAATAAGAACTTTTTACCCTTTTGGCAATTAATGAGTCCTGAGCCTAGGCGCAGTTCCGCGCTTCGGAGGCACTGAACCTTGTGGCCTCCCTTCAGCTGGAGGCTCGGAAGAGCGATGCTTCCCCGGAAGATAAGGCGCTCAGGGAGGGCATGGCCGAACGGTTCGCGGATATGGGCGAAAAGGCGGGCGTGTTTGCAGGGATGCGCAGGGTTTCTCCCGCCATGCACGGCCATGCGCTTCTGAATGAGATTTCCGTGCAGGCGCAGGCCATGTTTTCCGCCCTGGATGCGCTGGAGCGCAATACGGGCATGAGTCCGGCCGCGTTCACCGCTGCGGCGGACGGCCTGAAGCGGCAGGTGGAAGCGCTGAAGAGCCGTATGGACGCCCCGGGCGTGAACAGCGGCATGATTCAGGAGGATGCCGGTCTGCGCGAAGCGCTGAGCGGGCTGCTCCGGCGGGCTTCGGAGAGGCTGGAGGGGCTTCATCAGATAGAGGCCCGCAGGGAAGTAAGCGCTGCCGTCAGCGATCTTCTGTCCGAAATTGACCCGGAACAGCTGGATGTTCTCCCGGGGTCATGCTCTTTTCGAACCTGAGCGCGCTGGTGCAGGGGCTGAAGCCGTCGGTGGCGCTTTATAACGACGAACTGCGGACGCTGAAGCAGCAGGTGGAGGCGGGGCAGATCACCGACGCGCAGTTCAAGGCCGGGATGATATCCGCCGCCGGCCACCTGCGCACGGGGAGTGCGCGGGAGAGCATCGAGGTTCTTCAGATGCTGAGCATACTTTCCCGGTCCGACATCAGAACGATCGAGGAGTTTCAGTACGAGTACGAGGATTACAGCGGGGTCATGCTCGACACCAATACCGCACGGATTTTCATGACCTTCCTGAAGAGCGACACGTTCATGAAGGGCGAGGTCGCCGCGCTGATGGATAAGCTCGTCACTTCGCCCATGGCCCATGCGGATGTGCTTGATGCGCAGATGGATGACATCGTCGCCATGAAGAACATGTTCGACAGCGGCAGGATGGTACTGCGCGGAGAATATGTGTCGGCGGCGCTTGAGAGGCATGTGGACATGCCCACGGTTCTGGAAGCTTCTCTGCGGGGTATTCCCGCCGATCAGCTGGAGATGCGCGCGAGCGACGCCCTGCGCACAGGCGCCCGCGTGCTGGGGCAGGGCGTGGGCAGTACGGTGCAGCTCTGCACATACCGGGGCGAGGGCGGGGAAGAGGTTTCGCTCGTCTTCAAGCCGGAGGTGGGGGCGAGGCAGAGCCTTGCCCAGCTCTGCGCGGGACAGCTGGGCTTCGGAACAGAGCTGCGCGTCATGCAGCTCAACGTGGCCGCCTGCCGTTCGGCCGACGCCATAGGCTGCGGCGACGTGGTGGCCCGTTCCTCCATAGGCATGAACGAGGGGCGTCTGGGGCTTTTCATGGAGGTGGCGCCGGGAAGGTCCGCCGCGGATATCAGCGACGGCAAGCCCTGCGCCGTCACTTCGGACGGACGGGAGATTTCCTTTGCGGAGGCCCTTGGACACCTGGACAGCAAGGGGCTGAGGGGGGCACATGCTGGGCAACCTCATGCGGGAACTCAGCAGGCTGGAGTGGGCTGATCTGCTCTCCGGCCAGAGCGATCGCCACATGGGGAATTACCTTGTATACATCAACGCCGATACCGGCGATGTGAAGGTGACGGGCATCGACAACGATGCAAGTTTCAGCAGGCGCAGGGTGGGGGCCACGACGGTGGACATCACCGGCGAACCCGGACTGCATGGCGCGCTGCAGGCGTCCGGGGTGACGTTTCCCCGGATGCTCGTGGACGTTCAGAAGCTGAGCGCCGGGCAGCGTGAGGCGCTGGTGAACGGCATGGGCGCGCTGCTCTTCAGCGGGGCGGGGACGGCATGGAATGTGGACAAGGTGCCCGGGCAGCGGGAGGCGCTGCAGCGTGCAGGCCTGAGCCTGCCCCCCATGACGGTGGAAGTCGGCAGCCTCACGGATGATAAGAGGAGCGCACTGGAAGGCATTCTCGGCAGGAGCGTGCAGCGGAATGAGGTTGTGCCTGTGTCCAGAGATATGCTGGAACGCCTGAGCGATGCGGACATCACGGTGAGTTCCGTTCTCATCAATCCTCAGCTGCTGGATCCGGAGTATCAGAGCGTGCTCATAAACACCTTTGGAGAGCACTGGCTCGGCGCCATGGCAGACCCGATGGACGTGGGCACCATACCGGCAGCGCAGCAGATTCTGCGGAATACGGGCATGGACCTGCCCCGCATGGTGATCGACACACGCTCTTTCACTGACAAGCAGTATAGGGTTCTGAAGCCGAAGTACGGCTTCAAGCAGCTTGCCCTGCTGCCCCGCATCGACAGACAAACCTTCCAGGCGCTCATGGCCGTGGATGAAAACGACTACAGGCAGCGCCTGGCACCCTGCATGGACAGGGAGGCCCTGGATGCCGCCGTTCTGCGCCTGCGCGATGCGAAGAGACGGGCGGAGGAGCTGGAGAAGCGGCAATGCGTGGTGGACGACTGGGAGGCTCCCGGTTTTCTCTCCGCCCTGGTACGCGAAAGGAAGGGCAATCCGGAGGGACTCAGCTCGGTGATGCAGAACTGCCTCTTCCTGCGGGATTTCTGGGAATGTGCAGGTCTGGCCGCGCGCGTCTGAACGTGGGCGCCATAACGGTTCAGCAGCCCGGAGGAAAGGGCCTGCGGACGGCATGAAGGGCCGGGCTTCAGGTCCGGCCTCCCGGTCCGGGTTTTCTGCCGCATCGTCTGCGGTGCGGCATGAAGCATCATCGGCATCACGAAGAACGTTTTCCTTCGCCGCGCGCACGGGGGCTTTTTTGCCTGTGCGCGCGGCGTTGTTTTCCCGTCCGTGTCGGAACGCTCTGCCTGTCGGAAGGTGCCTTCCGGCAGGCGTTCTGTCCCTGCGGGGGCGCCGGGGAGGGACGCGCTTTTTCCGCCGCTGCCTTTCAGGGGCGGGCGCCCTTTTTCCCGGAAGGGGAGGTGGGGGAAAAGTCCTCTTCCTTCTTCTCTGCCGTGGGAATCCGGACGCCATGCGCCTGCGGGGCGCCGGGCGGCAGGGCTTTGCACGGGAGCTTCCGGCCCGGGCGGGGCGCGGCGTTTTTTCAGAGGAAGTTCCATGGCAGGCGCACGGAAACGTGCCGGCCTGTACCCCGTTGACTGCGGGGAACCATGAAGGAAGGCGCATAAGGCGGCGCCACCGGCCTGCTGCGGGGCGCCGGGCGGCAGAAGCCTGTTCTTCAGCGTGCGCTGTTCCCGGCCTGCGCCTTTTCCTTCGCGTTCGGCTTTTTTGTACGGCGTTTTTTCCATACCCCTGTGGACGGTCGGCGTGTTTTTCCTGTGCACGGGCGCGCCCTCCGCTATGCTTGAAGAAAAGGCGGCCGCGAGCCGCCCATGCCCGCGCCCTGTGCAGGCCGGGCATGGAAAAAACACAAGCAAGGAGCATGGTATGCAGGATGTCGGGGAACATATGTCCGTACCGGGGGTGAGAAAGCTGAGCTGCGCGGAACTTCAGGCTTTTCTGGATGAGCGGTGCCGCGAGCCGGGGATTGCAGACTGCGACAGGGAGGAACTGGACGCGGCCGCAGCCTGCTCAATCGCCGTGCTCACGCACGGGAGCGCCGAACATCTGCAACAGGCGGCGGAAGAGGCGCTTTCTCCCGTGCCCGGCCTTTATTCCACCGGTGCTTTTCCCTGTGTCATCATGGTGATACGCATGTCCGTGAACGTGAAGATGCACGATTTTAACGCAGCCGTGGACAGGGTGGAGGCAACGGTGCGCGACCTGGCGGGAGAAGGCGGCATCCGCAGCTTTCTGATGCTCGCTTCCGTGGAGGAAGAGGACGGGGACGCCGTGGTGGATATCATCCTTACGGACTCCGCCGCCTGAACGGCCCGCGCAGGACAGCATCCGCCCCAGCCCGGAGAAGGCCCGGTGCGCGGAAAACGTGCGGAAAACGCCCGGGGAAGCATGTGCGCTGGCGGGG
Source organism: uncultured Mailhella sp. (assembly GCF_944324615.1). GTDB lineage: Bacteria > Desulfobacterota > Desulfovibrionia > Desulfovibrionales > Desulfovibrionaceae > Mailhella. The sequence continues at coordinate 4,042 of NZ_CALUWY010000021.1, forward strand.
CTTTTTCTGTCGGCCGCGGGCCGTGCTTTTCTTTCCGGCTGAGGGCCCGCCTGTCGCCACGGCCGGGAGCCTGCGCAGGCTCCCGGCAGGATCTGCACGTTGCCCGGGGCCTTCGCGGGGCGTTTTCCTTATGCAGGTACCGGGAGTCCTGCGCGCGGCGGAAAAAAAAGCGCCTCCCTTGCGGGAAGCGCTTTTTTCATGCGGCAGGGCAGGCCCTTACATGCCGAGCAGGCGGGGCAGGAACAGGGTGATGTCGGGGAAGAGCATGATGATGATGAGCGCCACGGTGGCGGCCCCGAGCATGGGCAGCACCGGCGGGGTGATCTGCTCCATGGTGAGGTTGCTGATCTTTGCGCCCACATAGAGGTTCACGGCCACGGGCGGGGTCACCTGGCCGAGGGCGAGGTTGATGGTCATCATCACGCCGAACCACACCGGATCCCAGCCGAAGTGGGCCATGATGGGCAGCAGGAAGGGCAGCAGCACATAATAGATGGAAATGGCGTCCAGCAGCATGCCCGCGATGAAGAGAATGACGTTGATGAGCAGAAGCAGCACGGTGGGGTTGTCGGAAAGGGAAAGCAGCACGGCGGCGCCGCGTTCCACAAGGCCCACGGTGCTGGCCACCCAGGCATAAAGCCCGGCGCAGGTGACCACGAACATGATGACGGCCGTGGCCTTCACCGATTCCACCAGCACATCCGCGAGGATGGAGAACTTGTTGATGGTGCGGTAGATGAACACGCCCACGAACAGGCCGTAGAAAATGGCCACGGCCGCGGCTTCGGTGGGGGTGAACACGCCGCCGTAGATGCCGCCGAGGATGACCACGGGGGTCATCACGCCCCAGAAGGCTTCGCGCAGGGCCCTGGAAACGGGCATGGTTCTGGGCTTGCCGCGGTAGCCCTTCTTGCGGGAGGTGAGGAGCACGGAAATCATGAGGAAGGCGGCCACCACCACGCCGGGGATGAAGCCTGCGGCAAACAGGGCGGGCACGGAGACATCGGCAATGCCGCCGTATACGATGAAGGCGATGCTCGGCGGAATGACGATGGCAAGGCCGGAGGTGACGGAAACCGTGGCCGCGGCAAAGGGCTTGTCATAGCCGCTCTTCACCATGGCCGGAATGAGGATGAGGCCGAGGGCCGCCACGGTGGCCGGGCCGGAGCCGGAAACCGCGCCCCAGAAGGTGGCCACGCCCACGGTGGCCACGGCAAGGCCGCCGGTCATGTTGCCCACGATGGTTTCCACAAGCAGCACGATGCGTGCGGCGATGCCCGCCCGTTCCATGATGAATCCGGCAAGGATGAAGAAGGGAATGGCGAGCAGCGGCACCTTGGCCACGCCGGCAAAGAAGTTGTAGGAGAGCATGTCCACGCCCATATCCCACCACCAGCCCACGAGCAGGGCGGAAAGGCCCAGGGAAATGGCGATGGGCACGCGGAAGATGAGCGGAACGGCGAAAGTGATGAGGAGCCAGAAGGCCGGGTCTTTGAAAAGTTCCATATCCATGCGTAAACTCCGTGGAATAAGCGTTGGGAGGGCCTGCGGGCAAGCCCGCGCGGCCTTTGAAGGTCTAGTAGCTTCTGGTGCGGAAATCTTCCCAGACCTTCTGGAGAATGCGCACGATGATGAGGGCGGAGAAAAGCGGCGTGGCTATGGTGTAGATCCATACCGGGATGGCCAGCGACTCGGAAACCACGTTGAGTTCGATTTCGTCCATCACTTCAATGCAGCCCTGCCAGCAGAGGGCGGCGAAGAATATGATGCAGCACAGCACGCTGAACACATAAAGGAGCTTTCTCACGGGCCGGGGCATGGCGTCGTACAGCAGGTTCATGCTGAAGTTGCCCCCTTCGCGGAAGGCCCGCGAAGTCCCCAGAAGAACGATCCACACAAAGAGGTTGACGGTCAGTTCTTCCGAAGAGGAAAAGGAAAAATTGGTGCAGTAGCGCACGATCACGTTGATGAACGAGATGCACGCCATCACGGCCAGAAGCAAGGCTCCGAGCAGTTCCTCGAAGCGGGCGTTCAGAAAGCTCCACATGATACATCCCCGATGCTGAAAAGGCCGGGAGCGGCGGGAGAGCCGCTCCCGGTTCAAAACTGTGTTACTGGGCGGCCTTCATGTCGGCCTCGGCGGCCTTCACGAGGTCTTCGCCGATTTCCTTGGTCCACTTGTCACGCACGCTCTGGGTGGCGGCGTAGAATTCGTCCACCTGCTGATCGGTGAACTTCACGATGTTCATGCCCTTTTCTTCCATGGTCTTGTAGGGATCGGTCACGGCGGGCACTCTGTTGATGCTCTTCAGGTATTCAAGAGAGGAGCCGTCGTCGAAGCCCAGGCGGGAAAGGGCCTTGCTGTACTTTTCCATTTCCGCGGCGCATTCCATGATGATGGCCTGATCTTCCTTGGAGAAGGACTTCCACACCTTGGAATTGGCGGTGAGCAGCAGCGGGTCGATCATGTAGTGCCAGTCGGTGTGGTACTTGTGCCAGGTCCAGATCTGGAGCGTGATGTTGATGCCGTTGGTGGGGTTTTCCTGCCCGTCCACAATGCCCTGCTGGAAGCCGGTCACGGCTTCGGACCAGTTGATGGCCTGGGGGTTGGCGCCGAGAGCGGTGAAGATGTCGGCAAAGATGGGGGTGCTGCACACGCGCAGTTTCATGCCCTTGATGTCGGAAGGCTTGTTGATGGGGCCTTTGCTGGTGGTGAGTTCACGGAAGCCGTTTTCGCCCCAGCCTATGAACTTCACGCCGGTCTTTTCCACGGCGTCCACGAGCATCTTGCCGGACTTGCCGTCTTCAATGGCGTCCATGGCCTTGTAGCGGTCGGGGTTGTTGGCCACGAAGAAGGGCAGGGCGGTAAGGTTGAGTTCCTGCACCTGGGGAGACCAGTTGATGGTGGAGGCAAGGGCGAAGTCGATGGCGCCGCGGCGGACGAGCAGCAGTTCGGAGGTCTGCTTGCCGGCCATGAGCTGAGCGCCGGGGTACACCTTGATGTTGATGCGGCCGCCCGTGCGTTCCTTGACGAGTTCGGCAAAATAGGTCGCGGAAAGGCCCCAGCCGGAGGTGGCGGCGGGCACCACGCTCAGCTTGTATTCCTGCTTGTAGGCGGCGAGCGCCGGAGCCGACAGGATTCCCACACAGGCGGCGGCCATGAGGGCGGTACGGAAAAGCTTCATAACTTCCTCCTCGGATATATTCTTGGTGACGCGAAGCCACGTTGCACCCGAAACGCAGACTACTCCCGCCCCTGGCATGGGCGAGAGCATGTTTTTGCCGTCTACAGCAGCGGCAGAATGAGAATAAGGATGGGCAGCACCACAATGAGTTCCAGGGTGGTGAATACCCAGCAGGCATTGGCCAGGTCCAGGTCCAGATCGAACAGGGACGGGGGAATGAGCGCGTTCATGGCCACGGGCATGGCGGAAAGAATGGCGACCACCTTGAGCGGCACGCCGCCATCCACCTCGCCCAGCCCCGCAAGCATGGCAAGCGAGGTGATGAGCACGGGAACGAGCACGAATTTGATGAGGGAGACGGCCGCCGATTCCCTGGCATAGCAGGCCATGCGCGAAAGGCGCAGGCCCATGCCTATGGAGAGCAGGAAGCACACGGTGCCTGCAAGCATGGCGGCGGTGGAAAGGGTGCCGAACAAGGCCGGACGGGGCACTCCCGCAAGGTTGAGCACAAGGCCGAGGGCAAGGGCGGCCACGATGGCCGCAAGCACGGGGTCGAGGCGGAAGCGGCGCGCGGCGCCTTCGCGGGGGCTGCGGCTGAACCTGCGCGACACGGGAAGGGCCACGGAGAAATAGAACATTTCCTCACACAGGCGGTAGAGCGAGGCCATGGCAATGGAGCTTTCGCCGAAGTACATCACGGCAACGAGGGTGCCCACGGCGCCGATGTTGGTAAAGGTGCCGCAGCAGTACAGGCTGCCCGTCTTTTCGGGCGAAAGGCGCATGAGGCGGGCAAAGACGAGGGCAAGCGCGCCGCCCGCCACCCACGCGGCAAGCCCCAGCGCAGGCAGGGACAGAAGGCGCGGATCGGGGGAGGGCAGGCCCCAGAGCGAGAGCATGGCCGAAACCGGGATAAGCCCGAACATGGCCGTTTTCTGAATGATGAGGCGCAGACGCAGAAGCGCCTGTTCGGAAAGGGGAGCGCGGCCCGAACCCACCCATTGCCGGATACCGTATCCGGCAAGAAGGCTGACGAAGATGATGGTCAGGGTGAGCAGTAGCCGATCCATGGCACACGGGGCAAAAAGTTAACGCACGGCTTCTGGCCCTGTACCGCACAAGGAGAGAGAAAAAACCGGCGGACATCCCGCCCCGGGAACCTTCATCGCGCAGGCGCTTTAAAGGGAGCCGGCATGCGGCGCCGGAGAAGCCGGGCCGTTGCCGGAAGGCGTTCCCGCCCTTGCAGGACAAGGGAACACCCTGGGAAGGACAATTTTCTCCAGACTAATAGGTTTTCAAAAATTGTCAAACACTGTGGCTCTTTTTTGCTGAAAAGGGAGATGTCGCAGTGGAAATGGTGAGTCTTTTGCAAAAATTACACGCTGTTATGGAAAATTTCCTTTCTGGCAAAAATGTGTCGCGGCCTTTTGCGTTGCCCGGAGCGCCTTTTTGCCGCGCACAAGAGCGGGCTTTTCTGCAAAAAAGGGCAGGCCATGCGGCAGGAAAAAGGCCCTTTTTCCGTGCGTGCGGCACAGCCTTTCTTCATGCACGGGGCGCGCCGTGCCGGATACGCTTTTTTCAGGAAAAGGCCCGGAATACGGCACCTCTGCCGCAGCGCCCTTGTAGGCGTATTCCGCCGGTGCTATAGTCCACAGGGGAAAAAGAAGCGAAAAACCGTTTTTCCGGCACGTTTCTTGCAATAAGGTATCCATACAGGCCGCCATGCCTGCGGCGTTGGCATGAAAGGAGCATCCATGCACAGAATTCTTGACGAACTGACAACAGCGTATGCATCCGCTACGGGCTGCACCTGCGAAAAAGAGGGGGAAAACCATGTGGCTCTTCTGGTGGAGGGGGTACGCCTGCGTGTAGGTTTTCTGGAATCCTCCGGCATGCTTCTGTTCCATACGGTGGTGGCGCCGCTTCCCGGGAAGGAGAACGGGCGCGGGGAATTCTGCATGAAGCTCCTTGCCGCGAACAATTTTTTCAGCGGCACTTCGGGCTTCACCCTGGGCGTGGACGAATCGCAGGAAGTGGTGACGCTCCAGCTCGCGTGGGACGCCTTTTCCCTGAACGGGGAAGGCTTCACGCAGATTGTGGACAACATGCTTTTCGCGGCGGTGGACTGGATGGTCAGGCTGGATGCCTGGCAGCCTTCCCCTGAAGAGGGGAAGGACGACGCGCTGATGGTGAACTTTTTGAAAGTCTGATGAAACGGGAGATCGCGTATGCCTATAAACACATTATCTCAGCTGGAACATCATCTGGCGGCGGGCGGTTCGGTGACGGTGGACAGACAGGGCCACCTGAAAGCTCAGAGTTCCTCTCAGCGGATTCTTCAGAAAATAGCCGATGCCTTCCGTTCCCTTTCGGCTTCGGGCAGGGCGGCCATAGAGGCGCGCAACGCCGCCGTGAGCCGGGCCATGGATGAGATGATCCGGAACGACCGTTTCATCAACGCCGCGCGCACGTCCCTTGCCGATAAGGGAGTCGGCGGGGAATCGGGGAAAGGCGCCGCGCGCACAATCTCCCGGACCGGTTCGGAACAGAGCAGCGTCGATTTGAAAAGCCTTGCCGAAGAGGCCATGGTGCATCAGTTCCCGAACCTCGAAAAGGCGGAGCGGAGCCGCCGGGCGCAGATCATCGCCGGTCACATGAAGACCTTTCTGCAGGACAAGGATCCCTCCTATTTCAAGTCCGATGTGCTGCAGACCATAGCGAACGCCATGGCCCGGGAATCCGTGAGGCCCGATATCGGGCAGGTGCATTATGTGAACGTGAGTGAGATGGCAGACAAGGAAGTGGCGCGCCTGAACCCGAAGCTCAGCCAGGAGGAGCGGACCAGACTGACGCAGCTTGTCAGCGGGCGTGTGATGGAATTTCTGCAGGGAGCGGACGGGCTCAACTGGGATCTCGACGTGCTGCGCGAAATCGTGGCCGACGTGGCCGGGGACATCAGCTCTTCCCAAGCTTCCGCGAAGAAGGAGCCTTCCGCCGAAGCTCCTTCGGCCAAGGCGGAGGAGAAGACTTCTGCCGCAAAGCCTGAGGAAAAGGCCGTCGAGACACCTTCGGCCAGGTCTGAGGAAAAGTCTTCTGCCGCAAAGGCTGAGGAAAAGGCCCCTGAGGCTTCGGCAAAGGCGGAGGAAAAGTCTTCCGGTGCAGCGTCTGAAGGGGAAGCTCTGGATGAGGCGCAGCTGCGCGAGACCTATGTGTGGGGTGAGCACGGCATCTCTTCGGGCATTTACGAGATGGCAGAACGATACCTGCTTATGAATTTCCCGAAGGTAGCCGAGGGCGAGCGCATGGCGCTTATCCTGCAACTTCTTGACGATCTGATGAAGGAGATTTCCACCATGCAGGATACGGCGGGGCGCGTGCGCCGCACGACGCTGCGTCAGGCCGTGGCGGATATGGCGGAACGCCTTGTCGCAGAGCGCAGGCCCGACCTGCGCAGGAAGGGGACACATCCGGCCCCCGGGGGAAAGGTGCAGATCCGTACCGAACTTACGCCGGCACAGATCAGCGCGCAGACCATACTCAAGCAGGGGACCAGCACCAACACCTGTTTCATGATCAGCGTGCTGAACAGCCTGATGACCACGGAAAGGGGGCGGGCGATTCTCAGAAACAGCCTCACGGCCGACGGCCGTCTGCACCTGCCCGGGGAAAGCAACTGGGACGGCACCGTCAGTCGCCGGGGAAGCAGTACGGACCCGTACAGGACGTTCAGCCGTCTGGAACATTCCGCAGGGGTGATCTACCAGTCCCACGATGCCCTGTGGAGTCCCGGCAGGCTGGGGATGGCGGGCGAGTTCGCCGGGCTCTTCGGCATGACGGTCGTTCCTTACCGGACGGAAGACGGGGATGAGTGGTTACAGGGAACGGTGTCGTCCGAACGGGATATTGAGACCATTGCGCACCATCTGAACAACGATCGCATGGTGCTGCTGCACCAGGGCAACCATTACATGGCCGTGGTGGGCACGGAACCGGGTGGCCTCATCCTGCGTGATTCTCTGCACGGCGAGGACCGGCACGTTCCTCTGAGGGCGCTTGCCGCTACCAGGACCGTCATCGACATATACGCCTACCCCGCGGTGTAGTTTTCCGGCATGAGACTGCGGGAGGCGCGCCTCCCGCCGCGCGGCGCTTCGTTTCCGCAGGGAGCCATGCCTGCCGTGAGCCCGGAGGCCGTTCCCGCCGGGAGCGCCTGCGGCAAATTCCGCGCTGCAGGGAATTTTGCAGGGGCGTGCCTTCCCTCAGTCTTGCGGGGGAATATGCTGGCCGTTCCGGGCCTTGGCGCTATGCCGGAGAAATGGCCCCGGGTGCCCCGCGGGGGCGGCCTGTGCGGAAACGCCGCGGCTTTTCTTCTGAGAGCCGGAACAGCCGTGGGCAACATCCGCGCCGCAGGGGAAAAGCCTCTGCATCCGGCGTGCGTCCCTTTCTGCGGAAAGGGAGAGGGCCCGGCCGCAAAAAAAGGCCCCGCATGTCTGCGGAGCCTTGAAGGCAGGGAAAGCGCCTGCCCGGGAAGGGGCGGCATTTCAGCCATTCTCGGTATGATGTGATGGAAACAGCTTCCGCAGGGAGCTTTTCGCCGCCAGCTCGGCCGTGAAAAAGCTTTTTACAATCTCTCCAACCAATATCAGAATATATTTTTATGCAATAATGAAGAACATATACTTTTGTTGCATTCCTGTATATAGTATTTGATGAGAATGTTCATTTTTGGTGTATAGTCGATGCTGTATAATTCTATCGCTTTTTGTATATGATCGTTGAGTTCACGGTATTTACTAGAATAAATATCAAAGTTATGTTTAACATTATCAATTTCACGTTTTAATTCGTCTTCAGTAATAGAAATATTATTATTCAATAATAAAGAATGTTTTTTTATAGAGTTTAGTTTTATAGTCATTATATATATCATATCATTAATTAAATAATAATTTTTTGATGTATACTCATTTATTATATGAATAAACTCTTTTTTATTTTATATAAATTACACTTGTATTTGCAATTTGTGCAATTTTTATTCATAGAAAAAATGTTACTTGTAATAGTTAAATCCGTCATGGCGAATTAAATTTCGTTATTATATATGTATATATCCTTTAAAATTTCCTGTATGCGCTCATCTTCATGCTCTGATGCGATACATGCACTAAATTCTGTAAATTTTTTATTACAAAATTGAGATATATTGTTTAATTTTACAAAATGAATTAATGAATCGCATTCTTTTTGTAGCTTATTTTTTTCTTCATGTATATTCTGTAGTCTATATGAATAACATATAGTCATCACAACACCAATAAATGTTGCTATTCCTCCTAAATAAGATCCAAGAAAAGAGATACAATTATCTTTAGAAAAATTATAACGATCAAATAAATGATAATTAATATCAATATAGTTAACAATATAATATATTAATATTGGCAATAATAATACAATCAATAATAAAATAAAATATCTTCTATTATAGATATATAAATATATTTGTCGTTTTAAATTATTTTGATCTTCTGAATTTAATCCAAGTTCGGTCAGCCATTGTTCATATCTTTGAATGTTCTGGTCTTTATCATCCATAAGATTGTAAGGAAAACTTGAAGTTAGACAAAAATCGTTATTAAAACGTATACGGGGTTTCCCCCGTATACGTTCAAAGTTCATATGCCCCTCAGCCCTTCATGCGCTGTATGGTGCTGGTGGTGGAATAGCCTTCCAGCCGGGAGAGGGTCACGGCCTTTCCGCCGTAGCTTTCCACAAACTGAGCCTCGGGCCAGCGGTCGATGGTATAGCCTTCCTTGAGGATGAGGTCGGGCCGTATGGCGTCCACCAGGGGCAGGGCGGTGTCGTCGTCGAACATGACCACATAATCCACAAATTCCAGGGAGGCCAGCAGCAGGGCGCGGGTCTTTTCGTCCTGTATGGGGCGTTCCGGGCCCTTGAGTCTCTTGATGGAGGCATCGGTATTGAGGCCCACCACAAGCACGTCGCATTCCTGCCGCGCCTGCATGAGCGAATGCAGGTGTCCCTGATGCAGCAGGTCGAAGCAGCCGTTGGTAAAGCCCACCTTTCTGCCCTGTTCGCGGCACTGGGCCGCCATTTCGGCGGCTTCGCGGCGGCTGATGATCTTGCGCTTCTGCTTCCAGCCCGGGCCGGAGGCGCTGCGCCTGCGGGAGAGCGCGTCCAGAATTTCCACATCCGTCACGCAGGAGGTGCCGAGCTTGCCCACGGCCACGCCGGAAGCGATGTTGGCGAGCTTCATGGCGTCCTGAATGTCCGCGCCTGCGGCAAGGGATGCGCCGAAGGCCGCAAGGGAGGTGTCGCCCGCGCCGGACACGTCGAACACTTCCCGCGCCTCGGTGGGAATCTGGAACACCGCATCGGGGGCCTTTGCCGAAACAAAGGCCATGCCGTGTTCGCTCAGGGTGACGAGCAGGTTTTCTATGCCGTGGCGTTCAAACAGTTCCCGGGCGCCCCGGCAGAGCTTTTCCTTGAAATCCGCTTCGGCCGGGCGGCAGTCCATGCCCGTGGCCTGATTGAATTCCTTGAGGTTGGGCTTGACCACCGTGGCATGGGCGTACTTGGAATAATCGTCGCCCTTGGGGTCGATGATGACGGGTTTTCCCGCCTTTTTGCAGGCGTCGATGATGCGGCGGCAGCGCTCGGGGGAAAGCATGCCCTTGGCGTAGTCGGAAAGAAGCACGATGTCCGCCGCCTTCACGCGCGCGTCGAGTTCCGGGCCGAGAATGTCGCCGGTATCGGCGGCGCAGTCGAAGCGCCGTTCGTTGTCGATGCGCAGGAGGTGGTTGTTGCCCGCAATGACGCGGGTCTTTTCAATGGTGGGGAAGCCCGGAACCGCCACGGCCATGGCGTGTTCACACACCGCATCGAGCAGGCGGCGCACTTCTTCGCCTGCCGCGTCGCTTCCGACAAAGCAGATGAGGTCGGCCGAACAGCCGAGGCTGTGCAGGTTGGCCACCACGTTCCCCGCGCCGCCGAGCATTCTTTTTTCGCTCTGGAAGTTGAACACGGGCACCGGGGCTTCGGGGGAAATGCGTTCCACTTTTCCGTACAGGAAGTGGTCGAGCATGACATCGCCCACGCAAAGTACCCTGACCTTCCTGTATGACTTGACAATGGTTGAAAGCAACATGGCTGTTTCCTCACAAGAAAAGAACGGCGCATACGGGCCGGATCATGGCAACGATAGCAGGCGCGGAGGGTGAAGTAAAGGCGGCCCTTCCTTGCCTCGGCAGGGAAAAGCCGCTACCCTGCACGGAGGCGGGCGCCTTCCGCAGGGGAGCATCCGGCGGAGGGCGCGTACTGCCCGCACGTTGAGGGCGGGCCTTTTGTTCAACCCTTCAAGGAAAGGAGAACAGCATGGAACTTCTGGACTGCCGGGGCCTCGTGTGCCCGGAACCCGTACTTCGTACCCGCGCGCTTCTGGAAAAAAAGCCCGCGGATGTGGAAGTGCTGGTGGACAACGCCCCGGCCTCGGAAAACGTGAGCCGCTTCCTTGCCCGGAGCGGCTATGCCCCGCAGGTGGAAAAGCGCGGTGAAGCCCTGTGGGCCGTGAAGGCCGCCCGGGCGGGCGTGAGCTGCGCTGCGGCCGAGGAAGTCATTGCGCAGGCCGGGGAGGAAGCGCCCTGCCGCACGCTGGTCTTTCTCAGCTCCGACGTGGTGGGAAGCGGCAGCGACGAACTCGGCGCAAAGCTCATGGTCAATTTTCTTTCCACGCTCCCGGAAATGGGAAGCCGCCTGTGGCGCATCGTCATGGTGAACGGCGGCGTGCGCCTGGCCTCCACCCCCGGGCCTGCCCTGGATGCGCTGAAGAAGCTGGAAGGCCTGGGCGTGAGCATACTCGTGTGCGGAACGTGCCTGGACTACTATCACCTTCTTGAACAGAAAAAGGTGGGCGAAACCACCAACATGCTCGATATCGTGACCAGCCTCGACCTTGCGGACAAGGTGATCCGCGTCTGATCCTCTGTTTCCTCCGCCCCCGTGGGGGCCGAAGGATGCGCCCCGGATTACGGGCCTGACCGGCCTTCCGGGGCTTTTTTCGCACCAGAAAAGGGCCGCCCGTTCGTCAGGCGGCCCTTTTTCATGTCTCTGCCGGGCGCAGAGCGCCCGGAGGGTTTATGTTCAGGGGATTATTTCTTTCTGGGGTACTTCAGGGCAGCCTGAGCCGCCGCGAGGCGCGCAATCGGGATACGGTAGGGCGAGCAGCTCACGAGGTCGAGTCCGGCCAGATGGCAGAATTCCACGGAGCTCGGGTCGCCGCCGTGTTCGCCGCAGATACCGATCATGAGGTCGGGCCTGGTCTTGCGGCCTTCGGCAATGGCGATTTCCATCAGTCTGCCCACACCCTTGCGGTCCAGCACGGCGAAGGGGTTGTCCTTCATGATGTGCTTGTTGATGTACACGGGCAGGAACTTGCCTTCCGCGTCGTCACGGCTGAAGCCGAAGCAGGTCTGCGTGAGGTCGTTGGTACCGAAGCTGAAGAATTCCGCAGCTTCCGCGATTTCCCCGGCCAGCAGGGCCGCGCGGGGCAGTTCGATCATGCTGCCGCACAGGTAGGGGAAGGTGACCTTGTGTTCTTCCATGCACTCCTTGGCGATGCGGTCGCAGCGCTCCTTGAGCATGGCCATTTCCGCAAGGCTGATGGTGAGCGGGATTTCGATTTCCGGCAGAGGAGTGTAGCCGTCGCGGGTGAGGCGGGAGGCCGCGTTGAAGATGGCGTACATCTGCATTTCGTACACTTCGGGGTAGGTGATGCCGAGGCGGCAGCCGCGATGGCCCAGCATGGGGTTGACTTCATGCAGCTTTTCCACCTGAGCGAGCAGATGTTCCTTTTCCTTCAGAAGTTCGGGGTTGTCGCCGCGCACGCGCAGTTCCGTGGTTTCCACGAGCAGCTTTTCGAGGCTGGGCAGGAATTCATGCAGCGGCGGGTCGAGCAGACGGATGCACACGGGCAGGCCGTTCATGGCCTTCAGGATGCCGTAGAAGTCGTTTTCCTGCATGATCTGCAGCGGCTTCAGGGCTTCGATGCGGTCTTCCTTGGTTTCGGCAAGGATCATCTTCTGCACATGGGGCAGGCGTTCCTGCGCCATGAACATGTGTTCGGTTCTGGTCAGGCCTATGCCTTCCGCGCCGAAGTGGCGGGACTTTTCCGCGTCTTCCGGCGTATCGGCGTTGGCGCGCACATGCAGGTCGCGCACTTCGTCGGCCCAGCTCAGAATGGTCTGGTATTCATGGGAAAGTTCGGGGTCCTTCAGCGGCACGGCGCCCAGGATGACGCGGCCGGTGGAACCGTCGATGGAGATAAGGTCGCCCTTCTTCACCACCACGTCGCCCACGGTGAAGCACTGCTGGGCGTAGTCCACCTTCACGGCTTCGCAGCCGCACACGCAGGGCTTGCCCATGCCGCGGGTCACCACGGCCGCATGGCTGGTCATGCCGCCGCGGCTGGTGAGAATGCCCTGAGCCTGCACGATGCCGTGAATGTCGTCAGGCGTGGTTTCCACACGCACGAGCACGACCTTGGAGCCGAGGCGGCCGAGGTGTTCGGCTTCGTCGGCGTCGAACACCACGGAACCGAAGGCGGCACCCGGAGAGGCGGCGAGACCCTTGGCCAGAACCTGCGGATTGGCGGAGCTGTCGATCTGGCGGTGCAGCACGTTGGCGAGGTTTTCAGGGTCGATGCGCATGATGGCTTCGCTCTTGGTGATGAGGCCTTCCTCCACCATGTCGCAGGCGATCTTGAGGGCGGCCTGAGCCGTGCGCTTGCCGTTTCTGGTCTGCAGGATGAAGAGCTTGCCGTGTTCGATGGTCAGCTCGATGTCCTGCATGTCGCGGTAATGCTTTTCCAGCTTTTCCGCAATGTCCCGGAACTGCTTGTAGATTTCGGGCATTTCCTCGGCGAGGTGGGCAATGGGCTGAGGCGTGCGCACGCCGGCCACTACGTCTTCGCCCTGGGCGTTCACCAGGTATTCGCCGTAGAGCTTGTTTTCACCGGTGGAGGGGTTGCGGGTGAAGGCCACGCCGCTGCCGGAGTCGTTGCCCATGTTGCCGAAGGCCATGGACTGGATGTTGACTGCGGTGCCGAGGTTGTGGTCGATCTTGTTGATGGTGCGGTACACGATGGCGCGGTGGTTGTTCCAGGAACGGAACACCGCTTCAATGGCGAGCAGCAGCTGTTCGTGCACGTCTTCGGGGAAGTCCTTGCCGATTTCCTTGCGATAGAGTTCCTTGCTGCGGGTGATGACCGTCTGCAGCGACTCCACCGAAAGTTCCTGGTCGAGCTTCACGCCTTGGGCGGCCTTCTGCTCCTGCAGGATTTCCTCGAATTTTTCCTTGGAAATTTCCATGACCACGTCGGAGAACATCTGGATGAAGCGGCGGTAGGTGTCGCAGGCAAACCACTGATTGTTCGTCAGCCTTGCCAGAGCCGGGAAGGTGACGGCGTTCAGACCGAGGTTCAGAATGGTATCCATCATGCCGGGCATGGAGAAAACAGCCCCGGAACGCACGGAGAGCAGCAGCGGATTTTCCGCATCGCCGAAGCGCTTGCCCACTTTTTCCTCCACCTTGGCGAGGCTGGCCATGACTTCATCCACCAGGCCGTCGGGGAGCTTCCCTCCATGGGCATAGTAGTCGCGGCAGGCGTCGGTGGAAATGGTCATGCCGAAGGGCACCGGCAATCCGATATTGGTCATTTCCGCCAGGTTGGCGCCTTTGCCGCCCAGGAGGCTTTTCATCTGTGCATTCCCTTCATGAAACAGATACACGTACTTCATATGGACGTTCTCCTTGTTGGTCAGGATGACAGTTCTTTGCGCCACAGTACGAAAGTCTTTCCACAACGTCAACACGGCTGAATAATTAATATGCCTTGTGCACCAGTTCAGCGTGTGGGGCATGGTACGGCGTTCCTTGCCGAAAGGTGCGGAATCACAGGCACAGAGCGTATCGCGCTCTTCCATATACGGCGGTCGTTCTTTTTTTTTCGGAGTGCGGCTTTCAGGCCCCGGAAAGGGGGGAAAACGCGGCCTTCGCGGCGCGTTTTTTGGGCGAAAAGGAACAAAATTTTCAAAAATATCCTTTTATTTCCAATAATTATAGAAACAATACAAAGAAAGCGGTAAAAATTGCGCCTTTTTTCACGCGAAAGGGCCTTTCCGGCGGGGCAGGGGGGCTTTTTTTTCTGCCGGGGGAGGGAGGCGGGGATTTTTTGCCGGAAAGGGGAAGGATGTCCTTTGCCTTCGGGGGGAATGGTGCTAGGGTTGCCTGACGCCGCCCCCTTCGGGGAATCCGGGAAGCCTGCGCCAGAGGCGGCCGGCCCGGAATGCGCGCCTCTGCGCCGGATATTGCGCTTTTTTCAGCGTGTTACCCAGAATTTCCATGTTTCTCTGGCAAAGCATACCGGGAGTGATGATGAGAACCTTTTCCAAATCCAGCAAGCTGGACAATGTGCTTTACGACGTGCGCGGACCCGTGGTGGACGAAGCCGCCCGCATGGAAGAGAACGGCATGAACATTCTGAAGCTCAATATCGGCAATCCCGCGCCGTTCGGTTTTTCCGCACCGGAAGAGGTGATTATCGACATGCGCGACTCCATCGTGAAGTCGCAGGGCTATTCGGAATCGCGCGGCATTTTCTCCGCCAGAAAAGCCATCATGCAGTATGCCCAGATCAAGAATATTCCGGGCGTGGGCATGAAGGACATCTATACCGGCAACGGGGCGAGCGAACTCATTCAGCTTTCCATGCAGGCGCTGCTCAACAACGGCGACGAAATCCTCATCCCCTCCCCGGATTATCCGCTCTGGACGGCCTGCGCCAACCTCGCGGGCGGCAAGGCCGTGCACTATATCTGCGATGAGGAATCCGACTGGTACCCCGACCTGGAGGACATGGAAAGCAAGATCACCGACAGGACCAAGGCCCTTGTGATCATCAACCCCAACAACCCCACGGGCGCGCTCTACCCGGTGGAGGTGCTCGAACGCATTGTGGATATCGCAAGGCGGCATGAGCTCATCATCTTTTCCGATGAAATCTATGACCGCCTGGTCATGGACGGGGAAAAGCATGTCTCCATCGCCTCCCTGGCGCCCGACCTGTTCTGCGTGACCTTCAGCGGCCTTTCCAAGTCGCACATGGTCTGCGGCTTCCGCGTGGGCTGGATGATCCTGAGCGGCAACAAGAGCGTTGCCGCCGACTACATCGCGGGCATCAACATGCTCTCCAACATGCGCCTGTGCTCCAACGTGCCGGGGCAGGCCATCATTCAGACGGCCCTCGGCGGCTACCAGAGCGTGAACGAGTACATCGTGCCCGGCGGCCGCATCTACGAACAGCGCAACTTCATTTACGAGGCTTTGAACAGCATTCCGGGCATTTCCGCCACAAGGCCCAAGGCGGCCTTCTACATCTTCCCGAAGATCGACACGGAACGCTACCACATCGTCGACGACACCCAGTTCGCCCTGGACTGCCTGCGCGAAACACGCATCCTCTTCGTGCCCGGCTCCGGCTTCAACTGGAAAAAGCCCGACCACTTCCGCATCGTGTACCTGCCCCGCATCTCCATCCTCTCCGAGGCCGTGGAGAAGCTTGAGCAGTTCCTGCGCCACTACAAGCAGTAAACGCCGCTGAGCGAAAGCTCTTCGCGCTTCATGATCCGCTTACGCCTTCCGGAGCTTCCCTTTCGGGGAGTTCCGGGAGGCGTTTTTTTTTTGCCCGGCTGCCCGGGCGGGAGACCTTCAGAGGGCCGGAAATGCCCGGACGGGGCCCCGGAGGGCCCTGCGGGCGATACTCCCGCGGGGGTGCCTTGCGCTCCAAAATGCTCCGCGGGGCGTTGCGTGAAAGAAGCCCGCGGGAGCGTTGCCCCGCCTTCCGCGCAACACGTCGTTTTTTGCGGAAGAAGGGGCCGCGCTGCGTTGCGCGTCGAAGCCCCGGGGCCTTTGCGTTGCGCGCAACACGCTGTTTTTTATGGAATCCTGGTGCGGTCTTCCGCGTTGTACGGCCATATGCCTCACGTTGCACGTCAAAAAACGCGGGGGGCCTTGCGTTGCACCCCGAAGCCCCGCGCGTGTTGCTTTTTGTTGCGTGAAAGCAGTCTCCCCGCGGAAGGCGTTGTGTTCTAAAACGCTCCGTGCGGGGGCCTTGCGCGCTAAAAACTCCGCGGGGCGTTGCGTGAAAGAAGCCCGCGGGAGCGTTGCCCCGCGTTGCGTGCAAAAGCCGTTTTGGGCGAAAGAGGGGGCGCACTGCGTTGCGCGCCGAATCCCCGCGCGGGGGAATTATCCGTTTTTCGTGCCATGCGGCCTATGTATCAGAAAAGCCGAAGCTCCGCGCGGGGGAAGTGTCCGTGTTGCGGCCGTTTTTTTGCAGAAGAGCGGGGCGCGTTCGTGCGGAATCAGAAAAGCACGCCCTGCAGGGCGTTGAACAGCCAGCCCGTAAGGGTGAAGATCACCCACACATAGCCGAGGAAGAGGGCCAGCAGCTTTCCGGTCATCACCTGCCTGAGCAGGATGAGTTCGGGCAGGCTGGCCGCCACGGCGCTCATGCAGAAGGCCATGGTGGTGCCCACGCTCAGGCCTCTGGCAAGCAGCCCCTCCATCACGGGCACGATGCCGGTCACGTTGGAGTAGAGGGGAATGCCCAGCAGTACGGCGGCGGGCACCGACCACCATTCCCCGGCGCCCAGGTTTTCGGCAAACCACCCCGCAGGCACAAAGCCGTGCAGGGCCGCGCCCACGGCCACGCCCGCAAGCACCCATTTCCACACGCGGCGGAAAATGGTGCGCGTTTCCTGCAGGGCAAAGGCGTGACGCCTGAGCACGGTCATCCGTGCCCGGAGTCCGGGCGCCACCAGGGGGCGCAGCGGGCTTGTCATGGCCTGCCGCACAAAGGGCTGAAGAAAGCGCCCGGCGTTGACCGCGTCCATGAACATGCCGCCGAGCATGCCCGCCGCAAGGCCTACGGCCACATAGAGGAGGGTGAACTTCATGCCGAGCAGCCCCCACAGCAGCACCACCGCAATTTCATTGATGACGGGCGAGGTGATGAGAAACGCCATGGTGATGCCCACGGGAATGCCCGCAGTGCTGAAGCCCAGAAAAAGCGGCACGCTGGAACAGGAGCAGAAGGGCGTGACCGCCCCGAACAGCGCGCCCAGCGCGTAGCCGAAGCCTTTTTTCCTGCCGGCAAGAAAGCCGCGCACCCGCTCCGTGTCCAGTCCTGCGCGCAGCCACGCAATGACGTAGATGAGCGCTATGAGCAGAAGCAGGATCTTTGCCGTGTCGTACAGGAAAAATTCCAGCGCAGGCCCGAGGCGGGAGGAGGCCGGAATCTTCAGCACGTCGAAGACCAGCCACGAGGAGGCCGCCTGCACATGGCTGTACACAAGCCACCAGAGCGCGGCACACAGGGCGCAGAGGGCCGCATAGCGCAGAACACGTTGTTTTTCTCCGGCATTGCCTGCCGGTGAGCTTGAAAAAAAGGCGGGTCCGGACATGCTGACTCCTTCAAGAATTGTTGAACTATTGAAATATAAGATGCGGCAGAAGGGCCGCGCTTTCCCTGCCTGCACGGCCGTCAGGCTTTCCTGTCGGAAGAGGGGGCCGCCACGGGCGGCAGAAAGCGCGCATCCACGCCGCTTTCCTCACGGAAGGCGCGGCAGCATTCCGGCCTGCCGGAACAGCACTGCGCCGTGAGGTAGGCGATGATGTCGAGCATGAGGGGAATGGAGGCGCGGTAACGCAGAAAGCGCCCCTCCCTTTCCCCATGCACCAGGCCGCTCTGTACCAGCGCCTTGAGGTGAAAGGAAAGGTTGGTGGCGGGCAGGTCGAGAAGCCGGGCAATGTCCCCGGCCACAAGCCCGTCCGGCGCATGCTTCACGAGCAGGCGGAACACGTCGAGGCGCACCTCGGACGAAAGGGCTTCAAAAATTCGGCTGGCATATCTGCTTTCCATGGGTGGGATAGTTCAACAACTGTTGAAATAAGTCAAGTCTCTCCGCCCGCAAGGGGAGGCGGGCGGAGGGGAAGAAAACGGGGCCCTGCTCCGGGGAGCAGAAAAGGGTATGGGTCAGGAACGCTTTCGCGCCGTCTGGATGATCTTTTCGGCCATGAAGATGATTTCGCTCATGGCGTCGTCGCCGTGATGGCGTTCCACAAAGTTGCGGAAGGCGGGGTCGTCGCCGGTGAGAAAAAGTTCCGCCACGGGGCATTCCAGAATAAGGGCGATTTTTTCCAGCGTCTGAAAACGGGGCGCGGTAAGGCCGCGTTCGATGCGCGAGAGCGAATCAGGCCCTATACCCAGTTTTTCGGCAAACTGGGCCTGATTCATTCCCATGCGCTTTCTTTTTGCCATGATGTTGGCGCCCACAATCACGGCAAGCGGCTGCTTGTTCTTGTTCGACACGTTTTCACTCCTTTTGGGGAAGAAAAACGTACGTTTTTTCGCGTGATTCACAAACAGTTTTTTATGCAAGTATTGACTTTAATCCAAGTTCGGGGGAAAATTCGTTCCGTCACAGCGCATCTGCGGCGTGTTTTTGGGGCCGCTGCAGGCTGTGTCCGAGGGGGGACATGAGAAAAATGTCTGTTGCTTTTCCGTCTTCCGGAACAGCCCGCCGGAGCGAAGCGGGTATGCCGGAGCGGGGAGCCTTGTGAGCGTGCCGGGACGGCGCCTGTGCCCGTCTCTGCCTGGGCGCGCGGCGGTTCTGCGTTGTCCGGTGCGCAGGAAGGCTCCATGTCATTATGACGCATTTTCGTGGTAATATCAAAGTGTCTTATATAAATATTTCCATGTTCGCCCCTCACCTTCTGCCCGCTTCCCGCATGCATGTGTATCCTCTGCTGCGGGACGTTTTTTTTCTGTGCAGAAGGGTACGGAGATGCAATATTTCCTGAACGTGAGCGCCGGGCCGTGTGTTGTGGGAAAATACGTTTCCTGTTGGCTTTTTTCATGCTCCGGAGGGATGCATGTCGAACCCCCGCCGTCTTTGCGCAGCAGATGCGTGCCTTTTCCTGCATGAAAAAAGCGAAGGGGTGATGCTTTTCCCTGCATCATTCAGAAAAACGGGTGCCGCTTTGTTTAAAGCGGCTTTTTTTTGTGCTTCATTCCGGCAGAGCAGAAGGGCAGGTGCAAGGGGACAGGATATTTTTCTGCTCTGTATAAGGAAAGCAGTCCATTTTTACAGCGAAATTTTCCTAAGATACAGATATGAACAAGGCCTTGGTGTTTTTTTTGCACCGCTGAATCATCCGGGTCGGGGATTGTATTTTTCATAAAAATGCATTAATCAACGCCGTGAGAGGGGCGGCACTTTTGTGCCGGAATTACGGGTGAGCGATATGATCGAATTTCTTTCAGCCATTTTTGAAGAAATGGATGAAATGGTGTATATTTCCGACATGGAGAGTCATGAGATTGTTTACATGAATAAACAGCTCAGGGAGTCTCTGGGATATTCTTCCGCGGATGAATATGCACATAAGAAATGCCATGAAGTACTGCAGGGCATAGGGCGTCCCTGTGATTTCTGCAATAATTCCAGTCTGAACGAAAAGAAGTTCATTTCATGGGTTCACAAGAACCCTGTGATGAACAAGAATTTTTTAATAAAAGACACAAAGTTCGTTTATAACGGCAGAGCATACAGGATTGAAATCGCCGTCGATGTCGACAGCGACACCGTTTCCAAAAAAAGCGTCATGTATGCGAAGAACGAGACGATCATCAACGAGTGTCTTCAGTATGTGGTTTCCACGCTGACTCCCGATGAAGCGGTGGATTCGATACTCGCCTATATCGGGAAAACCTTCCATTGCGACCGGACGTACATTTTCGAGATGCACGATACCACCGCCGTGAACACCTACGAGTGGTGCAGGGATGGTGTGTCGCCGCAGAAGGATCTTCTTCAGGACATTCATACGTCGAGCCTGCAGTGGTGGCTTGACATCTTTGAACAGGGGCAGGTGGTCATCATCAAGGATATTGAAGATATCCGCACCACTCACCCCACCTCCTACGCCATTCTGAAGCCCCAGAACATACAGACGCTCACGGCAGGGCCCATACGCATGGGCGACCGCATCATGGGCTTCATCGGCGTGGACAATCCCGACAACGACAAGCTCCACCTGGTGGCCTCGCTCTTCAAGGTGCTCAGCTGCTTCATGGTTTCCCTGCTCAGGCGGCGCGACCTTCTGCGGCGTCTCAACACCATGAGCTTCCGCGATTCGCTCACCGGCGCCTTCAACCGCAACGCCCTGTTCGACCGTTACGGCAGCCCGTGGAACGGGTATTCTTTGGGCGTGGTGTTCTGCGACGTCACGGGGCTGAAGCAGGTGAACGACGTTCTGGGCCACACCGGGGGCGATGCGCTCATCCGGCACTGCTACGAGCTTATCCGCAACGCCCTGCGCACTCCCGACATCTTCCGCAGCGGCGGGGACGAATTTGTGATCGTGTTCGAGAACATCCGGGAAAAGGCCTTTCTGAACAAGGTGGAACGGCTTCAGAAGTGCGTCCGGGAAGACAAGTATCACATTGCCGTGGGCTACGCCTGGTCGGACAAGCAGCCTCTGTGCCTGGAGGAACTGGTTTCCCGGGCCGACAGCGTGATGTACCGCGACAAGCGGGAATACTATGCCCTGAACCGCCGCCTGCCCGGGGTGGAGCGCAGGGGCACGGGCCGCGTCGCCGGAGGCGGCAACCCCGACAGCCTGTTCTATCAGTTCGTGAACTCCACCTATTGCGATATTGAGCAGTTCTTCATTTCCATCGGCATGCAGAACACGACGAGTTATTTCTACTTCGGCGACATGCAGAAGGACATGTTCTATATCTCCGACAACATGCGCGACGAGTTCGGCTTCAGCGGAAACGTGGTTCCCGGACTTTTTCAGGACTGGGCCAAGAGGATCAGCACCGACAGGGACAGGGAGCTGTACCGTCAGGAAATGGAATCCATGCTCAGGGAAAAGCGCGTGTGTCACGATCTGCGCTACAGGGTGCGCACGGCCGACGGCCGCAATATCTGGGTGCGCTGCTACGGCATGATGAAGTGGAGCGACGACGGAAACATTCCGCTGTTCTTCTCCGGCCGTGTGACGCATCAGGATGAGAACTTCGTGGTGGACCCCATTTCCAACTTCCCGCGCGAAGGCATCATGTTCCGCCTGCTGGAGGAGGCCCACAAGAGCGGCACCACCATTTCCGCCATCGGCTTCAGCATGAACCATTTCATGGAAATCAACAGCACCCGCGGCCGCGCCTGCGGCGACAACCTCATCCGCAGCATTGCCATGGGCCTTGTGGAGGAGCTTTCCGACAAGCTCACCTTCTACCGCCTGGAAGGCATGCGCTTCATCGCCGTGGTGGACAGCCTCTGCCACGACAGCACGAAGCTGCTCATGGAAAGGATACGCGACGTGGTTTCCGGCCGTTACGCGCTGTTCGGCGTATCCATACAGCAGCCCTGTTCCTTCGCGCTTCTGGAATACCGGGGAAACGAGGTCAAGCCCGAGGATTTCCTTGAGCGGGCCGTGTCGCTCATACGCATTGCCAAGCACGAAGTACAGCACGAATATGTGGAGTATTCCGAAAGCAACATCGAAAAGAGCAAGCGCCTTTCCCTCATGGCGCTCACCCTCAATCACGACGTGCTGCACGGCATGAAGAACTTCCGCGTGGTGGTGCAGCCCATTGTTTCCAGCGGCAGCATCGTGGGCGGCGAAACCCTGCTGCGCTGGCGCTTCGGGGATGAGGATGTTTCTCCCACCGTGTTCATCCCGCTTCTGGAAAGAAACGGCATGATCCATTCCGTGGGGCGCTGGGTGTTCGAGCAGACCGTCTGCAACTGCCTGCGCATCAACGCCTACCGCAGCGATTTTTATCTGAGCTTCAACGTGAGCCTGCATCAGATGTCGGATGAGCATTTTCCCGACGTCATGGCGCAGACCCTTGCCAAGTACAATCTGGAAGGTTCCCACCTCGTGGCCGAAGTCACGGAAAGCTGCATGGATGCGGACGCGGAAAACCTGCGCCGCTTTGCCGGCATGTGCCGGGACAAGGGCGTACGCATTGCCCTTGACGATTTCGGCAGCGGGTATTCCTCCTTCCGCATGCTTCTGCAGTATCCCACGGACATCATCAAGGTCGACCGTTCCATTCTGGGGGAAATGACCGCCTCCAACGAAAAAAAGAACTTCATTTCCAGTATCGTGTATGCCTGCCACAAGTTCGGCAAGCAGGTGTGCATGGAGGGGGTGGAAACCCGCGAGCAGAACAACCTCATCAAGGAATCCGGCTGCGACATGATACAGGGCTTCTACTACTATCTTCCCATGGAACTGGAGGAGATCTACCATCTTCTGGCCCGGGAGGGCATTTCCAGGGCGCCGGCCGGGATGTAGAACGCCTTCCGACATGCATAAGAAAGGGCCGTGCCGTTTCCGGTGCGGCCTTTTTTGCTGGAAAAGGCATTTTCCGGGAGGGGAATCCTGCGCAGGGGCCGGACAGGGCGGCAGAACGCCCGGCCCCTGTGCCCCGCGGCCCTGCGCCCGGCATAAGCGCGGCGCGTATGCACCCGGCCTTGCCCGGCATCGCCCTCATGGCCCGCGCAGGCGTGTGCCCTGCGGAAGAAAGGAAGCTCGTCCCGGGCTTTTGGGGGATTTTGACCGGAATCTGCCTTTCCGGCTCATGCCGGGCCTGCCTTCTGCCCGGACTTTTTCCGGGGCCTTTGCCCGGCCTGCCCGGTGCGGCAGAGCGCCGGGAAAGGGCCTCTGCCGGGGCGTGGGGGAGGGCGGGAAGACAGGCGCCGGGGCCGCCTGCCGCGGCCTTTTTCTGCATGCAGAGAAGGCGAGGCCGGGAAAGTGCGGCAGGATCACAGAAATGCTGTACTGCAACTGCCTGATAAGTCAAAAAATACCAATTTTCCCTTGACATGAGCTCCGGAGGGTAGCTATAAAACAACAGATTATAAAATCTGTTGATTCTGACTGGTTCTTTTTTGATATAACTTTTTGCTATATAATTATTAACATAATAAATTCATAGATCTAAAGGAGTCATAGCTTGAGTTGCAAAGGCAAAAAGGAGTTCTACTCTTCAGGGGGGTAGAACTCTTTTGCGTTTTTTATTAATACTTAGCGAAGGGGTATGAAATGTCCAAGGTTATCGTATGTCTTCTTTCCGTCATGCTTGTCTTTTCCCTGACCGGGTGCGGAACCAAACAGGCTGTTCCCGTTTTCCAGGCGAACTATTATCCGGAATGCTATGATCCCATAGCCAGGCTGTGCAAGGATCAGGACAACAGTCAGGAAATCAAGGGCGCCGCCACGGGAGCGGTGGTGGGTGCTCTCGGTGGCGCGCTGATCGGCGGCCTCACTTCCAAGGACTGGAAGGGCGCGGCCATCGGCGCCACGGCCGGTGCTCTTGCCGGCGGCGTGACGGGCTTCTTCTCCGCGCGCCTCATGAAGATCAACGACAGAAATGAACGTCTGAAGGAATACCAGAACATCCTCGGCGAAAGCTCCAGGGGCTGGGATCTGGAACGCGCTTCCGTGGAAAAGGCGTACAAGTGCTATCGTGACCAGATCACCGTGCTGACCCGTGCCGCCAAGGCCAAGAAGATTTCCAAGGAAGAATTCCTGGCCCGCATGAAGGAAATCCAGGGCGGTATTGAAAACATCAATACCTACTGGGCCGACTCTCAGACGAGAATGGATGAACGCCTTGCCGACGGTGAAGCCTTCCTGAAGCAGCAGGAACAGGAAGACCTGCAGCTTGCCAAGGCCAAGCAGCGTCAGGCGCAGAAGGACCTGCAGAAGGTGCGCAACGCCACCACCCGCCAGAAGAACAAGATGGTGAGCGATACGGCCCGTGTGAACAAGGCCAAGGCTCAGACGGAAAAGGATCTCCAGGACGCCATGGCGTCTGTTGATCAGCTCTTCGGCGTGGCCGGACAGCTCGCGTAACGGTTTCATCGCTCCCTCCTTATGCCAAGGGGGGAGCGATGTTTCTTTTTTTGTTTTTTGCAGATACCCGTTCACGGGCGGCGTGCGGCCGCCCTGCGGGGAAGGCGGCATACGCCTTTCCTTCATCCTCCAGGCTTCATGAAAGGAATCAGCCATGGGAAATAATCATATCGCCACAACGGAAAGACTGGGCCTGACCGTAGCGCAGGTCGGCGGAAACGATATTTACAAGATGCGCAATCAGGTGCTGAGCATCATTGAATCCAATAAAGATCTGGGCGATGATTATGCCAGGCTTTTTGCCGAGCCCGTGGAGGACAGACAGAGCATCGACTGGTATGCCGACGAGGACAGCGAAGCCGTAAAGGTGGTGGATCTGCCTCCGGAGGAGAAGCAGCAGGTGCTCCGCCGCTTCCGCACCATGTTTGAAAAGCTGCTGGCCTATGCGGGCGAGATGCGCGCGCAGGGCAGAAGCCAGACCTATAAGATTTACGCGGATACGCTGGAAAAGGCGCTCATCATTCCCGATCTGAGCTACCTGTACAGCGTGAACGGCAGCCCGGTGCTCACCGGCTGGGGCTTTTCCGAAGGGGACAAGTCCGTGGTGGAGGAAGGCAAGAGCCTCATCCGGCAGATTGAAAAGACCATAGCCGAGGAAGAGGCCAAGGCCGCCCTGCAGAAGCAGGCGGCGGTGACCCCTGTGGTGCCTTTCCCCTATGAGGAGAAGCCCGTCGAAGAAAAGCCCGCCGAAGAAAAGCCGGAAAAGCCCGCGGAGGAGAAACCTGCCGAAGAGAAGCCCGCGGAACCTGCCGCGCCTGTTGCTCCGGCGGCTCCTGTTGCGCCCGCCGAACCCGGGCCGCAGGCCGCAGCTGCCCCCGTGCAGGCAAAGAAGTCGAAACTGCCGCTTATTCTTCTGCTTCTGGTCGTGCTGGCGGCCGCTGCCGCTGCGGCCTGGTTTTTTCTGAATCAGGGAGAAGAACCCGCCATGCCCGACACCTCCTTCGGTTTTCTGCAGGGCGACGTGGAGGCCAAGGGCGTTCTTGCCAATGAAAATAATGAAATAGTCGATCTGCGGCTGCACTTCCCCGGTCAGGACGGGAAGGGCATGAGCTATATTGTGGAAAAGGCGCAGACCTGCGAAGGCACGGTGACGGCAAGTCACGGCGCCGACGATACCGTCAGATTCGAGCTTGGGGAACTTATCTGCCCCAATGAAAACAACTACGATCCGTTCTCCATTGTGTGCATCAAGGGCAAGCCTTCCTGCACGGGGACGAACAGGAACGGTGAATCCTGGCATGTCGAAGTCACCGTAGGAGGGAATGCACAATGAGTTCCATGATGAAATCTCTGAGCTGTGCGGTGATCATCGCGTCGCTCGTCATGCCTTCCCCGGTGTTTGCCAACAGTCTGCGCCTTCCTTCTCCGCAGAAAAACGCGGAACAGGCGCAGCCTTCCGAAGCTCAGAGCGGGGAAGAGGGTGAACCTCTGAAGCTGCCTTCCGACAACCAGGCCGGAGCGCAGAACTCCGTGGATGCGCAGAAGGCCGCCGATGACGCGCAGAAGGCTGCGGAAGAGGCTCAGAAGGCCGCGGAAGAAGCGCGGAAGACTGCCGAAGCGCAGAACTCCGCAGAAGTGCAGGAAGCCGCGGAAGAGGCGCAGAAGGCTGCCGATGAGGCGCAGAATGCCGCGGAACAGGCTCAGAAGGCCGCCGAGGCGCAGAATGCCGAAGAAGCGCAGGAAGCCGCGGCGGATGCGCAGAAGGCTGCCGATGAGGCGCAGAATGCCGCCGAAGAAGCCCAGAAGGCTGCGGAAGCCCAGAAGGCGGAAGAAGCTGCACAGGCCGCTGCCGAGGCGCAGAAGGCGGAAGAAGCGCAGAAGGCCGCCGAGGAACAGAAGGCGGCGGATGCGCAGAAGGCTTCCGGGAAAAAGGAAGCGGTGACGGGTCTTGCCATGGACAAGGCCAGGGACGACCTTAAGGGGAAGGCGCTGGTCATTCCCGAAGGGGCGCAGGACGCCTCGTTCATGGAAGGCGGCTGGAATTTCGACCGGCTTTTCGTCCGTCCCGACGGCGTCACGCTGGGCACGGAATTTGCCTTTGATGAAAACGGGCTGGGCACGGTCTCGTTTGTGGATGACAAGGGCGTCCGCCATACGGCTCCGGCCCGTGCGGCCATGAGCGACGGCGCGCTTAAAATCCAGACGGGCACCTTCAGCAATCCCGAATCTCCGTATGTGTACTATCCCGAGTTCATGGAATGCCGCAACAGCGGCGGCGCGGCCGTGTGCAACGGTTCGGACGGCTTTTCCTCCTGGGAAGGCGGCCGGCTGATCGGCGGCGCGGATACCGGCGCGGCGCAGGCCGCCTCCGGCGCGCAGAGTGCGGCCCAGCCCTCCGCCGCTTCCGGCGCAGCGTCGGGCGCGCAGAACGCCCCGGCCGGAGCGTGGAGCGCTCTGCCCGGTGTGCCCGGTATGCCTGCTCCTGAGAAAGGGAACTTCACCGAAGTTTCCGATGAAGGCGCGGAACTTGCGCCCGACATCATGGCGAGCGCGGAAAAGGCGAAGATGAAGGCCGGTTCCGATGCCGTTTCTGCCCTTGCCGGCGACTGGCGCTTCAGCCGGGATCTGGCCCGCAAGAGCGACGGCGAGAGCGTGGCGCTGGAATTTCATTTTGACGAGAACGGCAAGGGTTATTCCCTCATCCGGGAAGGCTCCGGCAAGGAATTCAAGGCGGCCGCCGAGGCAGCAGGTTCGTCGAAGGGCACGCTGCGCGTCAGAACCGGCGCCTATTCCGACGGCAAGGGGCACGGCTATTACCCCACCTTCATGGAATGCAGCAGCGGCAGGAGCGCGGAACTTCTCTGCGACGTCTCCAACGGCTGGACGCGCATCGAGGGCGGAAGCCTTGTGTCCAAGGATTTTCTTGATGAGCAGGACAGGCAGATGAGCATGGAAGAGCTTCTGCCCGTGGCCCCCGAACCGGGCGCGGACGCCGCCGCGGCTTCCGGCTCTGCCGACGCGTCCCAGGCCGCTGCGGCCGGAGCGCAGACCGGGGATGTGGACATTGCCGGCATGCTGGCGGAACTTTCCGCCAACTCCGCCGCGCAGAGCGCCGCTGCCGCCGCACAGAGCGCTTCCTCCTCGCAGAGCCGGAAAGAGAGCAGCCGCAAGGAGAGCAGGCTTTCCCTGCCTGCGAACGACAAGAGCATGTCCTTCCTTGAAGGATACTGGCGCTGCAATACCGGCCTTGTGCGCACGAGCGACAATCAGCCCGTGGTCATGGAATTCCGTTTCGACAGGAACGGACGGGGCACGGCCACCATCCGGGAACGTGAAGGCTACAGGTACGACGCTTCCGCCAGAGCCACCTACAAGAAGGGCGTGCTGCGCATCAACACGTCCGACTTCCGCTCGAAGGACAAGAGAGCCGGGTACAACAGAAATTACATGGAGTGCAGCGATCAGGGCGGTCAGGCCATCTGCAACGGCAGAAACGGCGGAATCACCTGGAGCGGCGCCACGTTTGTCCGCCTGAAGTAATGAAGGGAGAACTCGATCATGCAGCAGATGCC
Source organism: uncultured Mailhella sp. (assembly GCF_944324615.1). Classification (GTDB taxonomy): domain Bacteria; phylum Desulfobacterota; class Desulfovibrionia; order Desulfovibrionales; family Desulfovibrionaceae; genus Mailhella. Next base: position 31,811 of record NZ_CALUWY010000021.1, read on the forward strand.
GGAATATAAAGATACGGTGAGCCTCATTCCATATGGGCTTCCCCAGTTCCTTGATTTTGAAATACCGCCGGAAAAGGCGCGCAGGATCAAGAAAACCTTTGTGGAAAAGACCGTTCCCCTCAAGGAGGACGGTGAGGAGCAGAACAAGGAGACGCTTCAGCTTTGCGAGCTGTTTGAGGATCCTGAGGAAGGATACCTGCTCGACCCCGAAGGCAAGGGCGAATACCGCGATGAAGACTACTATGTGGTGCAGGCGGAGAAGAACTTCGGTCCGTGGATCGGGCAGTGGCTGCCCGTGCCTTTTCTGCGTGAATCCGGCGACTTTTACCGTGACGGCAAGCCGCGTTTCCGCTCCGGCCCCACGAACTGGGCGCGCGCCTATGTGACGCGGGTTCCCTCGGCGCAGGATCCGGAAATCTTCAACTGGCGCGTGGTGCTGGCCTTCGACATGCAGGTGGAGGAACCGATGAAGGGCAGGCACGCCGCCCTTTCTCCCGACGATGTGACGGCCCGCGCCGTGTGCTCCCTGGCCGATCAGGAAAGGGACAATTCCTGGTTCATCACGGAAGGCTGGGTGGACGGCTGGCTTCATTCTCTGTGGGATGAGTATTTCCTCGACAAGTCGCACAGGAACGAGCGTCCGCGCAGCATGGCCGAGCAGGAAAATCATCTGGACTACCTTGCCTCGTACCTTGTCTATCTTCAGTTCCTGCAGATGGTGATAGGGAATCTGAAGGTGCGCATCGTGAACCTTGCGGGCACGCAGGACACGGCTTCCGACGTGCAGTCCGAATGCATCGACGTGGATCTCATCCTCGATATCGGCAACTCCCGCAGTACCGGCCTTCTGGTGGAAAATCAGCTCAGCAAGACCACGGACCTCAACGACAGTTACCGCCTGCAGCTGCGCGACCTGAGCCGCCCGGAAGAATTCTATGCCGAGCCCTTCGAGACCCGTGTGGAATTTTCCAAGGTGGAATTCGGCTCCACCACCTACAGCCGTCGTTCCGGCCGCAGGACCAACGCCTTCACCTGGGTGTCTCCCGTGCGTACCGGGCCTGAGGCGAGCCGCCTTGCGGGCATGGCCTCCAATGCCGAAGGCACGTCGGGCATGACGAGCCCCAAGCGCTACCTGTGGGATCAGGAGGAGGCGAGCAACCTGTGGTATTTCAACAGGACCAACGCCGACGACAGGGAGGAGCTCATTTCCTCTCATCCCATCTGCCGTTATCTCAACAACGTGGGCACGCCGGTGGGCTGCGTGCGTGAGCTGAACCCCACGGGCGATGCTCCGGCGGACAAGAGCTATCTCACCAAGCTGTTCGACGCCACGCTGCCGGGCTGCCGCAATCAGGATGCGCTGCCCGCCAACCAGCCGCGCTTCTCCCGTTCGTCCATGATGATGTTCCTGTTCATGGAACTCATCCAGCAGGCGCTTGTGACCATCAACTCCCCGGCGCAGCGCTACCGCCGTCAGTATCCCGACAGGCCGCGTCGCCTGCGCAGCGTCATCTTCACCGTGCCCCCGGGCATGCCCTTTGCCGAACAGCGCATCTACCGCCGCTGGGCGTATGCCGCCGTCAACATCCTGTGGGAGGCCCTGGGCTGGAAGAAGATATTCTTTGCCGAACCGCCTTCGGGCAAGGGCGGACGCAGGCGCGCTCCGGAAGGCGGAACGCAGGATTTCCGCATGAATCCCGAAATCCGCTGCCGCTGGGACGAGGCGACGTGCACGCAGCTTGTGTATCTCTACAACGAGATCAACCGCAACTATCAGGGCGACGCCCATCTGTTCTTTGAAATCATGGGCAGGCTCCGCACCGTGCCGAAGGAAACCATGCCGTCGCAGACGGAAACCAGGCCCACGCTGCGCGTGGCCACCATCGACATGGGCGGCGGCACCACCGACCTTTCGGTGACCACCTATGTGCTTGCCAACGACAAATCCTCCACCAACCGCATCTGGCCTAAGCAGGAAATGCGCGACGGCTTCAACTTCGGCGGCGACGATGTGCTCAAGACCATTGTTTCCGGCATCGTGTGCAAGGCCTTTGTCGATACGCTGGTGAAGCACGGGGTGCGCAACAGCGACGCCGACTCCGTGGTGAGGGATGTGTTCGGCAAGAAGAGCGAGAACATCCGCATCCAGAATCTGCGCGTCCAGTTCCTGCGGCAGGTGGCCATGCCCATCGCCTACGAGATTCTGGCGCGCTATGAGAAGAAGGATCTGCGCGATGTCACCAGCGAGATCAATGTTTCCGTGCGCGATCTTTTCCGCGGCGGGGAGGATGTCACAAACTCCGCACGCGCGGAGCAGCCTCAGGACGCGGTGGTGGACTTCTTCAACGACACCCTGCGGGAGCGCTGCGGCGTTGCCGTGAACGTGATGGACATGGAGATGCATATCCGCTGTTCCGAGGTGGACAAGGTGGTGGGCAGCAGCGTGAGTTCCGTCATCAGCGGCATGGGCGAGGTCGTCAACGCCTACGGCTGCGACGTGCTCCTGCTCACCGGCCGTCCCTCCCGCTGGAATGCCGTGGTGCGTCAGGTGTTCTCCCAGCTTTCCGTGGCTCCGGATCGCGTGGTGCCCATGCATACCTACCGCGTGGGTCCGTGGTACCGCTTTGCCGACAATACGGGCAGGATCACCGACCCCAAGACCACCGTGGTCATGGGCGCCATCCTCTGCGCCCTGGCGGAAAACAGCATCGAAGGCTTCGTGTTCGATTCCAGCCGCCTGGAACTCAAGAGCACGGCGCGCTACATAGGCGAGCTCGATGTGGAAGGTTCCCTGTCCCGGGAAAAGGTCTGGTTCCCCAACATGAACCCCGACAAGGCGAAGGGCGAGGATACCTATACGAAGATCGTGGAATTCAGCGCGCCCATCACCATAGGCTTCCGGCAGCTCGAAGTGCCCCGCTGGACGGCCACGCGCTGCTGGCGCATGGAATTCTCCGACGAGGAATCCCGCCGCAACGCCCAGGGCCATACGCCCTATGAGGTGAAGGTGCACTTCGTCATGCCCGAACAGGATGAGGGCATCGACGACATTCCCGAAAGCGGCAGAGACATCAAGGCCAGACTGGATGAACCGCAGATCGATTATCAGGACTTCGACGCCGTGCAGGAACGCCGGATGAGCGACGGGCAGATGGAGCTTGTGCGTGTTCCCGGCAAGCCCGTGCGCATTCTTCTCCGTACCCTCGGCAAGAAGGATGAGGAAGGCTGCTGGATGGATACCGCCATTCTGTTCTCCTGATGCGCCCTCACGGAAAAGAAGAGAAAAGGAAGCCTTTTATGGAAAAGGATACGATTATAGCTGATGCCAGGCGCCTTACCGCCGCCGCCGAACAGGCGCAGGAGTGGATACGGCGCAATGAAGACAGGGTACGCGCCTGCGGTAAATCCAGAGAAGAAGTGCTTGTCAAGCTGCGTCGTCAGGCGCGCCTGTTCCGCAAGCTCGGCAGGGCGGCGGAACGCAAGATGTGCGCCGGCGTGTTCGGCCCGAGCCAGGCGGGCAAGTCCTACCTGCTTTCCTCCCTCGCGCGCGACGAGAACAAGGAAGTGCGCTGCGATTTCGACGGCAGGCAGTATGACTTTCTCAAGGATCTGAACCCCGGCGGTGCCAAGGAATCCACGGGTCTTGTCACCCGCTTCACCATGACGCCCCCGGCGAACATTCCTTCCGGCTATCCGGTGCATGTGCGCCTGCTGTCGGAAACGGAACTGGTCAAGATCTTCGCCAACACCTACTTCTGCGACTGCGACCACAAGGAAAAGGTGGACAAGACCGCCATACAGACCGCCGTGGCCGCGCTGAAGGGCCGCACCGGGAGCGGGAACGCGCACATCACGCTGGATGTCATGGAAGATCTGCGCGAATACGTCACCAATTCCTTCGGCGGGCTGAGCCGCGCCGCCGCGCTGGATGAGGTGTACTGGCACGACGCCATCGAAATGGCGCCGCGCCTGTCGCTGGACGACCGCGCGAGACTCTTCGGCATCATCTGGGACGGCATACCGGAATTCAACGACATGTTCCTCGCCCTGGCCACGGATCTGGCCAGACTCGGCAACGCCGAGGAGGCCTTCTGCGCCATGGATGCCCTCGTGCCCCGCGAAGCGAGCATCATCGACGTGGAAACGCTGGGCCGCACCGACTTTTCGCAGTGCCATGTGCGCGGCGAGATCCATGTGCGCGGCGAGATAGAGATGTGCACGGCCGACGGCAGAAGGGCCTCCATTCTGCGCAAGAACGCCACGGCCATCATCGCCGAGCTTACCCTCGTCATGACGCACAAGCCTGCGGACTACTTCGACCATACCGACCTTCTGGACTTCCCCGGCTACAAGGCCCGTCTGGAATGTTCGGACATCCGCGACTACCTGACCAAGGGCAAGGAAGACAGCGCGGTGGAACAGTTCTTCCGCCGCGGCAAGGTGGCCTATCTCTTCCAGCGCTACAACGCGGAACGGGAACTGACCAGCCTGCTGCTGTGCGTGGCCACTTCCGACAACACGCCCGGCCTGCCCGGCGCGGTGGAGGAATGGATCATGGCCACCCACGGCAAGACGCCGGAAGACCGCCTGCACGCCAAGACCGCGCTTTTCTACATCCTCACCAAGTCGGATCATCACTTCGAGGAAAAAAGCGGCGCGAGGTCTGAAACCCGCTGGGACGACGTGCTGAAGGGCATGTTTCTCGGGCATTTCTCGGGCGCGTACAGCCAGAACACCCGCTGGGTGGAGGAATGGACGCCCAACCAGCCCTTCAACAATCTGTTCATGCTGCGTAACGTGAACATACGCTGGTCGAGCATGATGGATTACAGCTCCGACAACGCAGGCTGGAAGGAAACCGGCGTGCGGCCCAGCATGGAAGCCTACAGGGACGAGCTTCGCAAGGCCTTTCTGGAGTCGCATCTGGTGCGGAAGCACTTCCGTTCTCCGGAAACGGCCTTCGACGAGGTGATGAAGCTCAACGACGGCGGCATCGAGCACATCAAGCGCTGCCTGCAGCCTCTGTGCGACCCGAACCTGAAGCTCAACCAGATTGCAGGCTCCCTGTACACGGCGCGTCAGACGCTGCTTGCCACCCTGGCTCCCTTCTACCATTCCGGCAATCAGGAAGAAGAGCTGAAGAAGAAGATGCAGCTCTTCCAGAGCTTCGGCAAGTTGTTCCTCAACCCCAACTTCCAGGAACGCTTCCCCGAACTGCTGAACCGCTTCTCCATTTCTCCGGAACAGCTCTTCTACCTGTTCGGCGAGGCGGAACGCCGCTGCGACGAATACCGGGAATCGACGTTCACCCTTCCTCAGGAGGAAGAACCCGCCCCCGAAAGCGGAGATATGGAGGATATCGACGTCCTTGCCCTGCTGGACGACAATCCTCCCGCCGCCTCCACCGCCAGCGGTTCTGCCGCCGCCGTTCCGGCGGACAAGGACGAGCTGTACTTCTATGCCGAGCGCATCATCGAGGCATGGAGTTCGCGCATGCGCGATCTGGCGGATACGGCGGAGTGCACGGGCTACTACATGTTCCCCAAGACCACCTTCCTCGCCATGCTCGATGAATTCGACGTGGCCGTGAACCGGCTGGAGATACAGAACAAGCTGGAGAGCAAGTTCCGGGAAATCGCCATGCCCGTGGACGTGTCGCGGGACAGCAAGATACGCAAGCAGGCGAGCTACGCCATAGGCGTGCTCAACGATTTCGTGAGCTGGATGGGCAAGAATCCCGCGGATATGCCCGAATCCCAGCGCGTGGTGAACTACCGGGGCCAGAGCGTTACGGTGTTCAGGGATGCGCCCGTCGTGGTCGATTATCCGGTGCTGCCGGAAGTGGCGAAGTCCCAGGCCAAGCAGTGGTACAAGGACTGGCTGACGACGTTTTACGGCATGCTGGTGGACAACGTGACCTCTTCCGACGGCATCAAGATCAATCTTGAGGAAAACACCCTGCTCGGCAACATCATCAAACAGATTAACGGGGAACAGGCAAGCGCATGAGAGCGGAATTTGATCAGAACGACCTGGATCCGGGCTATGCCCGTGTGACGTTGACGCGTGAGGACTCCGACACGGGCTTCTACGAAGACGGGGACGGCATCGCCATAGGAAAGTATACCGGCAACACCTGCGAATACCTCTGCGCCGCAGGCGACGGCAGGTGGGGCGGCAGCCCCGAAAGCCTGAAGCTGGAAAAACCGCCCGTGGTGGAAGAGGGCAGTGTGTCCTTCGAGCTGCGGCCCGCCTATGTGGACAGCCTGGAGGGCGGCACCTATGAGGTGCGCCTTGTGGATGCCGCGGGGCAGGTGAAGGCCGAGGCCGTCATGCCCGCCTACGACATCGCCTGGTCGGGTCTGGAACACACCGGTACCCTGCGGGATTACCGGGAAGTGGAGGCGGAAGAGGCGAAGAAGGCCGCTGAGGAAGCCGCGAAGAAGGCTGCGGAAGAAGCGGCAAGGAAGGCCGCGGAAGAAGCGGCCAGGGCCGAGGCCGAGAGAAAGGCTGCGGAAGAAGCCGCTCAGGCCGACGGAGCGAAGGCCTCCGCGCTTGCCGCCAGCATTGAGGCGGAAAGTCTGGCCGCCGAAGAGGCGGCCAAGGCCGAAGCGGAAAAGGCCGCGGCGGCATCGGCCGACGCAATGAACATTCCGCCCCTTGAGGCCGGTACCGGGGAAAAGAAGTCCGGCAAGGGCCTGATCATCGCCGCCGCCGTGGTGGTGGCCCTGCTGGCCGGGGGCGGAGCATACTTCATGATGAGCGGCACGGGCGCCGATCAGGCCGCCGAACAGCAGCAGGCCGAACAGGCCGCCAGGGCCGAAGCCGAAAAGAAGGCTGCGGAAGAGGCGGCCAGGGCCGAAGAGGAAAAGAAGGCCGCGGAGGAAGCGGCAAAGGCCGAAGCGGAAAAGAAGGCCGCGGAGGAAGCGGCAAAGGCCGAGGCGGAAAAGAAGGCGGCGGAAGAAGCGGCGAAGGCCGAGGCTGCGAAGAAGGCCGCCGAGGAAGCGGCGATGCGTGCCGACGCCAAGGGCCGCGTGGCCTCCTTCTTTGCAGGCGAACGCACGCCCGAATCGGCCATGAAGCTTGCGGGCGAACTGGACGCCGATACCGTGGAGCAGCAGGACGCCCTGTTCCGCCTGTATTATTATGCCGCATCGGCCGACAACCCCGAAGGGGCGCAGCGTTATGCCGAATGCGTGGATCCTTCGCGTCCTGCCTGGGGAACCATCGGGAAGGACGGCGCGGAAGCCTGGTATTACTACGGCAAGTCTCCCGAAGGGGAAAGCGCGCGTGCCGCACTCCGTCAGTGGGCGGAACAGGCCGCGCAGAAGGGCGACGCTCAGGCCGCGGCATGGCTGCGGGAAATGAAGTAGGTGGGTTATGAACCATCGCATAGCAGCATCGTTTTTATGTGTGCTTTCCCTGCTTGTCGCGGTTCCGGCCATGGCCGAGCAGCCGCTCACGCAGGAAGGAAAGACGACGGTTTTCCAGCGTGTGGTGTCGCACCCCGGGGCGAAGCTCTACAGCGACGCTTCGGCCGCGCAGGTGGTGGGTTCTCCCCGCACGTTCACCTCGTTTTATGTGTACGCCCGGCAGAACGACATGCTGCGCGTGGGCGTGTCCTCCACCAAAGCCGACGGCTGGCTCAGGCTGGCGGATTCCACGGAATGGCCGCAGGCCATCACCATGGTGTTCACCGATCAGATGGGGCGTCAGCCCGTGCTGTTCTTCCGAAGCCATGAGGCCGTTCAGGAAGTCTGCACGGCCGAGAGCATCAAGGACACGGTGGCGCAGTATGTGGAGCTGTTCAACACTCCGGGGGCCAGAAAGCCCGCGGATCTGCCCGTCATAGCCACGGAACCCATGGAAAAGGACGGTCAGGTCTCGCAGAAGAACTTCTATCTTCTGCCTGTGCTGGACATCGACACGCAGTTCAACGACAGCGGCACGCAGCTTCTGCATGTGGCCTGCATCGATCCCGGCGTGCCGGGAGAGGAAAAGAAGGCCGACGCGCAGCAGGAGCAGAAGTCCGACGGCATGACCACGGGCATCGTGTTCGTCATCGACACCACCAAGTCCATGAAGCCCTATATCGACCAGACGCGCGAAATCATCCGCACCGTGTACGACAGGCTTCAGAAGTCTCCCGCAAAGGACAATGTCGCCATCGCCGTGGTGGCCTTCCGCAGCAATGTGGAAAAGCGCCCGGCCACGGAATACAACACCCGCATCGTGAGCGACTTTGCCACCGTGGCGGAACGCGACGTGCTGGAGAATCTGCTTCAGCAGGTGGAGGAATGCACCGCTTCCACCCATGACTTCAACGAGGACTCCCTCGCCGGCGTGAAGGAAGCCGTGGACGCCCTGAGCTGGGACAAGGTGGACGCAAGGACCATGCTGCTCATCACGGACGCCGGTCCCCTGGCGGGCAGCGATCCCACGTCGAATACCGGCATGAGTCCGGAAGGCATGGCGGACTACCTGCGCACGAACAAGATATTCCTCACGGCCGTGCATGTGAAAACCCCTGCCGGCAGGAAGAATCACGCCTACGCGGAAAAGTGCTACCGGGAACTGTCGATACTGAGCAACAACCGTTCAAGCTACATTCCCATCAACGCCCCCACGCCCGCCGAGGGCGCCAAGGCCTTCAACGCCGTGGGCAGGCTCATTGCCGACACCTACTGCGCCATTGCGGAAAAGCAGCTCAAGGGCGGCGCCATGCAGAAGCCGAAGACGCAGGAGCTTTCCGCAGAGCTTTCTGCCGAGGAAATGGCGCGCCGCACGGCGGAAACCATAGGTTACGCCATGCAGCTGCAGTTTGTGGGCGATCACAAGGGAACGCGCGCTCCGCAGGTGGTCAGCGCCTGGATAGCCGACGCCGACCTCACCGCGCTGGAGGAGAACCCCAACGCCGCGCCCGTGCCCGTGGTGTATCCTGCGGTGCTTCTGACCAAGCTTCAGCTCAGCCAGCTCCGCAAGCAGCTCAAGCTCATCATCACCACGGCCGAAGAGGCCTTCCTGCAGGACAGCGAGCAGTTCAACTTCTACGAACAGCTCATGTCCGCCGCCGCTCAGATGAGCCGCGATCCTTCCAGCTTCAACAAGGACCCCGGCGCCAACCTGGCGCAGAAGGGCGTGCTGCTTGAGGTGCTGGACGGCCTGCCCTACAAGAGCGAAGTGCTCCGCCTCCGTCAGCAGGACTGGCTGGACATGAGCACCGGCGAAAGGCAGAAGTTCATCAGCCGCCTGAAGGGGCTGGTGCGTCGTTATGAAGAATACGACCGCGACAACACCCACTGGGAGGGCTTCGGCTCCACCAACAGCAATGAATGGGTGTATCGTGTTCCCCTCAACATGCTTCCCTGATGATAACGAAGCTTGAAAACGTCATGAAGCAGCGCGACATGGGGGCGGGCTACCGCCTCCATGTCCGAAGCTTCTCGGTACAGGAAGGGGAGCGCATCGCCATTACCGGGCCGAGCGGATGCGGCAAGAGCACCACGCTCGACATTCTGGGCATGGTGCTGCGTCCCGACGGCGCGGAGCGCTTTGTCTTCTGTACGGGGGAAAAGGAAGTGGACGTGGCCGGTCTCTGGGAGCAGTCCCGGACGGAGCTGCTCACGGATCTGAGGCGCGTGCACATGGGCTATGTCCTGCAGACGGGCGGTCTTTTTCCCTTCCTCACGGTGGAGGAGAACATTGCGCTCACGGCGCACGCCTCCGGCACGGACAATGCCGCGGCCCGCGCCTGGGCCGCGGAACTCATGGACAGGCTGGAAATCACGCGCCTTCGCAGGGCCTGGCCCGATACGCTTTCCATAGGGGAAAGGCAGCGCGTGGCCATAGCGCGGGCGCTTGCTCCCCGGCCGCGCCTGCTGCTGGCCGACGAACCCACGGCCGCCCTTGACCCCGGGCTTTCGCGCAAGGTCATGAAGCTGTTTCTCGACGTGGTGCGCGAGTGCAGCGCCTCCGTGGTCATGGTTTCGCACGATGTGTCTCTCGTGCACGAATTCGCCTTCAGGGAAGTGCCCATCGTGGTGCGCAGTGAGGGGGATCATTTAAGCGCCGTTCTGGATGAGCGGGGGGGAGAAGCGTAGATGTTCCATCTCTCCATGTTGTCGATGCGCCTTGCCCTGCGGGACTGGCTGCGGGAAAGCAATCTTTCCTTCTGCGGCGTGCTCGCCCTGGCCAGCATGCTTGCCCCGCTTCTGGTGCTGCACGGGGTGCACATGGGGGTGATCGAAAGGCTCCGCGAGAACCTTATGAGCGATCCTGCCGTGCTGGTGCTCATTCCTGCCGGGGGCAGGGGCGCGGGCTTTGACGAGGCCTTCATCGGGAAGGCGGGCGCGCAGCCCGGATGCGTGTTCTGCATAGGGCGCACGCGCGACGTGGCTTCCGAAATACAGCTTGTGGCCGGGGAAGGCGTGCGCCGTACCGTCACGCTGGAGGCTAGCGCTCCCGGCGATCCCGTCCTTTCCCGCCACGGCATAGCCGCGCCCTGTTCCTCGCCGGACAACTTTGAAATCGTGCTTGCCGCCACGGCTGCGGAAAAGCTCAAGGTCGCTGCGGGGGACGAAGTGTCCGCCTCCCTGGGGCGCAGGCTGTCTTCGGGGAAATTCCAGCAGAAGAAACTGACCTTCACGGTGAAGGGCGTGCTTCCGCCCGAGGCCACGGGCATGGACACGGGCTTTGTGGACATGAACACCCTGACGGCCATACAGGATTTCCGCGACGGCGTGACGTCGGAACTTCTGCGCTTCGAGGGGGATTTTCCTCCGGCCAAAGTCCGGCATTTCGAGTCGTTCCGCGCCTATGCGGCCTCACTGGACGATGTGGAGAAGCTTGAACAGTGGTTCGTTTCCCAGGATGTTCCGGTCAAGACCCGTTCCCGCGACATTGCCAACATCAAGAACATCGATTCCACCCTCTCTTCGGTCATCATGCTCATTGCGCTCAGCACCTGCGCCGGTTTCTTCGCCTTCATGGCCAGCACCGCACAGGCCGCCGTGCGCCGCAAGTGGAAGCTCATGGGCATGCTGCGCCTCATAGGCTTCACGCGCTCCTCGCTGCTGGTCTATCCCGTGGTGCAGGCTCTTGCAACGGGCGGAACCGGCTGCCTTCTGGCCTTCGGCTTTTACGGGCTTGTGGCCTTTGCCATTGATATGATGTTTTCCGACAGAACGGGCGGCGAGGCCATCTGCACCGTGTCCGCCGCCTTCCTCTGTCTGACGTTTCTCTGCGTCCAGGCGCTTTCCGTCCTTGCGTCACTGCGTGCCGCGATACGGGCCTCCGCCATTGAACCTTCAGCCGTTATCAGAGAACTGTAGAGGTAACCATGCTGAAACAGACCGTTGTGCTTTCTCTTCTGGCGGGCCTTCTTCTTCTGCCCTGTACGGGCGAGGCCGCGCTCAAACCGGCCAGGAAGACGACTGCCGCAGCACTCAGCCCCGCCGACTGCTGCAATCCCCGTCCCGCTTCCGACGATATCGAACTGCCCATGCCCTGCGGCATGACCATGGTGCTGCGCCCCGTGGCCATTCCTGTGAGCGGCTTTCTGGGGGACAAGCAGTTTCCCATGGGCCTGAGCTCCACCGAGGAGGGCCGGAGCCTGTATGAAAAGCAGATGGCCGCCCACATCAGCGCGCCCTTCCGGCAGGAGAATCTGCCCGCAGCCTGGAGCGGAAAGCTCCCCGCCGATGAAAAGGACGCCTACTGCTATTACTTCATAGGCAAATATGAAATCACTCGGGCGCAGTGGGCCGCCGTCATGGAGGGCAAGGAAGTCACCGAAGGCGGAAACCTCCCCGTGAGCGACATCTCCTGGTACGATCTTCAGGAATTCTTCCGTAAATACAACGAGTGGCTGCTTTCCTCCCACGTCGACGCCGTGCCCCGCATCGACAATGTTCCGGCCTTCCTCCGCCTTCCCACGGAAGCGGAATGGGAATTTGCCGCACGCGGAGGCAACCTTCCGCCCGAGGTGCAGGTGGACAATGACTTTGTGCTCGACGAGGGCCGCGTGGTGGAAGATTACGCCATCTTCGGTTCCCGTTACGATGCGCCCATGCCCGTAGGCTCCCGCATGGCCAACACTCTCGGCGTGTACGACATGGCCGGCAACGTGGCGGAATTCGTGCAGGGGGGCTTCCGCTTCACCATTTCCGATACCGTGGCGGGCGGCGGTCATGTCCGGCGTCTGCACGGCGCGGAAGGCGGCCTGCTGGTCAAGGGCGGCAGCTTCCTGGCCACGGATGAAAAAGACGTGTATCCGGGCAAGCGCGTGGAAGTGCAGATGTTCCAGAAGCAGGCCGACGGCTCGTTCCTGCCCTACAGCACCCGTTCTCTGGGGGCCCGGGTGGTGCTTGCCTCCATCAACGTGCCGGGCATGAAGCGCGCCATGAGCATTCTCAAGGAAGAGGAACAGCTGAGCGGCGCCGTGGCTTCCGCTCCGGAGCCTTCTGCGCAGGTTGAGGAGCAGCCCGATGTGCAGGCTGCACCGGAAGCTCAGCAAGCCGCTCCCGAAAAGGACGCCGGCGCAAAGCCCGCTTCCAGGGACAGGCTTGTGTCCATTGATCTTTCCGGCGATCCCCTGCGGGAGCTGGAAAAAATCTACGGAGCCACGTCCTCGCCCTTTGTGAAGAGTAATCTCGATCAGTTCAGGGATCTTCTGAAGGACGTCAACGCCTCCCTCACGCGCGAAAGAGACGCCAACCTTCTCAGCTCCCTGCGTTCTGCGGTGTACAAGGCCGATTCTCTCTCCAACATCGCCTTCCGCTGCTATCAGCTGAATTATGTGCTCAAGGATGTGAAGAAGAAGATTCCCAATCTTCCGGCCGCCAAGGAAAAGCAGATGAAGGAGCAGATCCTTGAACATTACCGGAACCTGGAGATTTCCACCAACTTCTACCGCCTGAGCGTGAAGGAAATCGCGGAATATCCTCCGAAGGATGTGGCCAACAAGATCCTTCAGCTTCGCAAGGAATACGCGGGAGACGACAGGCTCAATACCAACTTCCGCAATAATCTCGAAGCGTTTGCCGAACATGTGGAATTCGCCAGAACGCAGGGAACGGCCCGGCTGACCAACAGCATGGTGTGGAAGAGAATCATGCCCGCCAAGGAAATGCTTTCTCTTCTGAACGAGCTGGAAAAGGAAATCCATAAAAAGAAGGGACGTTGATCCATGGCTGATCAGGGTACTGTGCTGACTCCCGGCCCCCGGGGCCTCGGCGGATGGCTTCTTCTGTATGTGGTGCTGGGCGCAATCAGCATTGTGGTGATGCTGGTCCAGCTGGTGCGGGATCTGCTCTTTGCCGCCGCGAATCCCGCGCTGCTTCCGGCGGAACTCTTCATCGTGGTGCTGAGCGTGGTCTGGTACGGACTGTACGCCCTGGCGCTGTACCACATTGTCCGGCTTCGTCCGGGGGCTGTGGCCAGAATCAAGAAAATCATCGTGGGCACGGTGCTGGTCAACGCCGTGCTCCCGTTCCTCTTTGCCATGATGCTGACCCTCACGGTCTCCGGCGCGCAGCTTATGCCCATCCTCAGAGCCGCCTATTCGGCAGAGACGCTGGGCAACCTTTTCGGCATGTGCGTCATGGCCGCCATCTGGTACCGCTATTTCTGCGTGTCCGAGCGCGTAAGAAATACCTGGCCTGAGGTGGGGGAGGGAGTGTCTTTTCACGCATAGCAGGCCGCAGGGCCGGACATGGCGGCGGAACGCCCGGAATCCGGCCCTGCGCCCTGAATACGCGCGGGCCTGCCCGGAGCGCCATGCCTGTACAGGCCGCGTGCCCTGCGAAAAAAAAGAGTCTGTGCCTTCCGGCGTTCTGGGGAAAAGCCGGAAGGAAAAATGCAAGTCCTGAGCCTGTCATGACACTCCTTTTACCGGTGGATGAAAGGAGTGGTCTGAGGGCTGTGCCCTGAACAGGTCAGATGCGGCCGCCATGGAAGCTCCGGCACATACGCAAGGGGCGATCCGCACCGTATCTGCCCCGGCTGTCGAACAGGTTCTTATGGAGAAAGGGGGGACAGAAGGGGAGACGGAAGCGGAAGAGACGGGCGCGGAAGGGCCGCGCCTGTCCACAGCCTGCTGCCGCCCGGCATGGGGCGTTCGTCGGGCCGGGAAAGGGAAGAGCCGTTCCGTACGTTCTGCATGGGGAAAATCCGGGGCCGTGATACGGCAGACATAAAGAAGACAGAGTTATCCGGAAATCGGGCATTCTTCTGCCGACGGCAAGGGGGAATCCGCACCGTATCTGCCCCGGTTGTCGAACAGATTCTTATGGAGAAAGGGGGGACAGAAGGGGAGACGGAAGCGGAAGAGACGGGCGCGGAAGGGCCGCGCACCTGTCCACAGCCTGCTGCCGCCCGGCATGGGGCGTTCGTCGGGCCGGGAAAGGGAAGAGCCGTTCTGTACGCTCTGCATGGGGGAAAATCCGGGGCCGTTCGATACGGCAGACACGAGAAGACAGAGAGGTCCGGAAATCGGGCATTCTTCTGCCGACGGCAAGGGCGATCCGCTGAAAAGCCGGGGCTCACCTTGCCGTGACGGCATACCATGCGACGTAAATATTTCTGAAAATAGATACATTCTGGAGGTGAAGAGGGTATTCATAAATAATATATTTCAGATACAGGATATAGCTTGTTTTATTTTTTATCTTTTTATGGAGAAATGGTATGAAGATTATCGGAAAGCTGTTTTTTCTGTGGATTATTTTCTCGGCATGTTTTTATTTCTTCTATATGGACGATGCGGAAGACGCTGCGCATAAAACCTCGCTGTTCGATGCCCTTGAAGTGGAAATGACTGTTTCCGGAGAAAACAGCAATGCTCCTGAACAGCGTGAAGTGATGTACGATAAGTTGAACGATTATGTGAAAGATAAATATGATATCGACCTTGAAGAAAGCATCATGGATGTCATTGAAGAAAAGGGATTTGAATACAGCACCAATGATATAAAACATGGAAACGGCATGGGTGAATATGTCGTTAATGTTAAAAATGATCAGGGAAAGAAGTTCAGTATTAAATTTATCTATGTCGATAAGAGTATGAAAAATGCCTCGGAAGCGCAGGTGGTGCTTACTGAGTTCGCTGGTGAGAAAATAAGTGCATATCCCTCTACCAATATCGCCTGTTTCGTTTATGGCGTGGATACGGATGTGTGCAGCTATATGGATAAGATCCATCCGTTCTACGGAAGAAATATGTAAGCGGCTTCTCCGACCTGCGGAGACAGAGAATCTGAGAAGAGGAACTTGTATCGGCACGGATTCTTTTCCGCCGGAAAACGGACGGAACAAGAGGTGCGGGCGCTGTCCATGACGCGTGGGCGCGGATGCTGCCTGCCATGCAGGAAAAGGCAGGCCGCAGAATCGGGAACCTCAAGGCTTGCGGCGACGAGGAAGGCCGGCTTGTTGTCGTCATGCGTTTTTCCTGAAGGAGAAGCCTGCCGCCATACAGCCTGATAACACCGTTACAGAGAGAAACCGGGTTCCTTTGCAGGGAAAAAGGCGGAGCATCCGATACCTGCAGAGGAACCCGGCGGTGCATGACCTGTAGACAGCGTGCCTGCGAAAAAGAGCCCGTGCCTTCCCGGCCGGGCTTTTTTGTCTGCTGAGTGGAGACGCCTCTCCGGCACAGCCTGTGCCGCCGGAGCCTGCGTTCTGCCGGACTTTTTCCGGAGGAGGGGGGCGCCTTCGACAAGCTGGGAGAACCGGCGTGGGAAGCAATGCCGGATGCCGTGCGCCGGGGCGGGAATGCGGCAGGGCCTGCATGTCCGCAGGCATGGCAGCAGCATTCCCTGTTACTGCCGGAAGAGTCGGGGCGGGATGTCTGACAGCGCTTCCCGCAGGATACGCAGAGGGAGCGCTGCACCAGGAACAGCAGGCGGAAGAGAAGCGCCGAAAACGCAAAAAGCCTGGAGAGATACATCCGGGCTTTAAAAAAATATGGTGCCGAGGGACAGAATCGAACTGCCCACACGGGGATTTTCAGTCCCCTGCTCTACCAACTGAGCTACCTCGGCACGACGAAGAGATTTGTATAGGAAGAGTCCGCCTTTGGCAAGAGGAAAAAAGGCCTTTTTCCTCTTTTTTTTCATTTTTCCGGTAAAAAGTTGCGCAAGTACGGTTCCGGAGCACGTTTTCCACCCCGCCGAGGAGCGTTTTTCCCTGTTCTGCTGCATCAGTGGCGTTCCGGGGGCCGTCATGGGCGGTGAGGTGGCGGGAAAGACCGGGTACGGCAAGCGTGCGCCCGGGCTCTGTATGGCGGGGAATGGCCGGGCAGGGCCGGATACTGCCGGGAGGTCGCCCATATCTGTTCCGATGGGGAAAAATGCCCGGAAGGGCCGGAGAAGGGCGTTTTTGCAGGCAGACGCGCTTGATTCACCCCGCCGAGGAGCGTTTTTCCCTGTTCTGCCGCATCGGTGGCGCTCCGGGGGCCGTCATAGGCGGGGGAGGGTGTGGGAAAGGCCGGGGACGGCAAGCGTGCGCCCGGGCTCTGTATGGCGGGGAATGTCCGGGAAGGCCGGATGCTGCCGGGAGTTTGCCCGTGTATCTGTTCCGATGGGGGAGAGATGCCGGAAGGGCCGGAGAAGGGCGTTTTTGCAGGCAGACGCGTTTGACCCACCCCGCCGAGGAGCGTTTTTCCCTGTTCTGCCGCATCAGTGGCGTTCCGGGGGCCGTCATAGGCGGGGGAGGGCACGCGACAGGACGCGAGCGGCAAGCGTGCGCC